>NZ_AGBF01000068.1 GCF_000225525.1 Streptomyces zinciresistens K42 | reverse complement strand
CTGCCCGTGCGGGCCCCGGGGCGGACCATGGCCGAGGCGGAGCGCGGACGGCCGCAGCCCGCGGCCGAGTCCGCGCGGCCCGACGCCGACGGCCCGGCCCGTGACGCGGGCAGCCGGTTCGGCGCCTTCCACCGCGGCCGCCGCACGGCGGGCGGACCCGACGCGGCAGCCGACGACTCCGGGGCCTGGCCCCTTCCCGAGACCGACGCCTAGCGCTGTGGCCGGGAAGGTCAGCCAGGAGCCCGCGGCATCCGGTGCGGTGCCTCGCGAGGCGGCGCGCCACCCGCGTACGGGGACGTACGCGGGTGGGGCGACGCCGCCGCGAGGTGCCGCACCGGATCGTCGCGAGCCGGTGAGCCCCTCCGGTCACAGCACCAGCTCGGCCTGCCGCGCCGGCCGGGCGCGCAGCCACCACCTCACGCAGCGATTCGCCGCACCACGTTGGATTGGAGGAACGGGCCGGGGTCGACCGTCGATGCGGTCGCATCCCGTCCCGCCCGTCATGGAGACCACTGACAACAGCCTCACCTGGCTCTTGATGAACCTCTTGGAGCGCACGCCGGGCACCCGCCACGCGCTCGTCCTGTCCCGGGACGGTCTGAAGCTGTGCTGGACGGAGCACCTCTCCCTGGACCAGGCCGACCAGCTGGCGGCCATCTGCTCCGGCATCCAGGCCCTGGCGCAGGGCGCCTCCGTGGAGTTCGGCGACGGATCGGGCGGTGTCCGGCACTCCATGACCGAGTTCCACGGCGGCCTGCTGTTCATCGTGGAGGCCGGCCAGGGCGCCCATCTCGCGGTGGTCGCCCAGGAGAGCGCCGACCCGGGTGTGGTGGGCCACCAGATGACCGAACTCGTCGAGCAGATCGGCGAGCATCTGCGGGCCGAGCCCCGCACACCCGTCACCCGGGGTGCCTCCGCGTGACCCGCAAACCCGTGGACATCGGCGATCCGGACCGGCTCTACACGGTGACGGGCGGGCGCAGCGAGGCCGACGACTCGTTCGACCTCGTGACCCTGATCGTCAGCGAGTGCGAGCCGACGCCCGGCATGCAGTCCGAGCACGCCCGGATTCTCGAACTGTGCCGCCACCCGGCGGCGCTGGTGGAGATCTCGGCCGAACTCAAGCTGCCCATCACGGTCGTCCGCATCCTGCTCGGCGACCTCCACGCCATGGGCCGGGTGAGCGCCCGCCACCCCCGCGCGGCCCGGTCCGTCGCGGCCCTCCCCGAAACCGCCCTGCTCCAGGAGGTGCTCCATGGGCTCCGCAACCTCTGAGCTGCCCTCCCAGCGCACGCCGCTGGCCGACGCCGCAGAGACCGGCCTGAAGATAGTCGTCGTCGGCGGCTTCGGCGTGGGCAAGACGACCCTCGTCCGCTCGGTCAGCGAGATCCGGCCGCTGAACACCGAGGAGGTGATGACGCAGGCCGGGCAGGGCGTCGACGAGACCGCCGGTGTCGAGCGCAAGACGACGACGACCGTCGCCTTCGACTTCGGGCGGATCAGCCTCAACCAGCGCATGGTGCTGTACCTGTTCGGGGCGCCCGGCCAGGAGCGCTTCTGGTTCCTGTGGGACCGGCTGTTCTCCGGGACGCTCGGCGCGGTCGTCCTCGTGGACACCCGGCGCATGCAGGACTCCTGGTACGCCATCGACCGGCTCGAACACCACAAGACGCCGTTCGTGGTGGCCGTCAACCGGTTCGACGAGGACGAGCGCCGCTTCTCGCTCGACGAGATCCGCCAGGCGCTGTCGCTCGGCGACCACGTGCCGATGGTCGACTGCGACGCGCGGGTCAGATCCTCCGGCAAGGAGGTCCTGATCACCCTCGTGGACCATCTCTACTCGCTGGCACTCTCCCGGGAGGGAACATCGTGAGCGACCACAGCGGCGCCGGGTCGGCGGGCGCTCCCCCACCGGGCTGCCCCGCGCACGCCTCCGCCGTCCCGCTGGGCGGTCTGCAGTACCAGCAGACGCCGTCCGAGCTGTACCGCGCGCTGCGCCGGGAGCACGGGGCGGTCGCGCCGGTGCTGCTCGACGACGACGTGCCCGCCTGGCTGGTGCTCGGCTATCCCGAGGTCTGCTACGTCACCAGCCACGACGAGCTGTTCGCCCGGGACTCGCGGCGCTGGAACCAGTGGCCGAACATCCCGGAGACCTGGCCGCTGCTGCCGTTCGTCGGCTACCAGCCCTCCGTGCTGTTCACCGAGGGCGCCGAGCACCAGCGCCGGGCCGGGGTCATCACCCAGGCGCTGGAGGGCGTCGACCAGTTCGAACTGGCCCGGGAGTGCCAGGCGATCGCCGAGCAGCTGATCACGCTCTTCGCCGGCAGCGGCGAGGCCGAGCTGATGAGCACGTACGCCCACGCGCTGCCGGCCCGCGCGGTGCTGTGGATGTGCGGGATGCCGCAGGGCAGCGAGGACACCGAGCAGCTCGTCGACGACCTGCGGATCTCGCTGGACGCCGGCGAGGGCGACGATCCGGTCGCGGCGTACATGCGGGTCGGGGCGCGGCTGACGCAGCTGGTGAAGGAGAAGCGGGAGAGTCCCGGGCCGGACGTCACCTCGCGGATGCTGCTCGACGCGGCCGCTCTCACCGACGAGGAGGTCGTCCAGGACCTGATCTCCGTCATCGCGGCGGCCCAGCAGCCGACGGCCAACTGGATCTGCAACACGCTGCGGCTGCTGCTGACCGACGAGCGGTTCGCGGTGAACGTCTCCGGCGGCCGGGTGAGCGTGGGCGACGCGCTCAACGAGGTGCTGTGGCTGGACACTCCGACGCAGAACTTCATCGGCCGCTGGGCGGTGCGGGACACCCAGCTGGGCGGGCGGCACATCCGCGAGGGCGACTGCCTGGTCCTCGGGCTCGCGGCGGCCAACACCGATCCGCAGATCTGGCCCGAGTCGCACGTGGGTGCCGAGAACTCCGCGCACCTGTCCTTCAGCAACGGCGAGCACCGCTGCCCCTACCCGGCGCCCCTGCTGGCGGACGTGATGGCGCGTACGGCGGTCGAGACGCTGATGGAGCGTCTGCCCGACCTGGTGCTGGCGGTGGAGACGGCGGAGCTGACCTGGCGTCCGTCGATCTGGATGCGCGGACTGAGCACGCTGCCGGTGCGCTTCACGCCGTCGGTGCACTGACCCGCGGTCGTCGACGCCGGGCGGCTGTGCGGGCGTCGACGGCCTCCTCCGTGTGCCGGGACCGCCGGTCGGTCGCGGCACACGGAGACCCGTGCGCGGCCGGCCTCAGCCGGCGGCGGGTGTGAAGCGCACCGGGAGCGACTGCGGGCCGCGGGTGAACACGCCCTGTTCCACCGGGTCGAAGCCGTCGGCGAGCCTGATGTCGGGCATCGCGTCGAGCAGTTGGTTGATACCGGTCTCCACCTCCGCCTTGGCGAGCAGCGCGCCGACGCAGAAGTGCCGTCCGAGCGCGAACGCGAGATGGTCGGCGGCGGCCGAGAACGCGGACGTGGTCGTGAGGTCGTCGCGGAAGATGTCGAAGCGGTCGGCGTCGCGGTAGCGGCGCTCGTCCCGGTTGGCGGCTCCGATCAGGCAGGTCACGGTGGCGCCCTGGGGTATGGTGCCGCCGGTGACCTCGACGTCCGTGGCCGCCTGACGCATGATCATGTGGACCGGCGGGGTGTGCCGCAGCGTCTCCGCGAACGCCGCCGCGATCAGCCCGCGGTCCTCGCGGACGGCGGCCAGCTGCTCGGGATGCAGGAGCAGGTTGGCCATGATGCTGGCGATGGCCTTGTCGGTGGTCTCACCGCCCGCGGCCAGCAGCAGACTGCAGAACGCCTTGATGTCCTCGTCGCTCATCCGCACGCCGTCGACCTCGGCCGCGCAGAGCGTGGACAGCAGGTCGTCCCCGAGGTTGTCGCGCCGGTCGCGGATGATCGGGATCATGTACTCGGCGAACTCCACACGGGTGCGCTCGCCGGCGGCGGTCACCTCGGGGTCGCCGGCCAGGTTGCCGAGGAACGCGATGACGGCCGTGTACCAGCCGTGGAAGCGCGCGTGGTCGGCCTTGTCCAGGCCCAGCATGTCCGCGATGACGTTGACGGGGAACCGGGTCGCGTAGTCGGTGACGATGTCGGCGGAACCGGTGTGCCGGAAGGCGTCGATGAGGTCGCGCGAGTTGCGGTCGATGACCGGCAGGAACTTCTCCTGGAGGTCGCTGCCGCGGAAGGCGGGGGCGACCAGGGCCCGCCGCACGGCGTGTTCCCGGCCGCTGAGCTGGAGGATCGTTTTGCCGTGGACGGGCTCCAGCTGCCAGTCGTAGTTGTCCGTGGTGAACTCGGACTTCTTGTCCTTGAAGACGCGTTCGACGTCCTCGTAGCGTGAGATGACGTAACTCTTGGTGGCCTCGTGCCAGATCAGCGGTTCTTTCTCGCGCATCACCGCGTACGCGGGGTAGGGGTCCGCCGCGAACTCGGGCGAGAGGATGTCGGGCGCCTGCGGGGCAGTGGACACGGAACTCCTCGGGTTGGGACGCGTGCCGTCGACAGCAGGTTATTGATCTTTGCGTGGCTCAAACAGTCCACTCCTGGCCGAAGTTGAGCATGGAACAAACTTTTGGAGCCACCTTGTCGCGGTCACGTTCCCGGAACCGGTACGGGGGGACGCTGCGGGGCGGCTCCGGAGGCCCGGACGCGTGTCCGCCGACCGGGTGTGGAGACGACATCGGGGCGGCCCCGCGCCGAGCTGACGAGCCACGGCGCCGGCCCCGCGCCGAGCTGACGAGCCACGGCGCCGGCCCCGCGCCGTGTTCCACGACGCGGGCGGCGTCTTCCACCGCGGCGCCGCCGACGCCCGGGTGCCCGGGGCCGATCCGCCGCACAGCAGTCACGGCCCGGACTGGGCGCACTGGTACGCCCGGTCCGTGGCCGGCGGGCAGTCCGGTACGGAACCCCCGGGACGAGCGGACGACGGGCGCGGCCCCGTTCCGCGGGGAGGAGATCCGCCGGGCGGCGACGGAGCGCCGGTCCGGGCGGCGGGACGGGACGAGGCCGCGCAGGGGTGCGGGTCAGCCCAGGACGAGGGTGCGCTGCGCGGTGACGTCTCGGGACGAGCGGGCCGTCGCGAAGGTGTACCGGCCCCGGGTGAGGGTCATCGCCCCCGACGTCCAGACCTCGAGGTCCTGGACCGGGACGGTCAGGGTCAGGCGCCTGCTGCCGGCCGCGGGGAGTGTGACCTTGCCGAAGGCGACCAGGCGGCGGGGCTCGGCCGCCGCCGCGGCGGGCAGGGTGGCATAGACCTGGACGACCTCGGTGCCCTGGCGGCGGCCGGTGTTGGTCACCGTCACGGCGACGGTGACCTGGCGTGCCGCCGGGTCGTAGGCCGCTTCGAGGGAGCCGTGGGCGAAGGTCGTGTAGGACAGGCCGTGGCCGAAGGGGAAGCGGGGTTCCTGCTTGCGGGCGTCGTAGAAGCGGTAGCCGACGGCCGCGCCCTCGTCGTAGGAGACGGCGCCGTTCGTTCCCGGGTAGGTGGCGGGGGTGGTGCCCGGTCCCTGGGTGGCGTCGGCGGGGAAGGTGACCGGGAGGCGGCCGGACGGGTCGCTGTCGCCGAACAGGACGGCGGCGAGAGCGGTACCGGCACCGCGGCCTCCGTACCACGCCTGGACCACGGCCTCCACGTCGTCGAGCCAGGGGGTCGCGACGGGGCCGTCGGTGTTGAGGACGACGACGGTACGGGGGTTCACGGCGGCCACGGCCCTGATGAGCCGGTCCTGGTCGCCCGGGAGCGCGTACTGCGCGTGGTCCATCCCCTCGCCGGCCACCCGGTTGACGAGGACGACGGCCGCGTCGGCCGCGCGGGCCGCCGCCACGGCCGCGGGGATGAGGGAGTCGGGCTGCCAGCCGAACGTCAGGCCGCTGGAGCCCCGTTCCGCGGTGGCGTTGTGGTAGGTGATCTCCACCCTGACGGCGCGGCCGGCGGTCAGTTCTGCGGTTCCCTGGAGGGGGTAGTCGTAGGGGCCGAGGAAGAAGCGGGCCATCTGCCGGGTGCCGGAGACGACGTCCTTGCCGTCGATCTTCAGCGCTGCGGTCCCGGAGGTCAGCAGGGAGAAGCGGTGCAGTCCGGTGGTGGTCGGGGTCAGGGTCCCGGTCCACCTGGCCGACCACACCTGCGGCAGGCCGTCGACGGGGGCGGCGGTGAAGTCGACGGTGGGGTCGGTGCGGGTCGCGACGGGGGTGCCGGTGGCGTCGGCACCTGAGTAGTACGCCCCCGTCAGTCCGGCCGCGCCCGCGGCAGTGCGCAGGACGGCGGCGGGGACCGCGGTGAGGGGAAGGTCGCCCTTGGTGCCCTGGGCGTGCGTGACCCTGACCGCGTTTCCGGCGCGGGCCCGGATCGCGTCGAGCGGGGTGGTCCAGGTGCCGGGGTCGACGTGGCTGGAGCCGGACACGCCGGTGAAGGTGTCGGTGCCCGCGGGGCCGATCACGGCCAGCGACTTCACGGAACCGGTCAGCGGGAGGGCCCCGGCCCGGTTGGCGAGCAGCACCGTGGAGGCGACGGCCGCCTCGTGGGCGAGGTCCTTGTGCGCCCGGGTGCTGACGTCGGCCGCGGGGGCGGTGACGGGGTGGTCGAAGAGGCCGTTGGCGTACATGGTGACGAGGATGCGGCGGGCGGCGTCGTCGAGCCGGGCGGCCGGTATCGCGCCGCCGGTCAGGGAGCCCGCCGGGATCTGGACGCCGCCGGGTCCCAGTCCGGCGAGGTCGATGCCCGCGCGGGCGGCGGCCACCTGGTCGTCCCCGGCCCAGAAGTCGGGCACGGTGTAGCCCTGGAGGCCCATCTTCTTCTTCAGGTCGTCGAAGAGGCCGGCGTTGCGTGTCGCGAAGGTGCCGTTGATCTTCGGGTACGCCATCATCACCGAGGTGGCCGGGGCCGCGGCGATCACGCGGCGGAAGGGCGCCTCGTAGAACTCGTACAGGGCGCGGTCGGCGACCCTGGTGTCGGTGAAGAAGCGGTTCACCTCCTGGGTGTAGCCGGTGAAGTGCTTGACGGTGGCGGCCATGTACGTCGACTGGATCGCCACGGTGAGCGCCGCCCCGAGGCGGCCGGCGAGCACCGGGTCCTCACCCATGGCCTCGGCCTGGCGGCCGAAGTGCCAGGTGCGGGTGAGGTCGATGGTGGGGCCGAGGGCGTTGTTGTAGCCCTTGGCCCGGCCCTCGGTGCCGATGGCCTCGCCGATCCGTCGGGCGAGGTCCTCGTCGAAGGCGGCGGCCTGGGCCAGGGGCACCGGGAAGGCGGTGACTCCGCTCTCGCCGCGCAGACCCGCCGAGGCGTCGACCATGGCGAGGGCCGGGATGCCGAGGTGCGCGACGGCGGCGAAGTCGCAGCGGACGAGGGCCTCCTTCTCGTCCGCCGTCATCCGGGCGAGCAGTGCGGCGGCCCGGTCCCGGGCGGTGGGGTCCGACGCGGCGAACGCCGGGTCGGTCATGGCGGGTGCCATGCTCGCGGCCAGGGCGGTGAAGGCTGCGGCGGAAAGGAACGTGCGTCGGTTCACTGCGGCTCTCCTGACGGACAGGGCGGCTGTACGGCTCGCCGCCGCGGCTCTTTCTTCGGTTGGGGGTGGGGCCGGCCGTGGGGTCAGGTCACGGCCGGCCCCGGTTGCGGGGGCCTTCTGGGGGAACTGCGGGGTGAGGGAGTGGCGGTCGGTGCGCGGCCGGTCAGGCCGCTTCCTCCAGGTCGGCGGTGCGCAGGACGTGGTCGCCCGGCCCGAGGGTGAGGGGTGCGCGGCCGGGCAGTTCCACGGTGGCCGTGCACCCCTCCGGCACGGTGACGTCGGCCGTCATGCCGGTGGCGGTGAGCTTCCAGGACAGTGCGGCCGTCCCGTAGGGCGTCTCGTGGCGGACGCGGGCCCAGGTGATGCCGCCGCCCGGCCGGGGCCGGAAGGCGATCGCGCGGTAGCCGGGTGCGGTGGCGGTGATGCCGCCGACCACCCGGTGCAGCCAGTCGGCGACCGCTCCGAGCGCGTAGTGGTTGAAGCTGGTCATGCCGCCGGGGTTGAGGGTGCCGTCGGGGCGCATGCTGTCCCAGCGCTCCCAGATCGTGGTCGCCCCCATGGTCACGGGGTAGAGCCAGGAGGGGCACTCGGTCTGGAGCAACAGCCGGTAGGCGACGTCGAGATGCCCGTTGTCGGCCAGGGCGTCGCAGATCAGCGGGGTGCCGACGAAGCCGGTGGAGATCCGCGCGCCGTCGGCGAGGACGATCTCGGCGAGGCGGTCGGCGGCCGGTCGGCGCTGCTCGGGGGTGAGCAGGCCGAAGGCGAGGGCGATCGCGTACGCCGTGGCGCTGTCGCCGACCAGGCGGGCCGCGGGCAGGACGTAGCGCCGCCGGAAGGCCGCGGCCACCTCGTCGGCGAGGGACGCGTACCGTTCCGCGTCCGCGTCGGCGCCCAGTTCGGCGGCGGCCAGGGCGAGATGGCGTGCCGAGTGGGCGAAGTAGGCGGTGGCGACGAGGTAGCGGTCGGTGCGTCCGGCGGCCGGGTCGTCGGACGGGGCCGCCGGGTCGAGCCAGTCGCCCAGCTGAACGCCCGTGTCCCACAGGCGGGTCGGTCCGGCGAGGCGTTCGACGAGGTCGACCCAGGCCCTGGCCATGGGGTGGTGGCGGCGCAGCAGTTCGCGGTCGCCGAAGCGCTGGAAGAGCGTCCAGGGGGTGAGGGTGGCGACGTCGCCCCACGCGGCGCCGGGGTGGATCGGCGTCCACATCGGCTCACCCGGAATGACCGGGACGTACCAGGGGATCGTGCCGTCGGGTAGCTGTTCGACGCCGACGTCGGTGAGCCAGGAGTCGAGCAGGCCGGCGCAGTCGTGGAGGAAGCTCGCGGTGGGGGCGAAGACCTGGATGTCGCCGGTCCAGCCGAGGCGTTCGTCGCGCTGGGGGCAGTCGGTGGGCAGGTCGACGAAGTTGCCGCGCATGCTCCACACGACGTTCTCGTGCAGCCGGTTGACGAGCGGGTCGCTGCACTCGAACCAGCCGGTGCGGCGCATGTCGGTGTGGTGGACGCGGGCGACGACTTGATTGTCCGTCAACTCTCCCGGCCAGCCGGTGATCTCGGCGTAGCGGAAGCCGTGCAGGGTGAACCGGGGCTCCCAGGTCAGGGGACCTTCGCCGGAGAGGATCAGGGTGTCGGTGGAGACGGCCTCGCGCAGGGGGCGGGTGGCGAGTCCGCCGTCCTGGAGGACTTCCGCGTGCCGCAGGGTGAGCGTGGTGCCGGCCGGTCCGTCGACGGTGACGCGCAGACGGCCGACGAGGTTCTGGCCGAAGTCGAGCAGGTACCGCCCGTCGCCGGTGCGGGTGACGGTGGCCGGGGCGATCTCCTCGGTGCAGCGCACGGGCGGTCCGAGCGGGGCGACGAGGGTGGCCGGGTCGCGTGTGCCCGTGCGGACCGGCGTCCAGTCCCCCGGGCGGGCGCCGGCCGGGGTGGCCCAGGCGGGGTCGTGCAGCCGGGAGTCGAAGGTCTCGCCCTCGTACAGACCGCTGGTGAGGATCGGGCCGGGGGCGGCCGTCCAGGTCGCGTCGGTCGCGACGACGTCGGTGGTGCCGTCGTCGTACTCGACCTCCAGTTGGGCGATGAGGGACTGGTCGGTGCCGTAGATGTTGCGGGTGCCGCCGTCGAAGCCGTACCTGCCGCGGTACCAGCCGTCGCCGAGCCAGGCGCCGACGGTGTTCGCGCCCTCGGTGAGGTGGCCGGTGACGTCGTGGGTGCGGTGGCGCAGCCGGTGCGGGTAGACGGTCCACCCGGGGGCGAGGGCCTCGTCGCCGACGCGGCGGCCGTTGATCTCGATCTCGTAGAGGCCGTGGGCGGTGACGTGGAGGCGGGCGCGGGCGACGGGCCGGCCGAGGCGGAAGTCCTTGCGTACGCGGGCGGGGCGGCGCGCGCCGTCGGGGTCCTCGTCCCAGGCGGCGCCCACGGGGACGGCCTGCCAGTCGGCGGGGTCCAGGAGCCCGGCCTCGACGTCGGCCGGTGTGCTCCACCGCGAGGGTCCCGCGGTGTCGGGGGACCAGACGCGGACGCGTACGGTGGCGCGTTCCCTGGACGTCAGCGGGGCGCCGGGCCAGGGCACGAGGATCTGCTCGGCGCTGTCGACGCGCCCGGTGCGGTGGGTGCGGCCGCCGCGGCCGAGTTCCAGTTCGTACGCCGCCTGGCTGCCGGTGCCCGCGGGCAGGGTCCAGGTCAGCCGGGGGGAGGCGACTCCGATGCCGAGTCCGTCCGGCAGGTGTTCGAAGCGGACCGGGGAGGGCTGAGGGGGGAGCAAGGGGGTGACCCTTCTTTCACGGGTGGTCGCATACGGGAGCGGGAGGGCCCGGGGCGGGGCGTTCCCCCGGTGGGAGCCGGGGGCGGCGCCTCGGTCCGGCGGGGGCCGGGTCAGCCCTTGACCGCTCCGGACGTGAGGCCCTTCATGACCTTCTGGTTGAGGAAGAGGTAGATCAGGAGGGTGCCGAAGACGTTGATGCAGATGGCGGCGAAGAGCGGGCCGTACTGGGTGGCGCCGAAGTCGCCGGTGAAGTTGAGCAGACCGACCTGGATCGTGCGCAGGTCCTGGTTGTTGGTGAAGGTCAGCGCGATGAGCAGGTCGTTCCAGATGAAGAAGAACTGCACCAGGCCGACGGTGAGCAGGGCGTTGCGCACCAGCGGGAGGCTGACGGTCCAGAAGGCGCGCAGGATGCCCGCGCCGTCGATGGTGGCCGCCTCGAACAGCTCCCGGGGGACGGTCCGGTAGTAGGTGGCCATCATGAAGACGGTCAGCGGCAGACCGGTGCCGACGTAGGTGAGGACCAGCGGCCACAGGGTGCCGGAGAGCCCGGTGCGGAAGTAGACCGTGAACAGGGGCAGCAGGATCATCTGGGGCGGCACCATCATGCCCGCGAGGAAGACCAGCAGGGTGAGGCTGCGGCCCTTCCACACCATGATCTGCAGGGCGAAGCCGGCGGCGGTGCCGAGCAGCAGCATGAGCGCGAGCGCGGGGACGACGGCGAGCAGGCTGTTCTGGACGTAGAGGCCGATGTTGCCCGTGGTCCACGCCTCGGTGTAGTTGCCCCACTCCCAGGTGGTGGGCAGCGACCAGGTGGAGTTGTTGAGGTAGTCGTCGTTGGACTTCAGCGACGTGAGGAACATCCAGATCATCGGGTAGATCTCGACGACCAGCAGGAGGGCGACGACGATCCTGACCCAGAGGCGGTTCCCCCGCCGGCCGCGCGGGGTCCGGGGAGGCCGCGCGGGCGCGGGGCCGCCCGCGGCGGTCTGCACGGGTGTGTCGATGGTGGCCACGGTTCTCAGCCCTCCGTGAGGTCGCGCCGCGAGACGCGGTAGACGACCAGGCTCACCATCAGGCACACCACGGTCAGCAGCAGCGCGATGGTGCTGCCGTAGCCGTAGTCGCTGTAGGTGAACGACGTCTGGAACATGTACAGGGTCAGCGGGGTGGTGCCGGTGCCGGGTCCGCCGTTGGTCAGGGCGACGATCGAGTCGAAGACCTTGAGGGTGCCGTTGATGCTGAAGACGAGCGACGACATCAGGACGGGCAGGGAGAGCGGCAGCACGATGCGGCGGATCAGGGCGAGGCCCGTGGCGCCGTCCAGGCGGGCCGACTCCAGGACCTCGTCGGGGATGTCGACCAGCCCGGCGAAGAGCAGGACGGCGTAGAAGCCCATGGAGCGCCAGATGTCCATGACGATCAGGACCCAGAAGGCGCTGCCGGCGCTGCCGAAGAAGTCGACGGACTCGAAACCGAGGGCGTTGAGCAGGGAGTTGACCGGGCCGGTCTGCGGGGCGACCTGGAAGAACTTCTGGAAGAGCAGGCCGACGGCGACGGTGGGCAGCACCACGGGGAAGAACACCAGGGTGCGGATGAGCGCCGAGGCCCGCCGCAGGAAGAAGACGTAGAGCAGCGCCAGCAGATACCCGGCGATCACCTGGCCTGCGGTGACGACGGCGGCGTACTTGAGGGTGAACCAGAGGGCGTCGCGGACGGCCGGGTCGTCGAGGAGGCGGGAGAAGTTGGCGACGCCGTTGCCGGTGAAGCCGTTGATGGTGTTGCCCTTGGTGAAGGAGTACCCGAGTGACCACACCATGGGGACCAGCATGATCAGGGAGTACACGAGGAGGGCGGGACCGAGCAGGATCGCGATGGCCCTGCGGTCACCGAGTACGCGGTGCATGGATGGCGTCCATCTACTGGGGAGTTGTCCGGGGTTCTTCGGAGGGACGGGGGCGGCCCGCGCGGGGCGGGGCGGAGCGTGCGGGCCGCCCCCGGCCGGTCACTGAGCGGCCAGGGCGTCCTGGACGGTCTGCATGAACTTCTCGGGGCTCGTGCTGCCGCTGACCAGGCCCGCCGCGTTCTGCTGGCTGACGGTGGTGGCCTTGGTGCTGAACAGGGCCTCGAACCACAGCACGTTCCGCTTGGAGGCGCTGATGGTGTCGCGCACCTGGGTGGTGACCTCGTTGGCGTCCTCGACCTCGGCGTTCACCTTGAAGCCGGAGATGGCGCCCTGGTCCTTGAGCGCGGTGGAGCCGTAGTTCCGGGCGATGCAGGAGACCCAGTCCCCGGTCTTCTTGTCGAAGGACTTCGAGGCGAGGGTGATGCCCAGGCCGACGTTGGACGGGTACTGGTCGACGGAGCCCTTGCCGCCCTCCACGGCCGGGAAGGGCAGGAAGCCGGTGTCGGCGGCGCCGATCTTGTTCTGCTTGCCGTCGGAGATGTTCGCCAGTGCCCAGCTGCCCATGTAGAACATGGCGGCCTTGCCGGTGAGGAACTGGTTCATCGCCGTGTCGTAGTCGATGGAGCCGACGCCCTTGCCGAAGTAGCCCTTCTTGCCGAGGGCGGCGATCTCCCGGGCCGCCTTCACATACGCCGGGTCGGTCAGCTTCGCCTTGCCGTCGGCCACCTTCTGCAGGGCGTCGGGGCCGAGGCTGCGGTAGAGGTAGCCGCTGATCAGGCGGGTGATCGGCCAGCCCTGCTGACCGGAGGCGGAGAACGGCTGGACGCCCTTGGCGTCCAGCTTCGCCGCGGCGGCGACCAGTTCCGTCCAGGTGCCGGGCGCCTTGACGCCGTTGTCCGCGAAGAGCTTCTTGTTGTAGAAGACGCCCTCGATGTTGTACTCGTACGGCAGGACCCGGAGTTCGCCGCCGTACAGGGCCTTGATGGTGGAGACGGCGGCCGGCTGGAGCTGGTCGAGCACACCCAGCTCCTTGAGCTTGGCCTCCAGGTCGGCGACCTTGCCGGAGCCGGCCAGTTCCTGGGTGAGCGCGGGGGCGTTGCCCGCGGCGAACTGCACCGGCAGCGCGTCCTGCCCGGCCAGCAGCTGGAGCTTCTGGTCCAGGCTCGCCTGCGGGACGGTCTCCACCTTCAGCGGCAGGGCGTCGTTCGCGGCCTTGCAGGCGCCCTTGGACATGCCGGTGAGCGCCGCCTTGACCGTGGTGTTCTCGGTGACGCTCAGGTAGTCGAAGTTCTCGGGGGCGGCGGCCGTGCCGCCGGAGCCGCTGCCGCCGCAGGCGGTGGCGAGCAGCGCGAGCGAGGCGGTGCCGGCGGTCAGCAGGCTCAGTCGCGCACGGCGGGCGCGGGAGGTACGGAGGGGCACGGGAGACTCCCAGAGGATCATGACGAGCGGTGAGTGCGGGACGAAGCGCCATGGGCGACACGCGGGCCCGGCGACGGGGGCCGGACAGCGACCCGGCGGATGTTGTAAAACGTTATCCACGACGAGTGGGCAACACCATGCACCGCTCCTCCGTCACCGTCAAGACACAAGCGCGTAACACCGCATTGACGGGATGAGCACTTGACGGCCACCAGGAAGTACGGTGTAGACCGTTACACCTACGACTACTGAATCCGGGACGTGGACCATGGACGGCCCTTCCGCGGCCAGGCCGCACAAGCGCGTGACCATCACGGACGTCGCCCGGCACGCGGGCGTGTCCACGGCCGCCGTCTCCAAGGTCATGCGCAACGCCTACGGCGTGAGCGAGGCCATGCGGGAGAAGGTCCGGGCGGCCATCGCCGACCTGGGGTACCGCCCGCACGCGGCGGCACGGGGGATGCGCGGCCGGACGTACACGATCGGCGTGCTGCTGGACAACGTCCGCAACGCCTTCTTCGCCGACATCCTGGACGGCATCCGGGACGAGCTGCGCCACACCGACTACACGGTGCTGATCGGCGCGGCGGGCTTCGACCCCGAGGAGCAGGCCAGGACCATCCGCTCCCTGGTCGACCGCCAGATGGACGGACTGATCCTCATCGCGCCGGGCACGCCCCGCGCGGAGGTGCTGGCCACGGCCGCCTCGACGCCCACCGTGGTCATCGGGCACCACGACGCCTCGGACGCCTACGACGCGGTGGTGGACGCCGACGACCTGGGCGCCGGCCTGGTGGTGGACCATCTGGTCGCGCTCGGCCACCGCGACATCGCCCTGGTCTCGGCGCCGGGCAGCCGGGCCAACAAGTGGAAGCGCACCCCGGAGGCCGTGCTGAGCGAGGGCTACCTGCGCGCGATGGAGGGGCACGGACTCGCCCCGCTCGCACGCGTCCACCACACCGCCTACTCCGACGACGGCGGCTTCAAGGCGGGCATGACGCTGCTGACGGCCGACCGTCCGCCGACCGCCGTGATGACGGGCGCGGACGTGGCCGCGCTCGGCGTCTACCGCGCCGCGCACGAGCTGGGCCTGCGCGTCCCCGCCGACCTCTCGCTCGTCGGCTACAACAACACCGCGCTCGCCGCCCTGGCCCCCGTACAGCTGACCAGCGTGGACCAGGCGGGGCACACCATGGGCTCGGCCGCCGCCCGGATGCTCGTCGAACGGGTCGAGAGCCGGCGGGACCGGGCCATGCAGACCACGATGACCCCCCGCCTGGTGGTGCGCGCCACCACCGGCGCGCCGCGGGGACGCTAGGCCGTGGACCGGCGGCCCTCCGCCGTGCCCGCGGCCCGGACGCGGGCACGCGGTTCCGGCGCGGACCCGGCCGCGGCCGGGTCCGCCGGCCGCGTCCGTCCCCGGGTCGGCATCAAGGACGTGGCACAGGAGGCCGGCGTCTCGCTCGGCACCGTCTCCAACGTGCTGAACCGGCCGGAGGTCGTGGCCGAGGGGACGCGCGCGCGGGTCCTGGAGGTCATCGAGGCCCTCGGCTACGTCCGGGCCGAGGGCGCCCGGCAGTTGCGCGGCTGGGCGTCCCGGGTGATCGCCGTCATGGTGCTCGACATGGCGAACCCGTTCTTCACCGCGCTGGCCACCGGGGTGGAGCAGGCCGCCCGTGAGGCGGACCTCGGTGTCATGGTCTGCACGGGGGCCCACGACCCGGCCGAGGCGGCCCGCCATCTGTCGCTGATCACCTCGCACCAGGTCAGGGGCGCCGTACTGGCCTCCGGCGAAGGGGTCGGGCGGACCGTCGCCGCCTTCCGCCGCAACGCGGTCCCCTTCGTCGTGGCCGACCAGTGCGCGCCGCAGCCCGCCGCCTGCTCGGTCGGCATCGACGACGTGGCGGGCGGCCGGGCCGCGGTGCGCCACCTGGTCGAACGGGGCCACCGCTCCCTGGTCTACGTCAGCGGCCCGGACCGGCTCCAGCAGGTACGGGACCGCCGCAGGGGCGCCCTCGCCGCCCTCGGCGCGGCGGGGCTGCCGCCCGCCGCGCTGCGGGAACTGCCCTGCGACGCCCTCACCGTGGCGGCCGGCAAGGACGCCGGGCACCGCGTGCTCGGTCTGCCGGTGCGGCCCACCGCCGTGTTCTGCGCCAACGACCTGCTGGCCCTGGGCGTCCTTCAGGCCCTGTACGAGGCCGGTCTCAGGGTGCCGGACGACATCGCGGTGGTCGGCTACGACGACATCGAGTTCGCCGCGTCGGCGGTCGTGCCGCTCACCTCGGTACGGCGGCCGGCGGCGGCCATGGGGCGCCAGGCCGGGCGGCTGCTCATCGAGGACACGGCCCATGGCGGCGCTCACACCCACAGCCACGTCGTGCTGCAGCCCGAGCTGGTCGTCCGCGCATCGACGCTGGCGGCGCCCGCGCGCTGATCCGGCCGGCCCGCGGCGGTCGCGGGCGTGCGCCGGAGCGACGGGGGCAGGGCGCGGGAAACGGGCACGACGGTACTCCGGGCGGCGGTGCGGAAAGCCGGCACCGCGGTCGCGGGACCAGGGCCGGAGGCGGCGCCGCACGTGCGGCACACGCTGGGGGCGCCGCGCGGTACGGCGTCCGGGGAGGGGCGCCGCACGGTGCACGGCGACGTGTCCCCTCCGAGCATGCGTTCCGCGGGGCGCTCTGCCCACCCCTCCCGCCATGCACGGTACGGATGGCTCCCATCCATGCCGTGGATGGTGGCCGCCCGTCAGCGGGCGGGACCGCTCACTCCTCGGGCCCGTCGGCCATCCGCCTGCCGACGCGTGCGGCCGTCTCGCGCAGCCAGATGTGGCCCGCGTCGTGGGTGTGCACGGGGTGCCACCACAGCGCCTGCCGCAGCGGCACGGCCTCGTACGGCGGCTCCACCACGCGCACGTCGGCGAGCGGCGCGAGGAGGACGGCCAGCCGGGCCTGGAGGAGCGCGATGCGCCGGGTGCCTGCCACCAGCAGCGGAATCATCTGGAAGCTGTCCACGGAGACCTCGACCCGCGGCTCGATGCCCAGCATCCCGAGCTGGCGCACCGCCGGGGCGTCGTAGGTGCGCTGGTAGGTGACCCAGGGCAGCCGGGCCAGGTCCTGGCGGGTGAGGTGGTCCTCGACGCTCGGATGGTCGCGGGAGACGACGAAGACCCAGCGGTCCCCGTACAGGTCGGTGGCCGGGAAGTCGCTGATGACCCCGTGCGGCATCAGCAGGCCGTCGGAGGTGCTGAGCAGCGTGTCCGTGGCGTCCACGACCGTGGTCGGGGTCTGGGCGAAGCGCAGCCGGATGCCGGGCGCCTCCTCGTGCACGACCCGGGCCAGCTCGGCGCCGAAGACGGCGACGGCGTAGTCGGAGGCGATCAGCTTGAACTCCCGCCGCTCCCGCGCGGGGTCGAAGTCGGCCTGGCTGGTGAACAGGCGCTCCAGCACCTCGTAGGCGGCGGTGGTGCGGTCCAGGAGGACCTGGCCGAGAGCCGTCAGTTCGTAGTGCCCGCCGACCCGGGCGAGCAGGTCGTCGTCGAAGTGGCGGCGCAGCCGGGACAGGGCCGCGCTCATCGCGGGCTGGCTGAGTCCGACGCGGCGCCCCGCACGGGTGACGTTGCGCTCCTCCAGCAGGGCGCGCAGGGCGACGACGAGGTTGAGGTCCAGGCGGCTGAGCTGCACGGCGTTTTCCCTACCTGTCGGGGCCTGTCGGGCGACCACCTGCGGAAATTCGCGAGGGTGATGAACCGCATCCACAGAATCGATTTCCGTGATCGCGAGGAGCGGGTCCAGATTAGTGCCACCGCAATCAGGAGGACATGTCCGTGAAACCCGAAGCCGCGTCCGCCCTCTTCGCCGGACCCTTCGCGCTGGCCACCCTTTCCGCTTCCGCGGGCCCCGCCTTCCCCGCCCTGGTCACCCCCGACGCCCGGGTCCTCGATCTGCGTCCCGCCCTCGGCGGCACCGGTCTGACGGTGCGCGGCATCCTGGACGACTGGGACGCGGTGGCACCGCGGCTGGCCGCGGTGGCCGAGGACGGCGCCGCCGCCCGCAGACCGCTGGCGGAGTTCCGCGTGCACGCCCCCGTCGAGCCGCGCCAGGTGTTCCAGTCGGGCGCCAACTACCGCCGGCACGTGATCGACCTGCATGTCGCGCACCGGGCGCCCGGTGACGAGCGGCCGGAGGCGGAGCGGCGGGCGGAGGCCGCGGAGATCATGGACCGGCGGGCGGCGGAGGACCTGCCGTACGTGTTCATCGGCCTGCCGAGCGCGCTCACCGGGCCCTACGACGACGTACTGCTGCCCGCGTGGGCGAAGCAGCCCGACTGGGAACTGGAGCTGGCCGCGGTGATCGGCCGCCCGGCCCACCGCGTGCCGGTGGCGGAGGCCCTGGACCATGTCGCCGGCTACACGATCGCCAACGACCTGACCGACCGCGCGACCGTCTTCCGCCGGGACATGCCGCAGATCGGCACCGACTGGCTGCGCAGCAAGAACGCCCCCGGATTCACCCCGCTCGGCCCCTGGATCGTGCCCGCCGATTCGATCGCCGACCCGAACGGCCTGCGCCTCACGCTGAGGCTGAACGGCGAGACCATGCAGGACGAGTCCACGAAGGACATGATCTTCGACGTCGCGCGGATGGTGTCCCACGCCTCGCAGACCGCCCGGCTCCTCCCCGGCGACCTGGTGCTCACCGGCTCCCCCGCCGGGAACGGCATGCACTGGGGGCGGCTGCTGCGCGACGGCGACGTCATGGACGCCTCGATCACCGGGCTCGGCTCGCAGCGCACCCGCTGTGTGGCGGAGGGGCCGCGGTGACCCCGGACCGCGCGGATCCCGCGGGTGCGGTCGCCCGCGCCGCGCAGGCGTACTCCAACTGGGGCCGCTGGGGCGAGGACGACGTGCTCGGCACCCTCAACTTCCTCGACGAGGCCAAACGCCGCGAGGGGGCCGCGCTGATCCGGCGCGGGAGCAGCTTCTCCCTCGCGCAGCGCTTCGACATCGACGGCCCGCAGAAGGGCTGGCGCCGCCGCACCAACCCGATCCACACCATGCTCGACACCGGCACCGACGCCGCCCTAGGCAACCAGGGCCTGCCGCACGGCATCGGCGGCGCGGACGACGTCATCACGATGCCGTTGCAGTGCTCGACGCAGTGGGACGGGCTCGGGCACATCTTCGACCACGGCAGGGCGTGGAACGGCCGTGCCGCGGAGAAGGTCGTGACGTCCGACGGCGACCTGGTCACCGGCATCGAGCACATGGCCGCGCAGGTCGCGGGGCGCGGGGTGCTCCTCGACGTCGGCCGGGCGGCCGGTGTCGACGGTGAGCTGCCGGACGGCTTCGCGATCACCGAGCGGCATCTGACCGCGACCGCCGAGGCCCAGGGCGTCGCGGTCGGCCGCGGCGACCTCGTGCTGGTGCGCACCGGGCAGCTGGCCCGGGTCCGCCGCGACGGCTGGGGCGAGTACGCCGGAGGCCCGGCCCCGGGCCTGTCCTTCACCACGGCCGGCTGGCTGCACGGCAGCGAGATCGCCGCGATCGCCACCGACACCTGGGGGTTCGAGGTGCGGCCCAACGAGTTCGACCACGCCTTCCAGCCGCTGCACCAGGTCGCCATCCCCCATCTCGGCCTGCTCATCGGCGAGATGTGGGACCTCGAAGCCCTCGCCGAGGACTGCGCGGCCGACGGCCGGTACGCGTTCTGGCTCACCGCCGCGCCGCTGCCCGTCACCGGGGCGGTCGGCTCCCCCGTCAACCCGATCGCCGTCAAGTAGACCGAGGAACAAGGGAGTTCCCATGAGTGACGTGAGTGCCCGGAGCGGCGCGAATGCCTTGAGTGCCTTGGGTGCCTCGGGTGCGGACCGCAGGGTCCTGGTCGTCGGCGGCGGAGCCGCGGGCAACGCGGTCGCGATCCTGCTGCGCCGCGCCGGCGTCCCGGTCGACCTGGTCGAGGCCGGAGCGGACGGGAACGCGAGCGCCGGTTCCGGCATCACCCTCCAGGGCAACGCCCTGCGGGTGCTGCGCGAACTCGGTGTGTGGGAGCAGGTGCGGGCGTCCGGGTTCGGCTTCGGCTCGGTCGGCATCACGGCACCCGACGGCACCGTGCTGCACGTCCAGGACGACCTGCGCACCGGCGGCGACGACCTGCCCGCCACCCTGGGCATGCGGCGTCCCCGGCTCCAGCAGATCCTCCTCGCGGCCGTGCGCGCCAGTGGCGCGACCGTCCGCCTCGGCACCACCGCCAAGGTCCTCGGCCAGGACGCCGACGGCGTCTCGGTCCGCCTCTCCGACGGCTCGGAGCACCGCTACGACCTGGTGATCGCCGCGGACGGGCTCGGCTCCGCCACCCGGGCCGCCGTGGGCATCGCCGACAAGCCGGAACCGACCGGCATGGCCATCTGGCGCGTCGAGGCCCCGCGGCCCGCGGGCGTCACCCGCACCGACCTCGCCTACGGCGGGCCCGCCCACATCGCCGGCTACTGCCCGACCGGCGAGGACACCCTGTACGCGTACGTCGTGGAGGCCCACCGCGACCGCACCGCGATACCGCCCGCCTCCTACGCCCGCGAGATGCGCCGCCTCACCACGCACTACGGCGGGTTCTGGCCCGGGATCACCGCGCACATCACCGATCCGGCGAAGGTCAACTACACGTGGTTCGACCGGCTGCTGGTGGAGGGCTCCTGGCACCGCGGCCGGGTCGTCCTGGTGGGTGACGCCGCCCACTGCTGTCCGCCCACCCTGGCCCAGGGCGCCGCGCTGTCCCTGGAGGACGCGTGGGTGCTCGCCCAGCTGCTCACCGCCTCCGGCACCTGGGACGACGCGCTGTTCCAGGCGTACTACGCACGGCGGATCGCCCGGGTCCGCCCGGTGGTCGAGGCGTCCGTGCTGATCGGGCGGTGGCAGCTCGACGGGGTGCGCGACGCCGACGTGCCGGGACTGATGGCCCGCACCATGACGATGCTGCGGGAACTGCCGTGAGCGCGACGGAAGCCGCGGCGGCGGCTCCCACCGTCGACGTGCACGCCCACGTCCTGCTGCCCGAGGTGGAAGCGCTGGTGGCAGCCCTGCCGGGGTTCGCCGGGGCGCGGACGCTGGACGCCCGCCGCAACGGCCCGGCCGCCCTCGCGGTCAGCGGGGCGATGGTCCGCGAGCGCCTCCCCCGGCTGACGGACCCGGCCGTGCGGCTGGCGGCGATGGACGCCTGCGGTGTGGACGTCCAACTGGTCAGCCCCTCCCCGTCGCACTACCACTACTGGTCCGACGAGCCGACCGCCGAGAAGCTGTACCGGCTGGCGAACGAGGCGACGGCCGGCCACTGCGCCGCCGCCCCCGGCCGGCTGCGCGGGCTGGGGCTCGTCCCGCTCCAGCACCCCGCCCTCGCCGTCGGGGCGCTCGACCACGCCCTCGCGCAGGGGCTGCTCGGCGTGGAGATCTCCAGCCACGCGCCCGGCCGCGAACTCTCCGACCCGGCCTACGAACCCCTCTGGGCCCGTGCCGAGGAGAGGGGTGCCCTGCTCTTCCTGCACCCCTTCGGCTGCACCCTCGACGAGCGCCTGGACCGGTGGTACCTGTCCAACACCGTGGGCCAGCCCACCGAGAACGCCGTCGCCCTCTCGCATCTGATCTTCTCCGGGGTCCTCGACCGGCACCCCGGGCTGAAGGTGCTCGCCGCGCACGGCGGCGGCTACCTGCCCACCCACATCGGCCGGTCCGACCACGCCTGGTCCGCCCGCCCCGACGCGGGCGCCGGCTGCGCGCACCCGCCCAGCCACTACCTCGGGCGGCTGTACTTCGACTCGCTGGTCCACGACCCGTACGTGCTGCGCGAGCTGGTCCGCGTCGCGGGTGCGGACCGCGTCCTGCTCGGTTCCGACTTCCCCTTCGACATGGGCGCCGCGGACCCGGTCGCGGCCCTGCGCGCCGCGGGGCTGCCCGCGGCCGAATTCCACGCCGTCCGCGGCGCGAACGCCGCCGCCCTCCTCCGGAAGGACTGACACCATGCGCCTGCTCACCCACCTGCGCCACGTCGACCTCGCCGTGCCCGACTACGACAAGCAGCTCGACTTCTACGCGGGCGTCTGGGGGCTGACCCGGGTCGCGGAGGACTCCGGCATCTCCTTCCTGGCCGCCGAGGGCTCCCCCGAGCAGTACGTCGTCCGCATCCGCAAGGCCGACGAGAAGCGGCTCGACCTCGTCTCCTACGGCGCCGCGTCCGCCGCCGACGTCGACACGCTCGCCGAGCGACTCCTCGCAGGAGGAGTGCGGTTGGTGTCGCGGCCGGGCAGGGTCGACACCCCCGGCGGCGGCTACGGCTTCCGCTTCTTCGACGTGGACGGCCGCACGATCGAGGTCTCCGCGGACGTCGAGGTCCGCCGGCACCGCAGGATCGAGGAGAAGGAGTCGATCCCGGTCAAGCTGAGCCACGTCGTCCTCAACTCCCCGGATCTGAACCGCACGCGCCGGTGGTACGAGCGCCACCTCGGCTTCGCCCTCTCCGACACGCTGAGTTCACCGCACCTGGGCGAGGTCATGCACTTCATGCGGATCAGCAGCAGGCACCACTCGATGGCCCTCGCCCAGGGCCCGCACACCGCGCTGCACCACGTCTCCTTCGAGATGCGCGGCATCGACGAGTACATGCGCGGATCGGGACGCGTCATGCGGGCCGGATTCCGCAAGATCTGGGGGCCGGGCCGGCACATGGCGGGCGACAACACCTTCACCTACTTCCTCGACCCGCACGGCAACACCGTCGAGTACACGACCGAGTTGGAGTGCCTGGACGAGGACACCTGGCACCCCCACGTCTACGACTTCTCCCAGCCCGAGGTCACCGACCAGTGGGGCACCGCCAACCCCATGAACGAACTCGTCGCCAAGGAGTCCTTCAACGACCCCGACCGCGGCGTGTTCGTCGCCCCGCCGGTCTGAACCGCCCCGCCGACACCGGGGACCCGGCCGTACGGCCCCGCCCCGCCCCGACGCGCGGCGCCGCCGTCCCCGGTCCCTCCTCACCCGCCGCTGGAGCCGCACCATGCGTTTCGCCGCCTACGAACACCAGCACCGCCGCCGGGTGGCGCTCGCCCGGGAGGACGGCACCCTGCTCCCCCTGCCGGGTGTCAGCTCGCTCACCGCGCTGATCGCGGAGGGCGACGGACTGCCGGGGCTGCTCGCCGCCGGCGCCGCGGCCCTGGACGCACCCCCCGGCCCGCATGTCTCCCAGGTCCGGCTGCTGCCCCCGCTCCAGCCCGCCTCGATAAGGGACTTCGTGACCTTCGAGGAGCATGTGGAGGGGGTGCGCCGGTCCGTGGAGGGCACGGGCGGCGTCCCCGAGCAGTGGTACGCGGCCCCGGCCTTCTACTTCACCAACCCGCACGCGGTGCACGGCCCGGACGACGCGATCAGCGTGCCGCCGGGCTCGGCCGTGCTCGACTTCGAACTGGAAGTGGGCGCCGTCGTCGGACGGGAGGGCCGCGACCTCACCCCGGAACAGGCCCGCGAGCACATCGTGGGCTACACGGTCTTCAACGACTGGTCCGCCCGCGACCTCCAGAGCGCGGAGATGAAGGTGGGCCTCGGTCCCTGCAAGGGCAAGGACACGGCCACCAGCCTGGGCCCGTACCTGGTCACCGCCGACGAACTGGAGCCGTACCGGGACACCGACGGCTTCCTGCGGCTCGCGCTCACCGCCTCGGTCAACGGCGTGACCGTCGGCGAGGACCTGCTGTCCCACATGAGCTGGACGTTCGAGGAGATGACCGCCTACGCCTCCCGGGGCACCCGTGTCGTCCCCGGCGACGTCCTCGGCTCCGGCACCTGCGGCAACGGCGGCTGCCTGGCGGAACTCTGGGGCCGGCGCGGCGTGCAGACCCCGCCCCCGCTGAAGCCCGGCGACACCGTCAGCCTCACCGTCGAGGCACTCGGCACCCTCACCAACACGGTCGTGCCGGGCGTCGAGCCCGTCCCCCTGCCCCCCGCAAGGCGCCGCTCCCGCGAGCGCCCCTGAACGCCCCGCCCCCGAGCGGCAGGAGCCCTTCCCCCAGAGACCCCCGACCCACGGAGGCCCGATGCCCGTCCCACCCACCCCACTCCATGTCGCCGTGGCAGGCGGCGGCATCGGCGGTCTGGCCGCCGCGCTGGCGACCGCCCGCGCCGGCCACCGCGTGACGCTCGTGGAGCGGGCCGCCCGCTTCGGCGAGATCGGGGCCGGCCTGCAACTCGCCCCGAACGCCTCGCTCGCCCTCGACGAACTCGGCGTCCTGCCCGCCGTCCGGCGCACCGCGGTGACCCCTCCCCGGCTGGTGATGATGGACGCGCTCACCGGGGACGAGGTCACCTCCCTCGATCTGCGCGCCGCCGCCTACACCGCGCGCTTCGCGCACCCCTACCTGGTCACCCACCGCACCGATCTGCACGCCGCGCTGCTGGCCGCCTGCCAGGAGCACCCCGGCGTCACCCTGCGCACGGGACACACCGTCACCGGGGCGGAACAGGACGGTTCCGCGGTCCGTCTGCGCTTCCGGGAGGGCCACCCGGCGCTGACCGCCGACGCGGCCGTCGCGGCGGACGGGCTGCACTCCCGGCTGCGCCGGGCGCTGGTGGGCGACGGGGAACCGGTCTGCTCGCGCTACGTCGCGTTCCGCGGGGCGCTTCCGGCCGCGCGGATGAGCGGCCGGATGTCCCGGCACGCCGCCTCGGAGGCGGTGATGGTCTGGGCGGGGCCGCGCATGCACCTGGTGCAGTACCCCCTGCGCCGCGGTGAGTTGTACAACCAGGTCGCCGTCTTCGAGAGCGACCGCTGGACACCGGACTCCGACGACTGGGGCACCGAGGCCGAGTTGGAGGAGCGCTTCGCCGGGGCCTGCGAGGCCGTACGCGACGCGCTGCCCCTCGTCTCCCGCGACCGCCGCTGGCCGCTGTACGACCGCCTCCCGACGGACAGTTGGGCGCACGGCCGGATCGCACTCCTCGGCGACGCCGCCCACCCCATGCTCCAGTACCTCGCACAGGGCGCCTGCCAGGCACTGGAGGACGCCGTGGCCCTCGGCCACGCCCTGGGCGAACACGCGGACCCCGCCCGCGCCTTCACCGCCTACGCGGACCGGCGTCGCGAGCGGGCCGCCCGCGTCCAGACCGGCGCCCGCCGCTTCGGGGAGCTCTGCCACCTGGAGGGCATGGGAGCCACCTTGCGCAACATGCTCCTCGCGTCCCGTGGCCCCGAGGCGTTCGACGACATCTCCTGGGTGTGGACCCCCGCCCCCGTTCCCGTCCCGTGACCCCGCCCGCGAAGGAGCGCACCATGACGACCGACGAACTCGCCCACAAGGCCCTGGAGGGGCTCGGCGCGGCCCCGCTGTGGCGTTTCCACGGCAACCTGTTCCCGGCCAGGCCCACGAGCCGTGCCGGCCCGTACCGCTGGAGCTGGCGCGAACTGCGCCCGCATCTCCTGCACTTCTCGCGGACGCTGTCCCTGGAGGAGGCGGAACGGCGGGTGCTCATGCTCGTCAACCCCGGCCTCACCGACCCCCCGGCCACGGTCAACACCCTCTACGCGGGCCTCCAGATCATCCTGCCCGGCGAGACCGCGCAGGCCCACCGGCACACGTCCAACGCCTTCCGCTTCGTCATCGAGGGCGACGGCGCGTGGACCACGGTCGACGGCGAGCGGGTCTTCATGGCCCCCGGCGACCTCCTGCTCACCCCGGGCTGGCGCTGGCACGACCACACCCACGAGGGCGACGCGCCGATGATCTGGCTCGACGCCCTCGACTACCCGCTGGTCAACGCCCTGGAAGCCGGCTTCTACGAGCAGTATCCGCAGCGCCTGCAACCCGTGACGAAGCCCGACGACGCGGGCAGCCGCCAGTTCCTGCACGGCCGTCTCACGCCGGCCTGGCTCACCGCGGACGGCCCCCACTCGCCCGTCACACGCTACACCTGGCGGGAGACGGAGCGGGCCCTGGACGCCATCGCCGACACGGCGGAGGGCAGCGACGTCGACGGCGTCGTGCTGGAGTACACCAACCCGTGGACCGGCGGCCCGGTGATGCCCACCATCGGCTGCCGCGTCCAGCGGCTGCGCCCCGGCTTCGAGGGGACCGGTCGCCGCCACACGGCGTCGACCGTCTTCCACGTCGTCCGCGGGGAGGGCGCCACCATCGTCGACGGCGAGCGGCTGGAGTGGTCAGCGCACGACACCTTCGCCGTACCCGGCTGGGCCGCCCACCGCCATCTCAACACCTCGGCCTCGGCGGACGCCGTCCTGTTCTCCTACAGCGACGAGCCCGTCATGCGCTCCCTCGGCCTCTACCGCGCCGAAGACGCCGACCCCGGCGCCTGACCCACCCGCCCGACACCCACAAGGAGGCCACCCCATGCGTCTGGCCCTGTTCGACAACGGGCGCCTCGGTCTCGTCGACGGCGACGCCCTCGTCGACGTGACCGACCAGCTCGCCGGAGCGGGCACCGCCGGCCCGGCGGGCGCGCTCCAGCACTACATCGAGACGACCACCGCCGGGGAGCAGGTGCGGTTTTCCCTCGCGGGCCGGCCACGGATCTCGCTCACCGAAGCGGCCCTCCGGGCCCCGCTCCCCCGGCCCGGGAAGATCGTCGGCGCACCGGTCAACTACCTCGACCACAAGGCCGAGATGGCGTACACCACCTCGGTCGCGGAACTCGGCGTCTTCCTCAAGGCGAACTCCTCCGTCATCGGTCCGGGCGAGGACATCGTCCTCCCCTACGCCGACAGGCGCACCGACCAGGAAGGCGAACTGGGCGTCGTCATCGGCCGCACCGCCTCCCACGTGAGCGCGGACGACGCCCTGGACCATGTCTTCGGCTACACCTGCGTGCTGGACATCACCGTCCGCTCGGGCGAGGACCGCTCCACCCGCAAGTCCTTCGACACCTTCACCCCGATCGGCCCCTGGATCGTGACCGCCGACGAGATCCCGGACCCGGACGCCCTGGACCTGCGCTGCGACGTCGGCGGCACCACCCGCCAGCGCACCAGCACCGCCGACCTCATCTTCGGCGTCCGCGAACTGGTCTCCTACGCCTCCTCCGTCATGACCCTGCACCCCGGGGACGTCATCGCGACCGGCACCCCGGCCGGCGTCGGCCCGCTGACCCACGGCGACCGCGTCGTCCTGGAGATCGAACGGATCGGCCGCCTGGAGGTGGGCGTCGACGGCTCCCGCGCCACCCCGTACGCCCGGCGGCCGGGCCGCCGCGCCCCCGCGCGGGGCTGACCGCCGGGCCGGGTCTCCTCACCGGTGCCCTCTTCCGCACCGGCTGCCGCGACACGGCCTGGCGGCGGAACCGGCGGCCACCCCTTCGCGCCGGGTGCGTTCAGGGGTTTTCGCCCCGTTGGTGACCACACTGAGCACCATGAACAGGGCGCGCGCCAAGTCCAGGGATCTCGGTGACGACGGTGAGCCGGATTCCGGAGTACCGCGTCCGTCCGACGTGCTGCCGGGGCTGGACGAGGACCAGCTCCGGGTGCTGCGCCAGGTCGGCCGGCGGTGGGGCCGGGTGTCCCCGCGGTCGGCGGCCGCGGTCAGGGCGCTTCCGGTCGAGCCCGACACGGGCGTGTTTCCCGCGGCGGAGGACATCCGCCCCACCCGGTTCGGCCGGCTCGTCCACGTCACGTCCCTGGGCGCACCGTCACCGGCCGGGGGCGTCGGGGGCGCCCCTGGTCCGGTGGGAGCCCGCTGGGTCCGCGGCGCCCGCCGGGCACTGCTGGGTGCGCCGCTGCGGAGCAGCGCCGTCGCCCGCGAGAGCATGCGCAAACTGGTGGCGCTGCCGGTCCTCTCCGCTGACGCCCTGTCGTCGGTGGCGTACGGGCCCGAGGCGATGCTGTCCGTACTCGTACTGGCCGGTGCGGCCGGGCTGGCGTACTCCCTGCCGATCGCCGGTGCGATCACGCTGCTGATCCTGGTGGTCGGGCTGTCCTACCGGCAGACGATCCGCGCCTACCCGCACGGCGGCGGCTCCTACATCGTGGCCGGCGACAACCTGGGCCTGCTGCCGGGACTGCTGGCGGCGGGGGGTCTGCTGATCGACTACGTGCTCACGGTGGCCGTCTCGATCGCCTCCGGCATCGCCGCGGTCACCTCCGCCGTCCCCTCGCTGGCGCCGGCCACGGTACCGCTGGGCCTGGCCATGATCGCGCTCCTGCTGGTGGGGAACCTGCGCGGAATCAGACAGGCCGGCATCCTGTTCGCCGCGCCGACCTACGCGTTCATCGCCGCGATGTTCGCGCTGATCACGGGCAGCCTGGCCGACGCCGCCGCGAACGGATTCCCGCCGGCCCCCGCCGCCCACCCGAACGCGACGGAGGGCCTGGGAGTCCTGCTCGTCATGCGCGCCTTCGCCTCCGGCGCCACCGCCATGACCGGCATCGAGGCCATCTCCAACGCCGTACCGGCCTTCCAGCCGGTCCGATGGCGCAACGCGCGCACCACCCTCACCTGGATGACCGGCCTGCTCGTCACCATGTTCGCGGGGATCATCGCCATCGTGCACCTGCGCGGCGTCGTCCCCCGCGGCGGCGAGACCGTCCTGTCCCAGCTCGCCCGCCTGACCTTCGGCTCCGGTCCGATGTACGTGTTCGTCCAGGCCGCCACGGCCGCGGTGCTCCTCCTCGCCGCGAACACCGCCTACAACGACTTCCCGCGCGTCCTGTTCCTCCTGGCCCGCGACGGCCACGCCCCCCGCATCTTCCTCCGCCAGGGCGACCGCCTGGCCTTCAGCAACGGAATCGGCCTGCTCTCGGTGGTCGCCGCCCTCGTCTACGTGGCGTTCAGCGGCGAGACGAACTCCCTGATCCCGCTGTACGCGGTCGGCGTCTTCCTCGCCTTCAGCCTGTCGCAGGCCGGAATGGTGGTGCACTGGCGCCGCGTCCGCACCCCGCACTGGCGCAAGAGCCTCGCCTTCAACGCCACCGGCGCCGTGCTCTCCACCCTCGTCCTGATCACCGCCGCCGTCACCAAGTTCACGGCGGGGGCCTGGGTCGCCCTCGTCGCCATCGGCCTGTTCTTCCTCCTGGCCACCCGCATCCGCCGCCACTACCAGACGGTCGGCGCGGCGCTCCGGCTGCACCCCGGCGCCGCCGAACCACCCGCCCACCGGGCCCCGACGCCCCCTCCGACACCCGCACCGTCCCCGCCGGAACCCGAAGGCGGACGGACCGACCGGCACACGGAGGACGCGGGAGACACGGGAGACACCGAAGACATCGAAGACACGGAGGGTGAGGAAGACACGGAGGGTGAGGAAGGCGCGGAGGGTGAGCAAGGCGCGGAGGGTGAGCAAGGTGAGGGAGGGGAGGGAGGCGAGGAAGGGGAGGAAGCGGAAGGAGAGGAGACACCGCAGGCCGTGCACCACCTGTCCGTCGTCGCCCTCGCCACCCTCGACCTGGCCGGCCTGCGCGCCCTCGCGTACGCGGCCTCGCTTCAACAACCCACGCTCGCCGTCCACATCAGCCCCGGCGAGGAGGAGGCGCAGCGCTTCCGCGACTACTGGACCCTCTGGGGAAACCACGTCCCCCTGCACATCGTCCTCTCCCCCTACCGGGCGATCGTGGCACCGCTGATCCACTACATCGAGACGCTCCACCACCAACGCCCCGGCCTCACCATCACGGTGATCCTCCCCGAGGTCGTCACACCCCGGCTCCGCCACCGGCCCCTGCACAGCAAGGACGCCGCCCGCCTCAGACGCGCCCTGCGTCCGTTGCCCAAGATCGTGATCACGAGCGTCCCCTTCCACACTCCCTGACGTCCGCCGGGACCACTCGACGGGCCGTGGGCCGGGCACCGGGGCGGACGCGGGGGCGGACACGGGGGAACTTGCCCGTCACGCGGACACCGGCCCCGCCGATGACCTAGCGTGACCGGTGGTGACGCACTGACGCGGGCCGGTTGTCGGCGCGTTGCCGTACCGAGTACGAGGTATGCGGCGTGACGGCGCTCCCGGGCGGGCGTTGAGCCGACGGGGAGGTGGCAGAGATGGCTGAGAACACGTACGGCGCCGACGGGGCGACGGAGGCCGCCGAGGCCGCGGGAGCGGTCGCGGAGACGACGGCGGTCAGCTTCGGTGACGGCTGGGACCCCGGCGAGCGCGAGCCGGGCGGACCGGGCGCGGACCGGTCCGGCCGGGGCGTCCCGGTCGCCTTCGGCCAGACCATGAAGACGCTGCGGGTGCGGGCGGGGCTGGGCCGGGAGGAGTTCGGCCGGCGCATCGGCTACTCGTCCGCCACGGTCGCCGCCTTCGAACAGGGTCGGCGCGTCCCGAGCCCGAGGACCATCGACCAGTCCGACGACCTCCTGGACGCGGGCGGGCTGCTCAAACTGTGGAAGGGGGAGCTGGAGCGGGCACAGTATCCGGTGTTCTTCCAGGGGATGGCACGGTTGGAGAAGGAGGCGGCGGAACTGCTTGCGTACGACGCGCTGGTGGTGAAGGGCCTGCTTCAGACCGAGGAGTACATGCGGGCGTTGCTCGCGATGCGACGCCCTCCCCTGGACGAGGAGACGATCGAGCAGCGGGTGGCGGCCCGGTTGGCTCGGCACGACATCTTCGACCGGCGCCCCGCCCCGTTTCTGAGCTTCGTGATGGACGAGGCGGTACTGCGTCACCGCTACGGGGGACGAGGCGTCTTACGAGGGCAGCTGGAGCACCTGCTGCTGGTCGGCGAGAAACGCAACGTTGAGATTCAGGTCATGCCGACCGAGATCGAGGACAACGCGGGCGTCAACGGATCGTTCACGGTCGTCACGCGCAAGGACGGCAAGAAGTTCGTGTACGCCGAGACGCAGGCTGCGAGCACACTGGTAACCGAGCCGGAACAGGCAGTTATCGCCGCTGCCCGCTATGGGATTATCCGATCACAAGCTCTCTCTCCCCGAGAGTCAACGGAGTTGATCGAAAGGTTGCTGGGTTCGCCATGAACACTGCCGAGTACCCGACCGCGCCCCCCGCCCTCACCTGGATCAAGAGCAGCTACAGCGGAACCGAGGGTGGCGACTGCGTGGAGGTCGCAGCCAGTACGGACGTTGTGCACGTCCGGGACTCG
>NZ_AGBF01000069.1 GCF_000225525.1 Streptomyces zinciresistens K42 | reverse complement strand
ACTCGATCGAGCTGTTCACCGCCCTGCTGCTGTCGCTGCCCGGCTCGCCGATCCTCTACTACGGCGACGAGATCGGCATGGGCGACAACATCTGGCTCGGCGACCGCGACGCCGTACGCACACCCATGCAGTGGACCCCGGACCGCAACGCGGGCTTCTCCACCTGCGACCCCGGCCGACTCTCCCTGCCGACCATCATGGACCCGGTCTACGGCTACCAGGTGACCAACGTCGAGGCGTCGATGTCCTCACCGTCCTCCCTGCTGCACTGGACCCGCCGCATGATCGAGATCCGCAAGCAGAACCCCGCCTTCGGCCTCGGCTCCTACACCGAGCTGTCCTCCTCCAATCCGGCCGTCCTCGCCTTCCTGCGCGAGTACGAGGACGACCTGGTGCTGTGCGTGCACAACTTCGCCCGGTTCGCGCAGCCGACCGAACTGGACCTGCGGGAGTTCGCGGGCCGTCATCCGGTCGAGCTGTTCGGCGGGGTCCGCTTCCCCGCCATCGGCGAACTGCCGTACCTGCTGACCCTCGGGGGCCACGGCTTCTACTGGTTCCGGCTCACCCGAGTCGCATCCCGCATCGGACGACGGCTTTGAGCGTGAGCTTCGAGCGTGTGCCGAGGAAAGGACGCGTCACCATGCAGAAGACAGCAACTCCCCGACCCGGCCGCCCGGCCGACGCCGGTCCCATGGCGTCGCTCTCCGGCCTGCTGCGCGACTGGCTGCCGCGGCAGCGCTGGTTCGCGGGCAAGGACCGGCCCGTCGCGGACCTCGTCCTGCTGTCCATGACGGAGGTCTTCCCGGGCTGTCTGCATCTGCTGGTGCACGCCGGACATGCGGCGGTGCCCTCCCCCGGCGGCGCGCCCCCGGCCGGGGACTGCTACCAACTGCTGCTCGGTGTGCGGCAGCACCCCTCGCCCCGGCTCGGGCGGGCGCTCATCGGACGTGCCGAGGAGGGGCCGCTGGCCGGCATGACGGTCTTCGACGCACTCCAGGACCCGCGCTCGGCCCAGTTGCTGCTGGAGCGGCTGCGCCGTCCCGGGGCGGCGGGCCCGCTGCGCTTCGAGGCGGACCCCGAGGCCGCGGTCCCGGCCGGTCTGGTGCCGCGGGTGCTGGACGCCGAGCAGTCCAACTCCTCGCTGGTGTACGGCGACAGCTACATCCTGAAGCTGTTCCGGCGCATCCAGCCCGGCGTCAACCCCGACCTCGAACTGTCGGGAGCGCTGGCCGGTCAGGGCTGCGGCCGGGTACCGGCCCCGGTGGCCTGGTTCCGTACGACGCATCCGTGGGAGGCGACCCTCGGTGTGCTCCAGCCGTTCCTGCGCAACGCCTCCGACGGCTGGACGCTGGCGCTGGAGGCGCTGGCCGCGGGTGACGACTTCACCGCCGAGGCACGTCAGTTGGGGAGGGCGACCGCGGAGGTGCACCTCGCGCTGGCGTCGGCGTTCCCGGCCCGGGAGCACGGCGGGAACGACCTGATGGCCGCGGCCATGACCGAACGCCTGGAGCTGGCCGCCCACTTCGTGCCCGCCCTCCAGCCCCATGTGCCGGGCCTGCGCACCGCGTTCGGCGCGCTCGCCGCCTGCGATCCCGGGCCGCCCGCCCAGCGCATCCACGGCGATCTGCATCTCGGGCAGGTGCTGCGGGCCGGGCGGGAGTGGTTCGTCATCGACTTCGAGGGCGAACCGTCCCGGCCGCTCGCCGAGCGGCGCGGCCCGCACTCCCCGGTGCGCGACATCGCGGGGATGCTGCGCTCCTTCGACTACGCCGCCCGCCAGCGCCGGCCCTGGCGCCCGGAGTGGGCGCGCCGCTGCCGTGAGGCGTACTGCGCGGGCTACGCGGCCCTCGCCGGCTGGGACCCGCGCAAGAAGCACGGACTGCTGCGTGCCTACGAGACCGACCGCGCCGTGTACGAGGTCCTGTACGAGGCCCGGCACCGACCCGACTGGTTGCCCGTACCGATGGCGGCGATCGAACGCCTCGCCGTGAGAGGAGCCTGACCCGATGGCCCTGCACGAGACCTCGCGCCCCGAGTCCGCCGGACCGGTCCGGTGCGCCGCCGCGCCCGCCCTGGACCCGGCCGAACGCGACCGCCTGCTGTCGGGGGCCCATCACGATCCGCACGCCCTGCTCGGGGCGCATCCGGTCCCGGGCGGTGTCGCCGTCCGGGTGCTGCGCCCCTTCGCGCGTGCGGTGAGCGTGGTCGTCGGCGGCGAGCCCACGGCGCTGGTCTCGGAGGGCGGCGGGCTGTTCTCCGCGGTCCTGCCGGCGGCCGCGGTCCCCGCGTACACGCTGCTCGTGGCGTACGAGGAGGACGGGTCCGACGCGCGCGAGGTCCACGACCCGTACCGCTTCCTGCCCGCGCTCGGCGAACTGGACCTGCACCTGATCCGGGAGGGCCGGCACGAGGAGCTGTGGCAGGCGCTCGGCGCCCGGCCGATGACCCACGAGGGCGTGCCGGGCACCCGGTTCACGGTGTGGGCGCCGAACGCCCGCGGCGTGCGGGTGGCCGGGGACTTCTGCTGCTGGGACGGTACGGCGTTCCCGATGCGCTCGCTCGGGGCGTCCGGGGTGTGGGAGCTGTTCCTGCCGGACATCGGCGAGGGCACCCGGTACAAGTTCGAGATCACCTCCCGCCACGGTGAGCGCTTCCTGAAGGCGGACCCGATGGCGCGCCGGTCGGAGGTGCCGCCGGACACGGCGTCGATCGTGCACACCTCGCGCCACGAGTGGGGCGACGAGCGGTGGATGGCACACCGGGGCGATGTCCCGGTGCACGAGGCGCCGTTCTCGGTGTACGAAGTCCATCTGCCGTCCTGGAGGCCGGGGCTGACATATCGTCAGCTGGCGGACCAGCTCCCCGCCTATGTCGGTGAACTCGGCTTCACGCACGTCGAGTTCATGCCGGTCGCGCAGCACCCGTTCGCGGGTTCCTGGGGGTACCAGGTCACCGGCTTCTACGCGCCCGCGTCCCGGCTCGGCTCCCCCGACGACCTGAAGTTCCTGATCGACGCCCTGCACCGGGCCGGCATCGGTGTGATCATGGACTGGGTGCCGGCGCACTTCCCGAAGGACGACTGGGCGCTGGCCCGCTTCGACGGGGAGCCGCTGTACGAGCCCGGGGACCCGCGCCGGGCGGAGCACCCGGACTGGGGCACGTACGAGTTCGACTTCGGCCGCACCGAGGTGCGCAACTTCCTGGTCGCGAACGCGGCGTACTGGTGCGAGGAGTTCCACATCGACGGGCTGCGGGTGGACGCCGTGGCCTCCATGCTCTACCTCGACTACTCGCGCGAGGACGGGCAGTGGGCGCCGAACGCGTTCGGCGGGCGGGAGGACCTGGACGCGGTGGCGTTCCTCCAGGAGATGAACGCGACCGTGTACCGGCGCAGTCCGGGGGTGGTCACGATCGCGGAGGAGTCGACCGCGTGGAGCGGGGTGAGCCGGCCGACCGAGGGCGGCGGCCTCGGGTTCGGTCTGAAGTGGAACATGGGCTGGATGCACGACTCGCTGGAGTACATCGCGAAGGAGCCGGTGCACCGCAAGTACCACCACGACGAGATGACGTTCTCGATGGTGTACGCCTACAGCGAGAACTACGTCCTGCCCATCTCCCACGACGAGGTCGTGCACGGCAAGCGGGCCCTGGTGTCCAAGATGCCGGGCGACTGGTGGCAGCGCCGCGCCGGGCACCGCGCCTACCTCGGCTTCATGTGGGCCCACCCCGGCAAGCAACTGCTCTTCATGGGACAGGAGTTCGCGCAGGGCGCCGAGTGGTCCCACGAAGAGGGCCCGGAGTGGTGGCTGATGGACGACGGGTACGCCAACGCGGGTGATCACCGCGGGGTGCGGGACCTGGTGCGCGATCTCAACACGGCCTACCGCCTCACGCCGGCGCTGTGGCAGCGCGACACCGATCCGGGCGGGTTCCAGTGGTCGCTGGGCGACGCCGCCGACGACAACGTGTTCGCGTTCCTGCGCTACGACCGCGAGGGCGGGCCGCTGCTGTCGGTGTCCAACTTCTCGCCCGTGGTCCGCCACGACTACCGGATCTGGGTGCCGGAGCATGTCACGGCCTGGCGGGAGACGCTCAACACCGACGCCGCGCGCTACGGCGGCGGGGACGTCCGCAACCCCGAGGCGCTGAAGCCGCAGGACGGGCGGCTGCGGCTGACGCTGCCCCCGCTGGCGACGGTCTGGCTGACCCCGGGTCTCTGACCTGATCGCGGTCCGGCCCCGGGCCCCTTGCGGGGTCCGGGCGCGGCCGAGATCACCGAACGACGTCAATTGTCAGATCAGGGCACCACGCGCTCTCCACTGGGCTAGATTCGGGCGACGCCGATAACGGAACTCGTCGGTGGAGTCACACCCGGTACACCTCAGGAGCAGCGCATGCGCGACCTCGGCCTCGCTCCCCCTTCCGTCAAGCCGCTGACCGGAGGGCTCGCCGACAGCCTTTTCGAAACGGCCGCCGCCGACCCCACACGTCCGTTGATCGCGCGCCGCCCCGACCCCGCCTCCACCGCCTGGGAGGAGGTGACCGCGGTGGAACTGTGCGACCAGGTGACCGATCTGGCCAAGGGGATGATCGCCTGCGGCATCTCGCCGGGTCACCGGGTCGCCATCATGGCGCGCACCCGCTACGAGTGGACGGTGCTCAGCTACGCCCTGTGGGCGGTGGGCGCCGAGGTGGTGCCCATCTATCCGACGTCCTCGCGCGACCAGGTCGAGTACATCCTGCGGGACGCGGAGTGCGTGGCCGTGGTCGTCGAGGACGAGCAGGCGATCATGACCGTCGGCTCGGTCTGCGGATCGCTGCCGAAGCTGCGCCACGTCTGGCAGTTGGACGCGGGCGGACTCCGGCAACTGGTCGAGCAGGGCGAGTTCGTCCCGTTCACCACGGTCGAGTCGCTGCGCCGGATCGTGCTGCCGGACTCCACCGCCGCGCTCATGTACACCTCGGGCACCACCGGACGCCCGCTGGGCTGCGCGCTGAGCCACCAGGGCATCGCGCACCCGTGCGACACCCTGCTCGCGGGCTGGGGCCACACGGTCGTCCCGCCCGGCGAGCGGCAGGGCTCGGTCCTCGCGTTCCTGCCCTTCTCCCATGTGTACGGGCTTCTGGTGCAGGGGCTGTGCATCCGCGGCGGGATGGTGATGGGCCATGAGCCGGACCTCAGCGAGGCGGCGCTGGCCACGGCGCTGCGCACCTTCAGGCCCACCTACTTCTGCGCCGTGCCGTCGATCTTCGAGAAGATCTACAAGAACTTCCTGCGCGCGGCCAGGCAGGCGGGCCGGGGCGCGCTGTTCGAGCGGGCGGCCGACACCGCGCGCGACTTCGCGGCGGCCCTGGAGCGCCAGCGCCTCGGCGGCGGCGCGGGCCCCGGCTTCGACCTGCGGCTCCAGCACGCCCTGTACGAGCGGACGGTGTACCGCAAGCTGCGGGCGTCGCTGGGCGGCCGGGTGTGCCGGGCGACGTCGGGCGGTTCGCCCCTCAACCGCGAACTGTCGCTGTTCTTCGAGGGCATCGGCATCTACGTCAACGACGGCTACGGGCTGACCGAGACCAGCGGCGGGGTCACCGCGCAGCCGCCGGGCCAGGAGATGTCGGGGACGGTGGGCAAGGCGCTGCCGGGCACGGACATCCGGGTGGCCGACGACGGGGAGATCCTGGTGCGCGGGCCGTCGGTGTTCCAGGGCTACGTCAACGACGACGCCGCCACCCGGGCCGCGCTGTACGGCGGCTGGCTGGCGACGGGCGACCTGGGGCGGCTGGACTCCGACGGCTATCTCACGATCACGGGCCGCAAGAAGGACGTCATCATCACGAGCAGCGGCAAGAGCGTCTCGCCCGCCCTGCTGGAGCAGCGGCTGCGGCAGCATCCGCTGGTGCACCAGGCGGTGGTCGTCGGGGACAACCAGCCCTGCATCGGCGCGCTGATCACCCTGGACCCCGACTTCCTGGCGTTCTGGCGGGAGTCCCTGGCGGTGCGCAGCGACACGCGGATGCGGGAGGCGCGCGAGGAGAACGCGCTGCGCGAGGAGATCGCCCGTGCGGTGGCCGCCGCCAACAGCGCGGTCTCACGAGCGGAGTCCATCCGGGTGTTCCGGGTGCTGCCGGATCCGTTCGACGTCGCCCGGGGGCTGCTGACGCCGTCGATGAAGCTGCGCCGGGACGCGATCGTGCAGCACTACGCGGCCCAGATCGAGGCCATGTACCAGGCGCGCTCGCGCGGGCCCCGGGACGGTCTCCCGGACGAGCAGGCGCACTGGGACGACACCGACAACGTCTTCGGCTGAGGGGTGCGGGCGCCTCGGGCGGGGCACGGCGGGCGGCCGGCCGGGCGCCCCGCCTACCCGCCCGTCCGCAGCCGTACGGTGTTCGAGCGCTCGCCGTGCACGAAGGCGCGGACGCGGGAGGCGGCGCCGCGCTCCCCGGGCAGCGGGGCGAAGTCGGTGGACTCGTTGTCCGGGCCGACGACGGCGACCGGGTCGTAGCGGTCGCCGTCCTTCCTGCGCAGTTCCACCAGGAAGCCGTCCTCGCGCGGTGAGCTGCCGGTCCAGGTGAGGCGGCCCCCGCCGGGGCACTGTGGTGCCGACGGGTTCAGCTGCCTGCCGCACCCGGCTGGCGGGACGACCGGTGGCGCGGTGGGATCAATGCGTGCGAGGCGGCGGCCTGGGCAGGCGAACGTCGTCGAGGCAGACCGCCTGGAGCCGCAGAAGGGATGATCGCCGTGACACGACCCAGGATCCTGGTGGTTGGCGCAGGCTTCGCAGGAGTCGGATGCGTGCGCCGGCTCGAACGCGAACTCGCCCCCGACGAGGCCGAGATCACCCTGGTGACGCCGTCCTCCTACCAGCTGTACCTGCCCCTGCTGCCACAGGTCGCCTCCGGCGTCCTGACCCCCCAGTCGATCGCGCTGTCCCTGCGCCGCAGCCGCAGGTACCGCACCCGGATCATCCCGGGCGGCGCCATCGGCGTGGACCTCGCCGCCAAGGTGTGCGTGGTGCGCACCATCACCGACCGCGTCGTCAACGAGCCGTACGACCACATCGTGCTGGCCCCCGGGAGCGTCACGCGGACCTTCGACATCCCCGGGCTGACCGACCACGCGTACGGCATGAAGACGCTGGCCGAGGGGGCGTACCTGCGCGACCACGTCATCTCCCAGCTCGACCTCGCCGACGCCAGCCAGGACCCCGCCGAGCGGGCCGCGCGGCTGCAGTTCGTGGTGGTCGGCGGCGGTTACGCGGGCACCGAGACGGCCGCCTGCCTGCAGATGCTCACCCACAACGCGGTCAAGCGGTACCCGCGGCTCGACCCGCGGCTGATCAAGTGGCATCTCATCGACATCGCGCCCCGCCTGATGCCCGAACTCGGCGAGAAGCTGGGCCGCGACGCCCAGGAGATCCTGCGCAGGCGCGGGGTGGAGATCTCGCTCGGGGTGTCCATCGCCAAGGCCGGCCCCGACGAGGTCACCTTCACCGACGGCCGGGTGGTGCCCACCCACACCCTGATCTGGACCGCCGGGGTCGCCGCCAGCCCGCTGATCGGCACTCTGGGCGCCGAGACGGTGCGCGGCCGGCTCGCGGTCACCGCCGAGATGAGCCTGCCCGGCCACGACGGGGTGTTCGCCCTCGGCGACGCCGCGGCGGTGCCCGACGTGGCCAAGGACGAGGAGGGCGCCGTCTGCCCGCCGACCGCCCAGCACGCGATGCGGCAGGGCAAGGTCGTCGCCGACAACGTCATCGCCTCGCTGCGCGGCAGGCCGCTGCGGCGCTACGTCCACAAGGACCTCGGCCTCGTCGTCGACCTCGGCGGCTTCGACGCCGTCTCCAAGCCCCTCGGCGTCGAGCTGAAGGGCCCGCCCGCGGTGCTCGTCGCCCGCGGCTACCACTGGTCGGCGCTGCGCACCAACGTCGCCAAGGCCCGCGTCGCGACGAACTGGCTGCTCAACGCCCTCGCCGGCGACGACTTCGTCCGCACCGGGTTCCAGGCCCGGCGTCCCGCCAAGCTCAAGGACTTCGAGTTCATCCACGCGTACCTGACGCCCGAGCAGCTCAAGGAGCAGGTCTCCGGGGCGGACGGGAAGACGTCCGATTGAGCGGGCACGCCGGCCGGACCCGGCCGGTGGTCCGCGCGCGGACAGCGGGAGAGAGCACGGCGGCGTGAGACGAGCGGGACGGCCGGTCCGGGCACGGCTGCGCGATCGCGTGGCCGCGTCGGACCCCGGTCTGCTGCGGCTGGCCGCCGGTCTGCGCACCGCGGGCGCCATCGCGCTCACGGTCGCCGTGCTCGCCCTGCTGGACACCGGGGTGCGCCAGCTCGTCGCGGGCGCCCTGGCCGCGATGGTCTCGACGTTCGCCGTCCGCGAGAAGGGGCGCGCACAGCAGGCGCTCACGCTCGCCCTCGGGCTCCCGGTGGCGCTGGCGTCGATGACGCTGGCGGCGGTGCTGCACCGCTTCGTCCTCGTCGGCGACCTGTTCTTCCTCGCGCTGATCTTCTTCGCCGTCTACGGCCGCAGGTTCGGCGAGCGGGGGACCGCGCTCGGGCTCATCGCCTTCCAGATCTACTTCGTGTCGCTGTTCGTCGGCGCCACCGTCGCCGATCTGCCCGAGCTGTTCCGGGTGCTGGCCCTCGCCTTCGGGTGCAGCGCGCTGATGCGGTTCGTCCTCGTGCCGGAGACGCCCACCGGGGTGCTCGAACGGCTGCGCGGCGCCTTCCGGGCCCGTCTCGCGCAACTGCTGTCCGCGCAGCTCGACCTGGTCGACGCCGGTCCCGAGGAGGCCGACCGGGCCCTGGAGCAGGTGCGCGAGGGCACCGCGCGGCTGCACGAGACGGCCCTGCTCATCCAGGCGCGGCTGGCCGAGGGCACCGCCGACGACGCGGCGGCGCGGCTCGTGCAGCGGCGGGTCGCGGACGCCGAGATCGCCGCCGAGCGCCTCGGGCTGTCACTGCTGCGGGCCCGCGGGGCCGAGCGCGTCGACACCCTGGCCCTGCATCTGCCGGGCGCCCCCGTCCCCTCGGGCGGCCGGCAGCCGGTGCGCGACGACGCGACCGCCGCCCTGCGCCGCGACCTCGACGCGCTGCGCCTGCTGGTGCTGCGCCCGGTCGCCCAGGCCACCGGGACCTCGGTGGCGCATCTGCGCAACCGGCTGCTCGGCTACCGCGACGAGGAGAACCTGCCCGACGCCGCACCGGCCGTGCAGGACGTCTTCCGGGCCGTCGGCGAGAGCGCCCGCGCCGTGCTGGGGCTGCGGATCGCGCTCGGCGGCGCCGGGGACGAGTCGGACGACTCCCCCGCCACCGCGCGCTCGCGCGAGGAGCTGGACGCGGAGGACGCCGTCCTGGACGCGGAGGAGGACGAGCCCGCCGAGGAGCCGACCGGGCTGCGGCGGCCCACCACGCGCGCGGCCGTGCAGGTGGCGGTGGGCTCGACGCTGGCCATGGTCGGCGGCGAGCTGCTCTCCCGCGACCGCTGGTACTGGGCGGTGCTGACCTGCTGGATCGTCTTCCTGAACACCGCCTCCACGGGCGAGATCCTGGTCAAGGGCTACCGCAGGCTGCTGGGCACCGTGCTCGGCGTGCTGGCCGGCATCGTGCTGGCCGGCGCCGTCGGGCAGCACACCTGGACGGCGTTCGCACTGGTGCTGCTGTTCGTCTTCGCGATGTTCTACACGGCGCCGCTGTCGTACACGCTGATGTCGTTCTTCGTCACCGCCGCGCTCGGTCTGCTCTACACGCTGCTGCACACGTACAGCATGTCCGTGCTCGTGCTGCGCGTCGGCGAGACGGCGCTCGGGGCGGCCTGCGGCGTGATCGCGGCGGCCTTCGTGCTGCCGGTGCACACGGACCGCCGTACGAACGACCTCCTGGCCACCGTGCTGGAGCGGCTCGGGGACGTCACCCGCAGCGCCGTGGACCAGCTCAGCGGCGGTCCGCCGGTCGAGCTGCTGGACGGGGCGCGCGGCCTGGACCAGGCGCTGGCCGACCTGCGGGCCGCGACGCAGCCGCTGACCCATCCGGTCACGCCCCTGCGGGCGCGCCGGGAGACCGCCCGCTACGTGGTCGCCCTGCTGGAGACCTGCGCCTATCACGCGCGCTCCCTGGCGGCGACGGCCGAGCTGCTGCCCACGCACCCCTCCATCGCCGCGGACCCCCGGCTGAAACGGGCCGCCGGGCGCATCGCCCACAACCTGGAGACGATCGCCGCGCACGTCACCGGCGCGCCCTCGGGGGCCCGGGTCGAGACGGGCCCGAGCATCGCCTCCCTGCTCGGGCCGCCCGGCTCCGGGACACCGCGCTACGGCCGGGTGACCGACCGTGTGCTGCGGCATCTGCAGCGCCTGGACGAGGCGGTGGCCGGGCTGGCCCGCCCGCTGGGGGTTCCGGTGGCGGAGCCCGCGGACCGGCCGCACGCCGGGCCGATTGCCGGGTAGGCGAAGGGTATGACGGATGTCGTGGACTCGGACGAACTGTTGCGGCGGATGCGGCGCGCGCGGGCGTGCGCCCGGGAGGAGGAGCGGACATGGCGAGGGCGGAGCGAGACGCTGCGGTCGACTGATCCCGAGGCGGCGCGGGACGCCGCCGTGCGGACCCTGGCCTTCGAGACGGTGATCCGGGTGCTGGACGAGATACTGACCCCGGGACGGCGTCCCGATCCGGTCTGAAACCCCGGACGGAGTGAAACCGGTCACTTACCCCGCTCCCGGGTGCCCGTCACGGCGCAAAGTGGTTTACGGTTCATACACACGTGGTCACGGGGTGGACGGCAGCCGTCCCCCGTCGACCACCGCTGACGGCCCTGGCTGGTCTCCCCCGTCCAGCCAGGGCTTCTTCACGTCCGCGTCCGGTCGCGGCCGAAAACCGCGCCCGCCGAGGTGCCCGGCGGGGCCGCAGCCGCTGAAATGGACGCAGGGAAGCACCGGAACCTCAGCCCTCGGTGAGGAGCCCCGTGTCATGACCAAAGCGATCAAGCTGCTGACCGCCCTTCCGCCGCCCCAGCGCGAGAGCCTGATGGCGCTGGCCCGGGAGGTCTCCTTCCCGGAGGACACCCGCATCTTCGAGGCGGGCGGCACGGCCGACCGCTTCTGGGTGATCCGCTCGGGCGCCGTCTCCCTCGACCAGCGCGTGACCTCCCTGCAACGGGTCACGGTCGCCGCCCTCGGCGCGGGCGACCTGCTGGGCTGGTCGTGGCTGTTCCCGCCGTACCGGTGGGACTTCGGCGCCGAGGCGTTCAGCCCGGTGCGCGCCTACGAGTTCGAGGCGGCGGCGGTGCTGCGGCTGTGCGAGCGGGACCCCGCCCTCGGGATGACGCTGGTGCGGCACGTCGCCGAGATCCTCGCGCACCGGCTGGAGATGACCCGGGGCAAGCTCATGGAGCAGTACGGCACGCGCAGGCGCGGTGTGCTCTGAGCGTCAGACGCGGTAGCGGCGCAGGGCGGGCAGCGCGGCGGCCAGGGCCAGCATCACCACGACGACGAGCAGCCCCCCGCCCGTGGTGGCCGCGCGTGCCCCGAAGGCCGAGCCGGCCGTGCCGTGCAGCACGTCGGCCAGGCGCGGTCCGCCGGCCACGACCACGGTGAACACGCCCTGCATCCGGCCGCGCATCTCGTCACTGGCGGCGGAGAGCAGGATCGCGCCGCGGAAGACCATCGAGACCATGTCCGCGACCCCGGCGAGCGCCAGGAGGACCACGGCGAGCCACAGGCTGCGGCTCAGGCCGAACCCGGCGATGGCCGCGCCCCAGGCGACGACCGCGCCGATCACCATCCAGCCGTGCCGGCGGGCCCGGGAGAACGTGCCGGAGAGCAGTCCGCCCGCCACGGCGCCGACCGGGATCGCCGCGAACAGCAGCCCGAGGGCGAGGCCCTCGCCGTAGGAGCCGTAGGTCTCGCCGGCCAGTTGCGGGAACAGGGCGCGGGGCATGCCGAGGACCATCGCGACGATGTCGGCGAGGAAGGACAGCAGCAGCACCTTGTGCCGGGCGATGTAGCGGAAGCCCTCCGCGATCTCCCGCAGGCCCGCGCGGCGCCGGGCGGGCCCGCCGAGCGGGGGCAGCGGGGGCAGCCGGTGGACCGCCCACACGGTGACGCACAGGGCCAGCGCGTCGAGCAGATACAGCTCGGCCAGCCCGACGACGGGTATGAGCACCCCGGCCAGCAGCGGGCCGACGACCTGGCCGGTCTGCATGACGGTGGAGCCGAGGGCGTTGGCCGCGGGCAACTCCCCGGCCGGCACCAGGCGGGCGATGGAGGCGCTGCGGGCCGGGGAGTTCAGCCCCCAGAACGCCTGCTGCACGGCGAGCAGCAGCATCAGCACCGGCACCGACTCCAGCCCCGTGACGGCCTGGAGCCAGAACAGCACCGAGGTCGCCGCGATGCCGCTGTTGGTGATCAGCAGCAGCCTGCGGCGGTCCATGCTGTCCGCGACGGCGCCGCCCCACAGCGCGAAGACCACCAGCGGCACGAGGCCGGCCAGGCTCGCGGCGCCGACCCAGGCCGAGGACCCGGTGATGTCGTAGACCTGCTTGGGGACGGCGACCGCGGTGAGCTGGCTGCCGACGGCCGTGACGACGGTGGAGGACCACAGCCGCCGGTAGGCGGGGCGGCGCAGCGGCCGGGTGTCCATGGTCCAGCGCCGCGGGCCGCGCCGGGCGGCCTCCGGCTCGTCGGCGGGCGTGCGCCGCTCCTCGGTACCGCTCTCGCTCGCGTCCACCGGCATCCTGGTTGCTCGTTACATCCATGTGGGCCGGGGTTCACTATGGCACCGCGTCCGGTCCGGGCGGCAGCCGCCTCCCGGACCCGGTCAGGCGCCCGCGAGGAGGTTCACGCCGGGACGGTCATGGTCACGGCCACCAGGCCGGCCGGACCCGCCCAGGGGCCGCGCGGCCGGCGGGGCGCTACCCGCCGAGCTGGGCCGCCGCGCTGTCCAGCAGCATCTCCAGGGCCGTCGGATAGGCGCTGTCGACCATCCGGGCCGCCAGCAGCGGCGCGGCCTCGGCGATCCGGGGGTGGGTCGCCCGGGGCAGGCGCGCGTACGTGGAGCGCCACATGTCCTCGTCGGCGTCCAGCGCGGCGCTCGGCAGGGCCAGCGAGGCGGCGTCGAGCGCGGCGAAGGCCAGCGTCTGGTCGATGAAGGCGTGGTAGATGCGCACGGTGTCGGGCAGCGCGAACCCCGCCGAGCGCAGGATGTCCAGCACGGCCTCGTCGGCGGCGAGTTCGTTGGCACGCCCGGTGACCCGGCTCGCCGTCAGCACGGCGGCCTGCGGATGGGCGACGTAGGCGGCGTGCAGGCGCAGTCCCACCGCCCGCAGGTCCGCCCGCCAGTGGCCGGTGGGCTCCCAGCCGCCGAGGGCCTGGCCGATCAGGGCGTCGCCGATGGCGAGGGTCAGCTCGTCCATCCCGCGGAAGTAGCGGTAGAGCGTACTGGGGTCGGCGTCCAGGGCCAGGCCCAGGCGGCGGGCCGTGAGACCGGCGCTGCCGTGCTCGCGCAGCATGCGCAGCGCCGTCTCGACGATCAGCCGCTCGGAGAGCACGGTGCCGCCCTTCGTGGGACGCCGTCGGCGCCGCTTCCCCTCCGGGACGACCGCTTTGGGCACGATGCTCTCCGTCCTGCCGGACCCCGCGCGCCGGGGCCGCGGGGCGCGGTCCGCCTTATGCCAACGCCATTGACCTTAACCCGGGCGGCGGCGTTGTATCGCGGCCGGGGCCCCGTCACGTCGTAGACCTTCAGCCGAGGGAGTCTTGTCATGCGTGTTCTGCTCGTGGGAGCCGGCGGTGTGGGTACCGCCATCACCCGGATCGCCGCCCGGCGCCCGTTCTTCGAGGCGATGGTCGTCGCCGACTACGACCCGGCCCGCGCCGAGGCGGCCGTCGCGGCGCTCGGCGGCGACGCCCGCTTCACGGCCGGCCGCGTCGACGCGGGCGACGAGGCCGCCGTGACCGCCCTGCTCGCCCGCCACGGGTGCGACGTCCTGCTCAACGCCACCGACCCGCGGTTCGTGATGCCGCTGTTCCGGGCCGCCCGCGCGGCCGGGGCCACCTATGTCGACATGGCGATGTCACTGTCGCGTCCGCATCCCGAGCGGCCGTACGAGGAGTGCGGGGTCAAGCTGGGCGACGCCCAGTTCGAGCAGGCGGCCGACTGGGAGAAGGCGGGCGCCCTCGCCCTCGTCGGCATGGGGGTGGAACCCGGCCTGTCGGACGTGTTCGCGCGGTACGCGGCGGACGAACTCTTCGACGAGATCGAGGAGATCGGGGTCCGCGACGGCGCCAACCTCACCGTGGACGGCTACGACTTCGCCCCGTCCTTCAGCATCTGGACCACGATCGAGGAGTGCCTGAACCCGCCGGTGGTCTACGAGGAGGGCCGCGGCTGGTTCACCACCGAACCCTTCAGCGAGCCCGAGGTGTTCGACTTCCCCGAGGGGATCGGCCCGGTGGAGTGCGTGAACGTGGAGCACGAGGAGGTGCTGCTGGTCCCGCGCTGGGTGGACGCGCGCCGCGTGACGTTCAAGTACGGCCTGGGCGAGGAGTTCATCCGGACCCTGAAGACCCTGCACCTGCTGGGCCTCGACCGCACCGATCCGGTGACCGTGCCGGGCCCCGGCGGACCGGTCGGCGTCTCGCCCCGGGACGTGGTGGCCGCGTGCCTGCCGGACCCGGCGACGCTGGGCGGGCGGATGCGCGGCAAGACCTGCGCGGGGACCTGGGTGCGGGGCGTCAAGGACGGCGAGCCGCGCGAGGTGTACCTGTACCACGTGGTCGACAACCAGTGGTCCATGGCCGAGTACGGCTCCCAGGCCGTGGTCTGGCAGACCGCGGTGAATCCGGTCGTCGCCCTCGAACTCCTCGCGGGCGGCGCGTGGTCGGGCGCGGGCGTGCTCGGCCCGGAGGCGTTCCCGGCCCGCCCCTTCCTGGATCTGCTGACGGAGTACGGCTCCCCGTGGGGCATGCGCGGGCAGTGACCGGACCGGCGGTGTCCGACGGGGTTTCACTTGCGTGTCGACAGGCGACTCGAAAGCGAGTAAGGCATCCACCGAGGGCACGTACGACGATCGCAGGTGACTTTGATGGACGACTGGCGAGACGACGCCGCCTGCCGCCATGAGGACCCCGACCTCTTCTATCCGATCGGCACGTCCGGACCGACCGTGCTGCAGACCGAGCAGGCGAAGGCGGTCTGCCGGCGCTGCCCGGTCCGGGAGCAGTGTCTGCGCTGGGCCATCGACATGGACCAGTTCATCGGGATATGGGGTGGTACGAGCGAAACCGAACGGCGGGCGCTGCGGCAGCGGGCGGGCTGAGCGCGGCCGCAGCGGAGCGACGGTCGGTCCGGCGGTGCGGCGGCGGGCAGGCGCAGGGTGACCACGCGTCCGGCGCCGGGCCCGGCCGCCGCGGCCTGCATCGCGTCGTCCTCGGCGACCGGCACAGGTGCGCGCACGCGGCGGATCCCGAGCCGTGCGGGTGGTGTTCAGCGGGCCAGGGAGGCGGCGTCGCCCATGACGACGACCGGTCTGCGCTTCGGGTCCAGCGCCAGCAGCAGCCGCCGCATGTTCTCCTTCGCGATGCCCACGCAGCCCTGGGTGGGCCCGCCGTGGTCCACGTGGAGCCAGATCCCGCCGCCGCGTCCGGCGCCCATCGGGCGGGTCAGGTCCAGGGGCGAGGTGCCGGTCCTGCGGTTGTAGTCGATGGCGATCACGTAGTCGAAGGAGCCCGCGAGCGGCTCGCCCTCGAAGCCGGTGCCGGAGATCGTGAATCCGCTGCCCTGGCCGTAGGAGAGCCGGGTGCCCGGATCGGGGAGCAGTCCTCCTGCGTCCGTGAGGGTGAAGACGCCGACGGGCGAGCGCAGGTCGCCGACCACATGCTGCTCGGTCCAGCCGCGCCGGGCGTTGTGCGCGGGCCAGCCGGGGCCGGCCCGCCAGCCGGCGGCGGTGCGCTCGTGGAGGACGACGGTGGAGTGCTCGGAGTCGCGGCCGCGGCCGGTGACGACGACGGCCTGCCGGGCGTCGGCGGGCACCTTGTCCCAGGTCCGGGGGCCGAGGCCGGGGAGCTTGCGGGGGGCGGGCGCGAGGGCGGCGTCGGGCCGGGGCTCGCCGGTGACGCGGGGCCCGGGGGCGCCGGGCTCGTCGTCGGGCGCCGCAGCCGCGCCGGCGCCGCAGCCGGTCAGCAGCACGGACACGGCCAGCAGGGCGACACGGGACTTGTGCGTGATCATGCGTCGACCTTGACCGACACTTGTAAGGAACTTGTAAGGACTCGTCGGATTTCGGCGGGTCGCCGTCGGTCAGGGGTGGCCGCACGCGGGTGCGGGTGCCCCGGGAGAGGTCCCGTCATGAGCGTGTGTGTGCGGCGTGTCTACGAGGCGCCCGAGCCGGGGGACGGTCTGCGCGTCCTGGTCGACCGGCTCTGGCCGCGCGGTCTGCGCAAGGAGGCCGCCTCGGTCGACGAGTGGCCCAAGGGGCTCACCCCGTCGGCCGGGCTGCGCCGCTGGTACCACGCGGGCGAGGGCTCGTACGAGGAGTTCGCCGACCGGTACGAGGCGGAGCTGGCCGCCCCCGAGGCCGCCGGACTCCTCGACAGGGTGCGGGAGTGGGCCGCCCGGGGGGACGTGACGCTGCTGACGGCGTCGAAGACACCGGAGCGCAGCCACGCGGCGGTGCTGGCCCGCCTCCTGCGGGGATGACGCCGGGGCGGATGAGACCCGGGGGCGGGTGAGGACCGGGGCGGGGAGACGGGCCCGCGTCCGCGGCCCGGTCCCCGCGCCTCGGCCCACCGGCTGTGCCGACCGGTCCCCCCGCGCCCGCGCCGCCCGGTGGCTCAGCCCACCTGGTCTGCCGCCGCCCGGCCCGCGGCGCGCCCCGAGAAGAGGCAGCCGCCGAGGAAGGTGCCCTCCAGGGCGTTGTAGCCGTGGACGCCGCCGCCGCCGAACCCGGCGACCTCGCCGGCCGCGTACAGGCCCTCGACGGGTGAGCCGTCGGCCGCGAGCGCGCGGGAGTCGAGGTCGGTCTGGATGCCGCCGAGGGTCTTGCGGGTCAGGATGTGGAGTCTGACGCCGATGAGGGGACCGGCCGCGGGGTCCAGGATGCGGTGCGGGGTGGCGACGCGGCCGAGGCGGTCGCCGATGTAGCGGCGGGCGTTGCGGATGCCCTGGATCTGGGAGTCCTTGGCGTAGGGGTGGGACAACTGGTGGTCGCGGGCCTCGATCTGGCGCCGCAGGGTGCGGGCGTCCAGGAGCGGCTTGCCGGTCAGGCCGTTCATCTTCTCGACCAGGTCCTCCAGGCCGGGCGCGGTGACGAAGTCGGCGCCGTGGCGCAGGAAGGCGGCCACCGGGCCGGGGGCGCCCCTGCCGAGGATCCGCTCCTTGAGGAAGCCCGCGCGGTCCTTCGCGGTGATGTCGGGGTTCTGCTCGGAGCCCGACAGCGCGAACTCCTTCTCGACGATCTTCCGGGTGAGGACGAACCAGGAGTGGTCGTGGTCCGCGAGGGCGGGGTCCGTGCGCAGGTGCCGCAGGGTGCCGAGGGTGTCGTAGCCGGGCAGGCAGGGGTCGGGCAGCCGGCGGCCCAGGGCGTCGAACCACATCGAGGACGGGCCGGGCAGGATGCGGATGCCGTGGCCGGGCCAGATCGGGTCCCAGTTGCGCAGGCCCTCGGTGTAGTGCCACATCCGGTCGCGGTTGACGAGGCGGACCCCGGCCTCCGCGCTGATGTCGAGCATCCGGCCGTCGACGTAGGCGGGGACGCCGGTGACCATCTCCCGGGGCGGGGTGCCGAGGCGCTCCGGCCAGTGGCGGCGCACGATGTCGTGGTCGGCGCCGATGCCGCCGGTGGTGACGATCACGGCCTGGGCGGTGAGCGCGAACTCACCGGCGCGGTCCCGGTTGGAGGCGACGCCGCGGGGTGAGTCGTCGCCGGCCAGCAGGGTGCCGCGGACCCCGCGCGCGGCGCCCTCCTCGATGAGCAGTTCGTCGACCCGGTGGCGGTGGTGGAAGGTCAGCAGTCCGTCGCGGGCGGCCTGCCGGGCGCGGCGCACGAACGGCTCCACGACCCCGGTGCCCGTGCCCCAGGCGATGTGGAAGCGGGGCACGGAGTTGCCGTGGCCGTCGGCGCGCAGGTCGCCGCGCTCGGCCCAGCCCACGGTGGGCAGGAACGTGATGCCGTGGCCGTCGAGCCAGGACCGCTTCTCACCGGCCGCCCATTCGACGTAGGCGCGCGCCCAGCGCACCGCCCAGGAGTCCTCGTCCTCGGTCCGGTCGAACTGCGCGCTGCCCTGCCAGTCGTTCCAGGCGAGGTCGAGGGAGTCCTTGATGCCGAGGCGGCGCTGCTCGGGCGAGCCCACGAGGAACAGTCCGCCGAAGGACCAGAACGCCTGTCCGCCGAGGTTGGCGGCGTTCTCCTGGTCGAGCAGGGCCACCTTGCGGCCCCGCCTGGTCAGTTCGCTCGCGGCGACCAGGCCCGCGAGTCCCGCTCCGACGACGATGACGTCGGCATCCATGGCGACCGTCCCTTCCTGATGCGGTGGTGACGCTGTGCGGTGGGCTGTGCGGTGGATCGAGCCGTGCGGTGCGCCGAGCCGTGCGGCGGTCACGCTGTGCGCGGGTGACCTGCGCACAGGTCACCGGTTCGATGCCGACCGGTTCGGCGGTGAGCGGCCGACTGCGGCCGGTGCGGTGGCGGCCGGTGCGGTGGTCGCGCGGCCGGTCACGGGTGGCTGCCGGTGCCGGTCGCGCCGTCGGTGAGCAGCGCGGTGAGCAGGTGCCCGAGCCAGGTGCGCGCGCGGCCGGTGTCCCGGTCGAGCAGCAGTTGGACGGTGACACCGTCGTAGGCCGCGACCACGGCGCGGGCGGCGCTCTCGACGCCGCCGAGCGCGGGCGGCAGGGCGGCGGCGCCCCCCGCGCGGGCCAGCCGGTCGGCGATCGCCCCGCGCAGCCGTGCCCGGTGTTCCAGCAGGGTCCGCGCGACCGCCGGGTCGCGGGCGGCGTGCACCAGGAAGTCGGTCTTCACCAGCAGCCACTCCCGGTCCAGGAGCAGCACCTCGCTCACCCGGTCCACGGCGGCCGGTACGTCCAGGTCCGGGCCGTCCAGGGCGAGCGCCCCGGCGACCTGCTCGGCGATCAGGTCGGCGCGCTGCCGGTAGAGGGCGAAGAACAGCTCGTCCAGGGTGGCGAAGTTGGAGTAGAACGCTCCCCTGCTGTACCCGGCGGCCTCGCAGACCTCCTCGATGGAGACGCGTCCGAACCCCTTAGCCGCGAACACCGCGAACGCGGCGTCGAGCAGGTCGGCCCGCGTGCGGACGCGGCGCCGGGTGACGCGGCGGGTCGTCTCCTCCACGGCCATCTCCGTACCTCCGTTCGATACGCGAATGTATCCGATACGGCGATGTATCCAAAGGGGTGGGACGCGGTGATGCGGCCGACCGCGCGGACCCCACCCACACAAGGGAACATATTTTCGATTAAGGGGTACGCTGGCCGTATGTCCCCGCACCTCCAGGGCTCCCTGTTCGACCAGACCGACGAGCTGAGGCTCGGCCCGCTGGCCGCGGTCCGGCGCACCCGCCTCGCCCATGGCGCCTGGATCGACGTCCTGCCGGGCTGGCTGAGCGGGTCCGACGCGCTGTTCGCGCAGCTGACGGCCAAGGTGCCCTGGCGGGCCGAGCGCCGCACGATGTACGACCACGTCGTCGACGTACCGCGGCTGCTCCGCTTCTACGGCGCCGGCGAGCCGCTGCCCCACCCGGTCCTCGCGAAGGCCCGCGACGCGCTGTCGGCCCGGTACGCGCGCGAGCTGGGCGAGCCGTTCACCACCGCCGGGCTCTGCTACTACCGCGACGGCCGGGACAGCGTCGCCTGGCACGGCGACCGGATCGGGCGCGGCGCGCGCGAGGACACCATGGTGGCGATCCTGTCCGTCGGCGCGCCCCGCGACCTGCTGCTGCGCCCCGTGCGCGGCGGCGACACCGTGCGCCGTCCGCTCGGGCACGGCGACCTCGTCGTCATGGGCGGTTCCTGCCAGCGGACCTGGGAGCACGCGATACCGAAGACCGCGCGCGCCCAGGGGCCGCGCATCAGCGTGCAGTTCCGCCCGCACGGCGTGCGCTGAGGCGCACCGCCCCTTGCACCACCGCCCCGCGCACCGCTGGCCCTTGCACATCACCCCGCGCACAACCGCCCCGCGCACGCCCCGTCGCGTGCGGCGCTCGCTCGGTCTGCTTTTTCCTTGCCCCGCCGGGCGGGACCTCACCACGCGGGACGATCATGCGCACGGACGTACGGGACGTCGCGGACGGCACGTACCCGGTGCACGGCGGAAGCACCACCTGGGTCGTCCTCACCGAGGGCGCGCGGGCCGTGCCCTCGCGCGACCTGTTCGAGGGGCTGGACGGGGAGCTGACGCTGCCGGGCCACGGGCCGCCGCACCGGGGGTCCGTACGGCACGCGGCCCTTCAGGCCCGGGAGCGCGCGCTCTAGGGTGAGGTGACGATCACCGCGAGGCGAGGACGGACGGCGGCCCATGGCACTCCAGATCAGCGCGACGAACCCGGAGCACCCCGCGCTCCTGCTGGAACTGCCCTGGCAGCTGCCCCTGCAGGAGTGGCCGCCGGAGGTCCTGGTGCCGCTGCCGCGCGGCATCTCCCGGCACATCGTGCGCTACGCGCGCGCCGGTGACGAGGTGATCGCCGTGAAGGAACTCGCCGAGCGCCCGGCCCTGCGCGAGTACGGACTGCTGCGCGACCTGGACCGGCTGGGCATCCCCGCGGTGGACCCCCTCGCGGTGGTCACCGGCCGCGCGGACGGCGCGGGTGCGCCGCTGGAGCCGGTGCTGATCACCCGGCATCTGCGCGGCTCGCTGCCGTACCGCTCGATGTTCGAGACGACGATGCGCCCGGCGACCATGCACCGCCTCATGGACGCGCTCGCCGCGCTGCTGGTCCGCCTGCACCTCGCCGGGTTCGCCTGGGGCGACTGCTCGCTGTCCAACACGCTGTTCCGGCGGGACGCGGGCGCGTACGCGGCGTATCTGGTGGACGCCGAGACCGGCGAGCTGCATCCGCGGCTCAGCGACGGCCAGCGCGACTACGACCTCGACCTCGCGCGCGTCAACATCAGCGGTGAGCTGCTGGACCTGGAGGCGTCCGGGGCGCTGCACCCCTCCGTCGACCCGATCGAGTTCGGCACCGAGATCTGCGCCCGCTACCGGCGGCTGTGGGAGGAGCTGACCCGCACGTCGGTGTACCCGGCGGGCAAGCACCACTACATCGAGCGCCGGATACGCCGGCTCAACGACCTCGGCTTCGACGTCGCCGAGATGCAGATCGAGCACGCCGCGAACGGCGACGCGGTCACGTTCGTGCCCAAGGTGGTCGACGCCGGCCACCACCAGCGCCAACTGCTGCGCCTGACGGGCCTGGACGCCGAGGAGAACCAGGCCCGCCGGCTGCTGAACGACCTGGAGAGCTGGATGGCCACCCAGGACGACCACGCCCCCGGCGATCCGCTCGGCGCCCGGCCGGAAGTGCTCGCCCACCGCTGGGTGCGCGACGTCTTCCGGCCCACCGTGCGGGCCGTGCCGGTGGAGCTGCGCGGGGCCATGGACCCGGCCGAGATCTACCACGAGCTGCTGGAGCACCGCTGGTACCTGTCCGAGCGGGCACAGCACGACATCGGCCTGGACACGGTCGTCGCGGACTACATCGCGACGATCCTGCCCAGGGCCCGCGAGACGCTTCAGCCGACGGCGTCCGACTGACGCGCGCGCGGGGGCCCGGGGGCACCGCCGCGCCCGTACCGGCTCACTCGTGCGGCACCACGGCCACCGGGCAGGGCGCGTGGTGCAGGACGCCGTGCGCCACCGAACCGATCCGGGCGCCCACCGCGCTGCGCCGGTCCCGGCGGCCGACCACCATCAGCTGGGCGCGCCCGGCGACCGACAGCAGGACCTGCCCGGCGCTGCCCATCTCGACGTGCTCGACGACGTGGACGTCCGGGAACCGCTCCCGCCACGGCCGCAGCGCCCCCGCCAGCGCCCTGCGCTCGTACGGCTCCGGGCCGCCGGCCTCGTCGAGCAGCTTCAGGGAGGCGGGGCTGTAGGCGAACAGCGGCGGCAGCGTCCAGGCCCGTACGGCGCGCACGGCGGCGCCCCGCGCGGCGGCCGCCTCGAAGGCGAAGCGCAGGGTCTCGGCGCTGTCGTCGCCGTCGCCGTGCTGGCCGACGACGACGTCGCGGCCGCCCGCCTCCGCCGCGGGCCGGTCCCCGGCGCGGACCAGTACGACGGGGCTCCGCGCCTCGGCGACGACCTGCTGTCCCACCGAGCCGAGCAGGAACCCCACGACGGCTGCGTGTCCGCGCGTGCCCAGCACCGTCATCCCGGCCCCGGCCGACTCGGCCGCCAGTGCCGCGGCGGGCACGCCCTCGACGACGTCGGTGGTGACCTCCAGTCCGGGGTGGCGTGCGGTGACGGTGCGCGCGGCCTCTGCCAGCCCGTCGCGCACCCACCGCGCCTGGGTTTCGGGGTCCCCCGCGTCGATCGCCTCGTGGGTCTCGAACCGCCAGGCGTGCACCACCCGCAGCGGAAGCCCGCGGCGCACCGCCTCGCGCGCGGCCCAGGCCAGCGCGGCGAGGCTCTCCTGCGATCCGTCCACCCCTGCCGTGATCGGGCGTGTCATGCCGGATTCCTCCTGATGTCGTGCTCACGTCCGTGCGGAACAGTCTTCACCACCGCGCGACCCGCTCCCGCGGCGGGACGGGCCGGCCGCCCCGGGACGGCTGAGCGAAGCGGCCGGATCGAACATACGATGGCCGGGAGCCGACTCGGCGACCGCGTCCCCGGGACGCGCGTCGCCCTGCGGAGGACGCGAACCCCGGGGTGGGAGACGTATGACAGAGGCCGCCGAAGCCGCGCGGACCGTGATCCTGACGGTGGACGACGACCCGGGGGTCTCCCGGGCCGTCGCCCGTGATCTGCGGCGGCGCTACGGCGCGTCGCACCGCATCGTGCGCGCGGAGTCCGGTGAGTCCGCGCTGGAGGCGCTGCGCGAGCTGAAGCTGCGCGGCGACCTCGTGGCGGTGATCCTCGCCGACTACCGCATGCCGCAGATGAACGGCATCGAGTTCCTCGAACAGGCGCTGGACGTGTACCCGGGTGCGCGGCGGGTGCTGCTGACCGCGTACGCGGACACCAACGCGGCGATCGACGCGATCAACGTCGTGGACGTCGACCACTACCTGCTCAAGCCGTGGGACCCCCCGGAGGAGAAGCTCTACCCGGTCCTCGACGACCTGCTGGAGGCGTGGCGGCGCAGCGACTACCGGCCGGTGCCCAGCACCAAGGTGGTCGGTCACCGCTGGTCGGCGCGGTCCTCGGAGGTACGGGAGTTCCTGGCGCGCAACCAGGTGCCCTACCGCTGGTACTCCGCCGACGAGCCCGAGGGGCGGCGGCTGCTGGCCGCGGCCGGGCAGGACGGCGGGCGGCTGCCGCTGGTGGTCACGCCCGAGGGCGCGCCCCTGGTGGCGCCGCGGGCGCCCGAGCTGGCGGCGCAGGTGGGGCTCGCCACGACGCCGGCCGCCGACTTCTACGACCTCGTCGTGATCGGCGGCGGACCGGCCGGTCTGGGCGCCGCGGTGTACGGGGCGTCGGAGGGGCTGCGGACCGTGCTGGTGGAGCGGTCGGCCACCGGCGGGCAGGCGGGGCAGAGCTCCCGGATCGAGAACTACCTCGGCTTCCCCGACGGCGTCTCGGGAGGCCAGCTCACCGAGCGGGCCCGGCGGCAGGCGGCGAAGTTCGGCGCGGAGATCCTCACCGCCCGCGAGGTGACGGGGCTGGAGGTCAACGGGGCGGCCAGGACCGTGCGGTTCTCGGACGGCTCCGCGGTCGCCGCGCACAGCGTGATCCTGGCGACGGGGGTGTCCTACCGCCAGCTCCGGGCGCCGGGCTGCGAGGACCTCAACGGCTGCGGCGTGTACTACGGCTCCGCCCTGACGGAGGCGCCGTACTGCCAGGGGCAGGACGTGTACGTCGTGGGCGGCGCCAACTCCGCCGGGCAGGCCGCGATGTACCTGGCGCGCAAGGCGAAGTCGGTGACGCTGCTGGTGCGCGGCGAGTCGCTGTCGGCGTCCATGTCGCACTACCTGGTGCAGCAGATCGAGGAGTCGCCGAACATCTCGGTGCGGCCCCGCACGGTCGTGGAGTCCGCGCACGGCACGGACCATCTGGAGCAGCTGACCCTGCGCGACGTGGACACCGGCGCGAGCGAACTCGTCGACGCGCAGTGGATGTTCGTGTTCATCGGCGCCGCGCCGCTGACGGACTGGCTGGACTCGACGGTGCTGCGGGACCCGCGCGGGTTCATCCTGGCCGGCCCCGACCTGACGGCGGACGGGCGCCCGCCCTCGGGGTGGGAGCTGGAGAGGCCGCCGTACCATCTGGAGACCAACGTCCCCGGGGTGTTCGTCGCGGGGGACGCGCGCGCGGAGTCCGCGAAGCGGGTCGCGTCCGCCGTCGGAGAGGGAGCCATGGCCGTGATGCTCGTCCACCGCTACCTGGAGCAGTCGTGAGCGGGCGGGTGGTGCCGTGCGAACCGGCGGAGATCGGCTCGCTGTTCCTGTTCGAGAAGCTGACGCCCGAACAGTTGGACCGGCTGTGCGGCGAGGGGCGGGTGGAGCGCTTCGAACCCGGCCCGGTGTACACCGAGGGCGACCCCGCCACCTGCTTCTACGTGATGGTCGAGGGCAGCGTCGTGCTGTACCGCCGGGTCGGCGGGGACGACGTGGAGGTCACCCGGACCTCCCAGCGCGGGGTCTACGCCGGGTCCATGCAGGCGTATCTGGGCGACCGGGTGCGGCAGGTCTACAACAACACCATGCGCGTCACCGAGCCGACGCGGTTCTTCGTGCTGCCCGCCGACACGTTCGCGCAGATCATGCACGAGTGGTTCCCGATGGCGGTGCATCTGCTGGAGGGGCTGTTCTTCGGTTCGAAGAGCGCGCAGCAGGCCATCGGCCAGCGTGAACGGCTGCTGGCGCTGGGCTCGTTGTCCGCCGGGCTCACCCATGAGCTGAACAACCCGGCAGCGGCGGCGGTCCGGGCGACGGCGGCGCTGCGCGAGCGGGTCGGCAAGATGCGGCACAAGCTGGCCGTGATCGCGCAGGGCTCGTACTCCCCCGAGGTGATGGCGAACCTCATCGACATCCAGGAGCGCACCGCCGAGCGGGTCGCGAAGGCTCCGGCGCTCTCGCCGCTGGAGGCGTCCGACCGCGAGGACGCGCTCACCGACTGGCTGGACGAGCGGGGCATCGCGGAGGGCTGGCGGCTCGCCCCGACGTTCGTGCAGGCCGGGCTGGACGTGGACTGGCTGGACCAGGTCGCGGCGGCGGTGGACGCGGAGATCCTGCCGAGCGCGGTGGGCTGGCTGAACTACACGGTCGAGACCGAGCTGCTGATGGACGAGATCACCGACTCCACGAGCCGCATCTCGCATCTCGTGGACGCCGCCAAGCAGTACTCGCAGCTGGACCGGGCGCCCTTCCAGAACGCCGACGTGCACGAACTCCTCGACAGCACCCTGCTGATGCTGTCGGGCAAGATCGGGCCGCGGATCAGGGTCGTCAAGGAGTACGACCGCACGCTGCCGAGGATTCCCGCCTACCCGGCGGAGCTGAACCAGGTGTGGACGAACCTGATCGACAACGCGGTCGCCGCGATGCGCGGCGTGGACGGCGAGGGGACGCTGACGGTGCGCACGGCGCCCGCGCACGACCGGCTCCTCGTGGAGTTCCGCGACACGGGGGTCGGCATCCCGGCGGAGATCCGGGAGCGTATCTTCGATCCCTTCTTCACGACCAAGCCCGTGGGCGAGGGCACCGGGCTCGGACTCGACATCTCCTGGCGGATCGTGGTCGACAAGCACCACGGCAGCGTCCAGGTGGAGTCGCGGCCGGGCGACACCCGGTTCCAGGTGCTCCTTCCGCTCACGTCCGAGGAGGCTTCATGAGCGACATCCACGGCATCGACCCCTCCGTGCCGCCGAGCGGCGCGGGCTGCGCGCAGTGCGACGCGGCGGGCGGCTGGTGGTTCCATCTGCGCCGGTGCGCGCAGTGCGGGCACGTCGGCTGCTGCGACAGCTCGCCCGCTCAGCACGCCACCGCCCACTTCCGCGAGAGCGGCCACCCCCTGGTGCAGAGCTTCGAGCCGGGCGAGGACTGGTACTGGAACTACGACAGCGGCGAGCTCTTCGAGTCGGGCCCCGAGCTGAACCCTCCGGCGAGCCACCCGGCCGACCAGCCGGCGCCGGGACCGCGGGGACGGGTGCCCGCCGACTGGACGAAGTCGCTGCGGCGCTGAGCGGGCCGCGGCCGCCACCCTGTCGGCGGGCCGACGCGGGCCCGCCCCGCCGACACGAGGCCTGAGGGGCCTCGGTCGGCGGGGCGGGCGGGTGGCGCGGGGGTTCCTCCGGGGCCGGTCCCTCCGGGGTCGGTCCCTCCGGGGTCAGTCCTCTTCCTTGTAGGCCAGCAGCCGCAGGGCGTTGGCGACCACGATGAGGGTGGATCCCTCGTGGGCCAGGACGGCGGGGCCGATCCCGAGGCCCAGCATGGTGGCCGGCAGCAGGACCGCGACGACGCCCAGGCTGAAGAACAGGTTCTGCTTGATGATGCGGCTGGTGCGCCGGCTCAGACCGGTCGCGAGCGGGAGCTTGTCGAGGTCGTCCGACATCAGCGCGATGTCGGCCGTCTCCAGGGCGACCGCCGAGCCGGCGGCGCCCATGGCGATGCCCACGGTGGCGTTGGCCATGGCGGGGGCGTCGTTGACGCCGTCGCCGATCATCGCGGTGCGGACCTCCTGGGTGCGCAGCCGGGAGATCGCGGTGACCTTGTCCTCGGGCAGCAGTTCGCCCCAGGCGTCGTCCACGCCGACCTCGGCCGCGACCGCGTCGGCGACCCGCTGGTTGTCGCCGGAGATCATGATGGTGCGCCGGATGCCGAGTTCGCGCAGCCGCTTGATGACGGCCGCCGCCTCGGGGCGCGGGGTGTCCATGACGCCCAGGACGCCGAGGTAGCGTCCGGCGCGGCGCACGACCATGGTCGTACGGCCGTTCTTCTCCAGCTCCTCGACCCGTGCCCGCAGGTCCTCGGGGGGCTGGGGGCCGCCGAGGTCACCGAAGAGGGCGAGGTTGCCGATGGCCACGGTGTCGCCGTCGACGTCGGCCTCGACACCCCGGCCGACGACGGCCCGCAGGTCGGCGGCGGACGGTACGGCATCGGCGCCGACCCGGTCGGCGAGGTCGCGGACGATCGCCTGGGCGAGCGGGTGGTCGCTGAGCCGCTCGACGGCCAGGGCCGTGGCGCCCAGTTCGCTCTCGTCGACGCCGTCGACGGCGACGATGTCCGTCAGGCGGGGGCGGCCCTGGGTGAGGGTGCCGGTCTTGTCGAAGGCGATGGCGGTGATCTTGCCGAGGTTCTCGAGCGGGCCGCCGCCCTTGACCAGGACGCCGCTGCGGGCCGCGCGGGCGACCGCGCTGAGGACGGCGGACGGGGTCGCGATGGCCAGAGCGCAGGGGCTGGCCGCGACGAGGACGGCCATCGCGCGGTAGACGGTGTCCGAGAAGGGCTCGTCGATCACGAGGCCCGCGCACAGCAGCAGGAGCACGACGGCGATGACGGCCGGGACGAAGATCCGCTGGAAGCGCGCGGTGAACTGCTGGGTGGGCGACTGCTGGGTCTCGGCGTCGCGGACCAGGGCCACCACGCGCGCGAGGGTGTTGTCCTGGGCGCGGCTGGTGACGGTGACGTCGAGGGAGCCGGAGCCGTTGACGGTGCCGGCGAAGACGACGCTCTCCGCGGCGACGCTCTTCGGGGCGCGCAGGGCGGCCTCGGCGTCGTCCACGGGGCGCTTGTCGACGGGCAGGCTCTCGCCGGTGACGGGCGCCTGGTCGATGGAGCTGGTGCCGGCGAGGACGAAGCCGTCCGCGGGGACACGGGCGTGCGGCCGCACGACGACGACGTCGCCGATGGCCAGCTGGTCGACGGGGACCTCCGCCGGCCCGCCGGGCCGGCGGACCAGGGCCGTCTTGGGGGTGAGGGCGGCCAGTGCCTCGATGGACTTGCGTGCGCGGCCCATCGCGTATTCCTCGAGCGCGTGCCCGAGGCTGAACAGGAACAGCAGGACGGCGCCCTCGGCCCACTTGCCGATGCTCGCGGCGCCGACGGCGGCCACCAGCATCAGGAAGTCGACCTCGAAGCGGCCGGCCCGCACCGTGGCGATGGCCTCGCGCACGGTGAAGAAGCCGCCGAAGAAGTAGGCGGCGAGGTAGAAGCCGAAGGAGACCGGCTCGCCCAGCTCGGTGAAGATGCCGAGCAGCAGTCCGGTCAGGTACATCGTGCCGGAGGCCACGGCGAAGATCAGCTCGGCGCGTTCCCCGAGGAAGCCGTGGTCGTGCGAGTGGCCGCCGCCCGCGTGGTCGTGGCCGTCGCCGGACTTGTGGTCGTGGCCGTCGTCCGCCTTGTGGTCGTGGCCGTCGCCGGGCTCGTGTCCGTGGTCGTCGTGGTCGTCGGCGACGGGCGCCGGCTTGTGGACCAGGGCGTGCTCGCCGCCCACCTCGACGCCGGCCCGGCGGGCCGTGTCCAGGACCTCGTCGGCGTCCAGCACGGCGGTGTCGTAGTGCACGCACACGCGCTCGGAGCCGGCGGTCCCGTCCGGCGACCGGTGGACGGTTCCTATCGCGGGGCGGGTTCCGAGAAAGGCGACGACCTGCTCGACACAGGAGCCGCAGGGCACGGGTTGCGCGGGCAGCAGCTCGGAGACGTCCACCCGCAGCGCGACGGGGTCGCGACACTCATCCAACGGAGTCATGACGTCAACATATCATGAATTGCTGATATGTTGTCTTGTACTGATTACCGCTACCATTAAGGCCGTGATGACACGCACTGGTGAGACGCTGCCGCAGGACAAGGCGGAAGCCGTGGCCGAGGTCATGCAGGCCCTGGCCTCCCCCGCCCGGGTCCAGATCCTCGACCAGTTGCACAGGGCGCCCTGCTCCGTCGGTGAGCTGGCCACGACGGTCGGCATGGAGCAGAGCGCGGTCTCGAACCATCTGCGCCTGCTGCGCCATCTGGGCCTGGTCACGGGCCGCCGCGAAGGCCGCCGGGTGCTCTACTCCCTGCACGACCAGCATGTCGCGACGCTCGTGGAACAGGCCCTGACGCATATCGAACACCGTCATCCGGGATTGACGGCCGAGACCGAGGACACGGCGCTGGCGGACTGAGCGGGCGGGCGGAGGGAGGGGCCGCGGGCGGCGTCAGCCGGTCCCGTCGCAGTCGGGGGCGCTCAGGCCGACGGCGTCCGCCATGGCCTGCATGCCCCTGTCGCCGGGGTGGATGCGGTCGCCGCCGTCGAGGGCGGGCATCATCCGCCCGGGGTCGTAGGGGCTGCGCGGGATCCGGTCGAAGTCGGCGACGGCGTCGAACTCCCCGCCGTCGCGGATGAACGCGTCGACCTCCCGCCGTACGGCCTCGGGGCTCCGTTCGCTCCAGCCCTTGAAGGGGCCCACGGCCGCCCCGGCGACGCATCCGCCCGCGGCGTGCGCGCGGTCGATGATCTCGCGGTAGCCCTCGACGAGATCGTCGGCGCTCACGCCGGTGCCGGCCTTGAGGTCGTTGACGCCCTGGAACGGGAACACGGTCCGCACCCCGGGCAGGGAGAGCACATCGCGGTCGAGGCGGTTCGGCGCGCTCCGCCCGGGTCCGTCCGCGAGCACCTGTTCCCGGAGACGCCCGCGTTGGCGACGCCCTTGACGGCGGTGCCGCCGCGTTGCAGCCGGCGGGCCAGACAGTCGGGCCGGCGGCGCCTCCACCAGGTATCCGGCCTCGATCAGGGGCCGGACCGCCTTGGTGACCGCGGCCGGTGACAGCCCCGTGCGCCGGGCGGCCTCCGTACGGGTCAGGGGCCCGTGGCTCGGGACGGTGGTGAGGATCCGTGCGGCGGCCGGCGTGTGCGCGGGAACGCCTCGGCGGGGCGGATCGGGGACGTGCCGGGAACCTGGAGCCCTTGTTCTCCGCCGTCAGCAAAAGAAGCGGGGTGCGCGGCGAAGCCCTCGGCCGCCGCGGGAGGACTCCTACCCGGTGATGAACGTCTGTCCAACTGTGCGTCGTACGTGCCGATGTGACGGGATGCGAGAAGGTTGCCCCGCACCGATGGCATCGCGCACACGACAGCCGCTCCCAGGGCGGCGACGGGAGGAAACCGGATGGTCTCGGCAACGGCGGTCAGGGGTACGGCGGCGACGGCGGCCCTGATGTCGCTTCTCGCGGTGCCCGCGTACGCGGCACCCGGCGCACCCGGCGCACCCCGCGCCACCACGGCGGACGTCTCGGCGGGCACCCTGC
>NZ_AGBF01000070.1 GCF_000225525.1 Streptomyces zinciresistens K42 | reverse complement strand
TGCGCTCAGGGACTTCGTCGCCGCGCGGCTGCCCGAGTACATGGTGCCGGCCGCGTTCGTGGTGCTGGACGCGCTGCCGCTGACGCCCAACGGCAAGCTCGACCGCAGGGCGCTGCCCGAGCCCCTGGTCGGCGGCGACGCGGAGGGACGCGCACCGCGCACCCCCGAAGAGGAGGTCCTCTGCGGCCTGTTCGCCGCCGTGCTCGGCATCTCCCGCGTGGGCGCCGACGAGGACTTCTTCCGCATCGGCGGCCACTCGCTGACGGCCACCCGCCTGATCAGCCGCATCCGCAGCACCCTCGGTGCCGAGCTCGGCATCGGCGACCTCTTCGCCGCGCCCACGCCCGCCGCCCTCACGGCACGTCTCGGGCGCGGCGCGTCCCGGCCGCGGCCGGTGGCGGTGGGGGTGCGGCCGGAGCCGTTGCCGTTGTCGTACGCGCAGCAGCGGTTGTGGTTCCTGCGGGAGTGGGAGGACGGGGGGTCGACGTACAACATTCCGCTGGCGGTGCGGTTGCGGGGTGTGGTGGACCGGGGGGTGCTCCGGGCTGCGCTGGACGATGTGGCGGGGCGGCACGAGTCGCTGCGTACGCTGTTCCCGGCGGTCGACGGACAGCCCCGCCAGCACATCACCACCGACGCCCGCGTCCCGCTGACCACGAGCCGCGCCACCGAGGCGGAACTGCCCGCCCGAATGGCCGCGGAGGCCGCCCACGACTTCGACCTGGCTGCCGAACTCCCTTTTCGGGCAACGCTGTTCGAACTGGGCGGGCAGGAGCAGGTGCTGATGCTCGTCCTGCACCACATCGCCGGTGACGGCTGGTCGATGGCGCCGCTCGCCCGCGACCTGAGCACCGCCTACTCCGCCCGCGCCGCCGGACACGCCCCCGACTGGGCGCCGCTGCCGGTGCAGTACGCCGACTACACGCTCTGGCAGCGCGGCCTGCTCGGCGACGAGGACGACCCCGACAGCCTCGCCGCCCGACAACTCGCCTACTGGACAGCGACGTTGGCGGACCTGCCGGATGAGCTGACCCTGCCCGCCGACCGGCCCCGGCCCGACACCCCCACGCACCGCGCCGACGCCGTCCACCTCTTCGTGCCCGCCGAACTCCAGGCCCGCATCGGCGGCCTCGCCGGTGAGACGGGAACCACGCTGTTCATGGTGCTCCAGGCGGCGGTGGCGGCGCTGCTGAGCCGGCTGGGTGCGGGGACGGACGTGCCGTTGGGGACGGCGGTGGCGGGTCGTACGGATGAGGGTCTGGACGATCTGGTGGGTTTCTTCGTCAACACGCTGGTGCTGCGCACGGATGTGTCGGGTGATCCGACGTTCCGGGAGCTGCTGGGGCGGGTGCGGGCGGCGGATCTGGAGGCGTACGCGCATCAGGACCTGCCGTTCGAGCGGGTCGTGGAGGCCGTCAACCCGGCCCGGTCCACCGCCCGGCACCCCCTCTTCCAGACCATGCTCGTCCTCCAGAACACCGACGACGGCGCCTACGACCTCGCCGGACTCGACACCGCCGCCGAACCCCTCAGCCACCGCGCCGCGAAGTTCGACCTGAGCATCGGCGTGGCGGAGACCTTCGACGGGGCCGGCCGGCAGGCGGGCCTCAGGGCCGAGTTCGAGTACGCCACCGACCTGTTCGACCGTGTCACCGTGGACGACCTGGCCCGGCGCTTCCTGCGGCTCCTGGAGGCCGTCACCGCCGCCCCGGACACCCCGGTCAGCCAGGCGGAACTGCTCACGGCCGACGAACTGCACCGCGTGCTGGACGAGTGGAGCGCCACCGTCCCGGCCGAGATGTGGCGCGAACTGGCGGGCGTGCCCGCCCCCGACCGGACAGCGGCCTATCTGCTCGACGACCACCTGAGGCCGGTGCCCGCCGGAGTCAGCGGCGAGCTGTACCTCTCCGTGCCCGGCCCCTCCGCCCCCGCCGGTGACAGGATCGTCGCCGACCCGCACGGCGCGACCGGCACCCTCATGTACCGCACCGGCCGGCGGGGCCGCTGGCTGGCCGACGGACGGCTGGACATCGGGACACCCGCGCGACAGGACGGCGACCCCGATCCCACCGGCCCCGACGATCCCGCCCCCGCCGGCGCCCGGCGCCCGCGCACCCCCGAAGAGGAAGTCCTCTGCGCCCTCTTCGCCGAGACGCTCGACGTGCCGCACGTCGGCGTCGACGACAACTTCTTCGCCCTCGGCGGCTATTCGCTGCTGGCCACCCGCCTGATCAGCCGCATCCGCACGGTCCTCGACGTCGAGGTGGGCATCCGGGCCCTCTTCGGCCACCCGACGGTCGCCCGGCTCGCCGCCCATCTGCGCGCCGAGGACACCTCCCGGCCGCGGCCGGTGGCGGTGGGGGTGCGGCCGGAGCCGTTGCCGTTGTCGTACGCGCAGCAGCGGTTGTGGTTCCTGCGGGAGTGGGAGGACGGGGGGTCGACGTACAACATTCCGCTGGCGGTGCGGTTGCGGGGTGTGGTGGACCGGGGGGTGCTCCGGGCTGCGCTGGACGATGTGGCGGGGCGGCACGAGTCGCTGCGCACGCTGTTCCCGGCGGTCGACGGACAGCCCCGCCAGCACATCACCACCGACGCCCGCGTCCCCCTCTCGGCCTCCTTCTGCCCGCCGGTCGAACTGGCCGGACACCTGCGCCGCGCCGCCCGGCACCCCTTCGACCTCGCCACCGAACTCCCTTTGCGGGCAACGCTGTTCACCCTCGGTGCCGACGACCACGTCCTGATGCTGGTGCTGCACCACATCGCCGGTGACGGCTGGTCGATGGCACCGCTCGCCCGTGATCTGAGCACGGCCTACGCGGCCCGTGCGGCGGGGCTCGCCCCCGACTGGGCGCCGCTGCCGGTGCAGTACGCCGACTACACGCTCTGGCAGCGCGGCCTGCTCGGCGACGAGGCCGACCCCGACAGCCTCGCCGCCCGCCAACTCGCCTACTGGACAAAGGCGTTGGCTGACCTGCCCGAGGAGCTGACCCTGCCGGCCGACCGGCCCCGACCGCCGGTGCCCAGCCACGACGCCGGAGCCGTCACGGCCGACGTGCCCGCCGCGGCACACGCGGGCCTGGTGCGGCTGGCGCGGGAGAGCGGGGCGACGCTGTTCATGGTGCTCCAGGCGGTGGTGGCAGCGCTGCTCAGCCGGCTCGGCGCCGGGACCGACGTGCCGTTGGGCACGGCGGTGGCGGGTCGTACGGATGACGGTCTGGACGATCTGGTGGGTTTCTTCGTCAACACGCTGGTGCTGCGCACGGATGTGTCGGGTGATCCGACGTTCCGGGAGCTGCTGGGGCGGGTGCGGGCCGCGGACCTGGAGGCGTACGCGCATCAGGACCTGCCGTTCGAGCGGGTCGTGGAGGCCGTCAACCCGGCCCGGTCCACCGCCCGGCACCCCCTCTTCCAGACCATGCTGCTCCTGAAGAACGGCTCGGGCGGCGGACTGCGACTCCCCGGCGCCACCGCCTCGGAACACCCCGTCGACGTCCATGTCGCCGAGTTCGACCTGCTGTTCGGCGTCGAGGAGTCCCACGGCGCCGACGGCACCCCCGCCGGTCTGCGCTGGACGGTCGAGTACGCCACCGACCTCTTCGACCACGCCACGGCCAGGACCCTCACCGACCGGCTGCTCAGACTGCTCGACGCGGTCCTCACCGACCCGGACGCCCCCGTCGGCCGCGCGGACGTGCTCTCCGCCGCCGAACGGGACCTCGTCCTCGGCGCGTGGAGCGGCCACGAGCCGGCGGCACCGCCCGCCGAAGCCCCCGTGCACCGGTACTTCGAGGCGCAGGCCGCCGCCCGGCCCGGCGCCGTGGCGCTCGTCCTCGACGAGCGGCGGCTGACGTTCGGTGAGCTCAACACCCTCGCCAACCGGCTCGCCCACGAGCTGATCCGGCGCGGAGCGGGCCCCGAGGACCGCGTCGCCGTCCTGCTCGACCGGTCCGTCGAGTCGGTCGTCGCGCTGCTCGCCGTCCTCAAGGCCGGCGCCGTCTACCTGCCCCTGGACAGCGGGCACCCCGCCGACCGCGTCGCCCACGTCCTGGCGGACGCCGGCGTGCGCCTGCTGATCAGCAGCGCCGGACCCGCCACCGCCCTCGCGCCCCGCACCGTCCCCGTCGTGCACGTCGAAGAGGGGGCGCAGGACGGCCCCGGCGACGACCCGGACGTACCCGCGCTGCACCCCGCACACCCCGCCTACATCCTGTACACCTCCGGATCCACCGGGCGCCCCAAGGGCGTCGTCGTGGAGCACCGGGCCCTGGCCAACCTCCTGCACAGCCACGAGACGACCCTCTTCGCCGCGCACCTGCGCGAGACCGGCCGGCCCGCCGCCCGGGTCGCCGTCACGGCGCCGCTCACCTTCGACGCCTCCTGGATGGGGCTGCTCGCCCTGTTCGCCGGGCACGAGCTGCACCTCCTCGACGACACCACCCGGCGCGACCCGGCGGCCATGGTCCGCTACGTCGGCCGGCACGGCGTCGACTTCCTCGACACCACCCCCACCTACGGCCTGGAGATGCTGGAGCACGGGCTGCTCACCACCCCCGCCCTCACCCCGCGCACCCTCACCTTCGGCGGCGAGGCCGTCCCCGAGCCGCTGTGGCGCAGGCTGCTCGCCGAACCCGGCGTCAGCGCCCACAACTTCTACGGCCCCACCGAGTGCACCGTCGAGACGCTGACCACCCCCTTGCAGGGCACCTCCACCCCCATCGTGGGACGGCCCGTCGAAGGCGCCCGGGTGTACGTCCTCGACGAGGGCCTGCGCCCGGTGCCGCCCGGAGTCACCGGCGAGCTGTACATCGCGGGCCGCGGCCTGGCCCGGGGCTACGCCGGACGGCCCGGCGCGAGCGCCGAGCGGTTCGTGGCCCACCCCTTCGCCCACGGCGCCCGCATGTACCGCTCCGGCGACCTGGCCCGCTGGCGGGCCGACGGCACCCTGGAGTTCTGCGGGCGCGCCGACGACCAGGTCAAGGTGCGCGGCTTCCGCATCGAGCCGGGCGAGATCGAGGCCGCCCTCGGCCGGCACCCCGACATCGCGCACGGCGCCGTCGTCCTGCGCGAGGACCGGCCCGGCGACAAACGCCTCGTCGCCTACGCCGTGCCCCTGCCCGGCCGTACCCCCGAACCGGCCGCCCTGCGCGCCTTCCTCGCGGGCGCGCTGCCCGAGTACATGGTGCCCGCCGCCTTCGTCCTCCTCGGCGCGCTGCCCGCCACCGCCAACGGCAAGCTCGACCGCGGCGCCCTGCCCGCACCCGAGTACGGCGGACTCGGGCGGGCGCCCGAGAGCGCGCTGGAGCGGTCCCTGGCCGCCCTGTTCGAAGAGGTCCTCGACGTGCGCGGCACCGGAGTGGACGACAGCTTCTTCGACCTCGGCGGGCACTCCTTCCTGGCCGCGCGGGCGGTCGCCCGCATCCGGACCCTGCTGCCCGACGTGCTCGGCGACCTGACCCTGCCGGGGTTCTTCCGCACCCCCACCGTCGCCGCGCTCGCCGCCCGCGCCGCCGGGGGCGAGAGCGCGGGCTCCGACCTGCTGCTGCCGCTGAGCACCACCGGCACCCGCGAACCGCTGTTCTGCGTGCACCCCGTCACCGGGCTCGCCTGGTGCTACGCCGGCCTCGCCGCGGCCCTCGCGGACCGGCCCGTCTACGGCCTCCAGGTGCGCCGCCCCGGCGCCGACGACCAAGCCCTGCCCGCCCGTTGGGACCTCCTCGTCGACGACTACCTGGCCCGTGTCCGCGCGGTCCGGCCGCACGGGCCGTACCACCTGCTCGGCTGGTCCCTCGGCGGGAACATCGCGCACGCCGTGGCCTGCCGGCTGCGCGCCGACGGCGAAGAGGTCGCCCTGCTCGCCCTGCTGGACTCCTACCCGCCGCGCGGCACGGCCGGTGCGCCCCTGCCGGACCCCGAGGCCATCGCCGGGTTCCTCCACCGGGAGGGCACCGCCGAGGCCGGCCCCGGCACCGCGTTCGACGCGGCGTTCGTGGCCTCGCTCGCCGCCGCCGCGGCCCACACCGTCGCCCTCGCCGAGAGCGCCGAGCCGGGCGTCTTCGACGGCGACCTGGTGCACTTCACCGCCACCGAGGACCGCGACCCCGCCGCCCCCGAGGCCGGTGACTGGCGGGCGCACGTCACCGGCCGCATCCACCGCCACGCCGTCGCCTGCGCCCACCTGGACATGACCCGTCCGCAGCCCCTTGCCGAGATCGCCGCCCTCCTGGTCCGCACCCCGCACCGGGACTGACACCGAGGAAAGAGCCGATCCATGATCGAAGAGACCGTCCTGCAATACGAGTTGTCCGACGCCGAGGTCGCCCGGATACGGGAGGAGGCCGCCCGGCTCGCCGCGTCACTGCCCGACCCGGCCGACCCCGCCCGCTACGACGACAACCGCTTCGCCGACGCCGGACTGCCCCCGCGGCTCAAGGACTTCCTGGAGACCTTCCGCCGCACCGAGTCGGCCGCCGGACTCCTCGTCCACGGCTTCCCCGTCGACGACGGCGCCGTCGGCCCCACCCCCGGCCACTGGGACCAGCCCACGCACCCCGCGACCACCCTGGAGCAGGAGCTGTTCCTCGCCATGTGCGCCACCGCGCTCGGCGACCCCTTCACCTGGTCGACCCTGCAACTCGGCCGGATGATCCAGAACATCCTGCCCATCCGGGGCGACGAGGAGCGCCAGAGCGGCCACGGCAGCGCCACCCTCCTGGAGTTCCACACCGAGGACGGCTTCCACCCGGGCCGCTGCGACTACCTGCTGCTCTTCGGGATACGCAACCACGACCGGGCGCCGACCATCCTCGCCTCCGTCCGCGACGTCAAGCTCAGCCGCGAGGACCTCGCCCTGCTGATCCGCCCGCTGTTCCACATCCTCCCCGACGACGAGCACATCCGGCAGCTCCAGCTGCGCCACCCCGACCACCCGGCGCTCGCCCGCATGGAGGAGATGCTGCACTCCCCGGACGCCGTGCCCGTCCTGTTCGGCAACCCCGACCGGCCCTATCTGCGCATCGACCTGCCGTTCATGCGCTGCGCCTCGGACGATCCGGCGGCCGAACGGGCCCTGCACACCCTGATGGCCGAGCTGGAGCGGGTGCAGCACACGGTCGTCGTGGAGCAGGGCAGCCTGCTGATCGTCGACAACTACCTGGCCGTGCACGGGCGCAAGCCCTACCCCGCGCGCTACGACGGCAGGGACCGCTGGCTGAAGCGGATGATCGTCAGCCGCGACCTGCGCAAGGCGGCCCCGGTGAGCCAGAGGACACGCGGCCGGGTGCTGTTCTGACCCCGGACCGCCGTCCCCCTGTCCCCCGAACCGCAGCTGTGACCAAGGAGTCAGACATGCGCACCGTCGTCATCACCGGCGCGTCCAGCGGCATCGGCCGCGCCACCGCCCTGCGCTTCACCGAGGCGGGCGACCACGTCGTCAACCTCGACCTCAAGGCACCCGAGCCGGACGGCAGCCCGGCCGGACGCTGGATACGCGCCGACACCGCCGACTGGGACGCCGTCCGCGACGCCCTCGCCGACGTCCACCGCGAGAGAGGCCGCCTGGACGTCGTCGTCGCCAACGCGGGCATCAGCGTGCGCCACGGCGTCCTCGACATCCAGGAGAAGGACGCCCGCCGCGTCACCGACGTCAACCTCCTCGGCGTGCTGGGCGTCTGGCAGGCCGCCGCCCGCATCATGACCGGGCAGGGACACGGCGTCCTGCTCGCCACCGCCTCCGTCAACGGCCGCCGGGGCTACCCCCGTTACGCCGACTACAACGCCACCAAGGCCGGCATCGTCGCCCTCACCCAGACCTTCGCGCTGGAGCTCAGCCCCGTCGTACGGGCCGCCTGTGTCAGCCCCGGAGGCGTGCTCACCCCCATGCAACTCGCCGAGTACACCGAGCAGATGCTCGCCGACACCAACGCCCGCATCCCCGCCGGCAGACACGCCGACCCTGCGGAGATCGCCGCCGCGTTCTTCTACCTGGCCTCCGCCGAGGCCCGCTTCATCACCGGCCAGGAACTGGTGATCGACGGCGGGGAGACCGCCGGTGCCACGACGTCCGCGTACGGCACCGCCGTACCGGCCGGGCACTGACCGGACGGGGGAGCACTCCGCATGCAGACCACCGCCCCCGGCACCGCCGGCCCCACCCCGGGCGCACCGGCCACCGGGCTCGACGTCGTGGTGACCGGCACCTCGTCCGACGCGCACACCTGGAACCTGATCTACCTCGAACTGCTCCTGACCGAGTGGGGCCACCGCGTGAGCGTCCTCGGGGCCTGCGTCCCCGAGGAACTCGTCGTCACCGAGGCGCTGGCGTGCCGCCCCGACCTCGTCGTGGTCGGCAGCGTCAACGGCCACGGCGCCGCCGACGGACTGCGGCTGATCGCCGCGATCCGCGCCGAACCGCGGCTCGCCGCCCTCCCGGTCGTCATCGGCGGCAAGCTCGGCACCGCCGAGGACACGGCCCGTGCCGCCCTGCCCCGGCTGCGCGCCGCGGGCTTCACGGGAGTGTTCGAGGAGAGCGCCGGGACCGCGCCCTTCCGCCGCTACCTGGACACCCTCACCGCCGGGGTGTGCCGCTGATGGACGCCCCGACCACCACCGGGTTCGGCGCGTTCGTCCGGGACGCCCGCGAACTCGTCGTCCAGCCCCGCATGGGCTTCGGCCCGCCCCGGCGGATGCGCCGGGGCCTGCGCGCCACCCGCGACGCGGACGCCACCTCGGTCGGCACGCTCACCCTCGACAGCTACACCCGGGTCGGCGACCTCGCCGCCGCCCGGCGGGCCGTCACCGAGGGCACCGACCTCAACGGCTACCCGCTCCTCACCCACGGCCCCGCCGCCACCCGCCGGATGCTCCGGGGCATCGGCGGACCCGGCTTCCCCGTCCAGGTGCGCCACGGCTCCGCCGCCCCGCAGGACATCGTCCGCGGCCTGCTCGCCGCCGGACTGCACGCCACCGAGGGCGGCCCCGTCTCCTACTGCCTGCCCTACAGCCGCACCCCGCTCGCCGAGGCCGTGCACCACTGGACCCGCGCCTGCGAACTGCTCGCCGAGGCGCGCGGCCCCGGCCCCGAACCGCATCTGGAGTCCTTCGGCGGCTGCATGATGGGCCAGCTGTGCCCGCCCGGACTCCTCGTCGCGCTGTCCCTGCTCGAAGGCATGTTCTTCGTCCGGCACGGACTGCGCAGCATCTCCCTGAGCTACGCCCAGCAGACCGACCCCGTACAGGACGAGGAGGCCGTCCGCGCCCTGCGCGCACTCGCCGCCGAACTGCTGCCCGGCGTCGACTGGCACATCGTCGTCTACACCTACATGGGCGTCTACCCGCGCACCCCGTCCGGGGCCCGCGCCCTCCAGGACCGGGCCGTCGCGCTCGCCGTACGGGCCGGCGCCCGGCGGCTCATCGTCAAGACCACCGTCGAGGCCCGCCGCATCCCCACCGTCGCCGAGAACGTCGCCGCCCTGGAGACCTCGGCCCGTACCGCCCGCGCCCTCCCGCGCCCCGACCGGGCCGCGGCGGACGACGGCCGCGACACCCAGGTGTACGCCGAGGCCCGCGCCCTCGTCGAGGCGGTGCTGTGCCTCGGCCCCGACATCGGCCGCGGACTGCTCACCGCGTTCGGCCGGGGCTGGCTCGACGTGCCGTACTGCCTGCACCCCGACAACGCCGGCCGCAGCGCCGGCTTCATCGACGAGCGGGGGCGGCTGGGCTGGAGCTCGGTGGGTGCCATGCCGATCGGGCACGTCGTCACCCCCCGCCCGGCCGCCGCCCTCACCAGCAGCGGCCTCCTCGACGCCCTGCACTACGTCGAGACCCGCCTCGACCTCGGCGAACTGGCCGGGACCGGCGCCCACCGCGAACCCGCGCCCGCCGGCTCCTGAGCCCGTCCCGCGCCCGCCGGCTCCTGAGCCCGTCCCGCGCCCCACCGCACCGCACGAACCCCCGCACCCCAGGAACCCACCCATGCCAGGGAGCGACACCCCATGAGCGCACTGCACGCCTCCGGCTTCCCGGAGGACGAGATCCGGGCCCGCGCCCGCCACGGCGCCGCCCGCGTCTTCCCGCCCGCGTCCGCCTACGGCCGCGAACTGTTCGGCGGCGGCCGCCCGGCCGCGGACGACGTCCTCGACCGCACCCGCCTGGTACCGCCCGCGTTCGTGCCGCGCCGGCTGGAGAAACTGATCGAGCTGGCCCGCGAACCCCTGTACCGGGACGTGGACACGGCCACCGACATCGGCGGTTTGCGCGCCGCGCTCCCGGTGTACGTGTCCGCCTTCGGCTCCACCCAGGTCGCCAGCCGCGACCTGGGAGTCGCGGCCGCCCGGCAGGCGGCCCGGCTCGGCCTCCCCCTCGTCGTCGGGGAGAACATCGGCCCCGTCAACGGCACCGGACGGCTCGGCGAACGCGAGGGCCGCACCCTCCTCGGCCGTGTCCGCGCCTACCAGGACGCGCTGGAGGACGGCGGCGGCGTCGCCGTGCAGCAGTCCACCGAGGACGCCGACGCCGAGATCTGGAACCTCGTCTACAGCGACACCTCCGTGCAGCCGCTGCTGGCCGCGGGGCGGCTCGCCTTCGAGCTGAAGGTGGGCCAGGGCGCCAAGCCCGGACTCGGCGGCATGACCCTCGTCGGCGCCGCCGACGCCGAGCGGCTCCAGGAGCAGTACGCCGTCGAGCCGCTGCCCGGCGACGGCGGCGCGGACCGCGCGCTGCGCAGCGGCAGCCCCGGCACCTTCACCCAGGAGATCCTCGCCCACCAGGTCCGCCTGATGCGCAACAACTTCCCCCGCGCCAGGATCTGGGTGAAGCTGCCCCCCGCCCGGGACGTGGGCGAGGCGGCAGCGACCGCCTGGGCGGCCGGCGCCGACTCGGTCACCGTCGACGGCGCCGAGGGCGGCACCGGCTGGGCCCCGCTCGCCTTCCTCGACGACGTGGGCCTGCCCCTCGGCGAGTGCCTGCGCCGGGTCCGCCCCGGCCCCGCGCACTGCCTCCTCGTCAGCGGCCGGATCTGGGAGGGCGCACGGGCCGCCAAGGCCCTGGCCGCCGGAGCGCGGGCCGTGGGCCTCGGCCGGGCCGCCCTGCTCGCCGTCGACGAGGACCCCGACGCCGGCCTGGACCGTCTGATCGCCGCCCTCGCCCTCGAACTGCGCCTGCTCACCAGCGCGTTGGGCAAGTACCGGACCGGCGACCTGGACACCGAGGACCTGTGGCACCCCGAGGCCCCGCACCCCGCGGCGCAGCCGCTGCCCGCCGCCGCGCACCTGCACTGAACGGCCCGCCGCGGGCCGCGAAACTTCCCTCCACCTGCCTCGCCAACTGCCTCTTCGGCGGCCCGGCCGTTCCTACGATCGACGCAGTCCCGGGCCACCTGGCCCGAAACCCCCACCGGACGGCCGCCGCCCACCGACAGACGGGACAGCACGATGCCGAACCCCTTCGAGAACGAGAACGGGCAGTACCTGGTCCTCGCCAACGACGAGGAGCAGCACTCCCTGTGGCCCGCGCAGATCGCCGTACCGGCCGGCTGGCGCACCGTCCACGGTGTCGACAGCCGGGCCGCGTGCCTGGAGTACATCGAGACCCACTGGACCGACCTCCGCCCGGCGAGCCTGCGCCGGGCCATGGACCGGATGGCCGGCTGACGATGACCGGCCAGCTGCTCCACGACACCACGGTGGTCCGGCCCGCACCCCGGCCGGCCGCCACCCGCTCCCTGGTCTGCCTCGGGTTCTGCGGCGGGGGCACCGGCTCCTACCGGGCCTGGCAGCCCTCGCTGGGCGAGGCCACCGACCTGGCCCTGATCTGCTACCCGGGACGCGAGGGCCGCTTCGCCGAGGAGTTCGCGCCCGACTGGGACACCCTCGCCGAGGACACCACCGACGCCGTGGCCCGCGCCGCCGCCGCCGCGCCCGAGCGGCCCTACCGCCTGTTCGGCCACAGCATGGGCGGCTGGATGGCCTTCGACGTCACCGTGCGGCTCGCCGAGCGCGGCGCCCCGCTGCCGGAGCGCCTGATCGTCTCCTCCTGCAACGCGCCCGACCGCGGAGTCACCGAACGCGACCGCTTCCCGCGCCTCGATGACACCGAAGGGCGCCTCGTGGACTGGATGCGGACCATCGGCCTGCTGCCCGGCTACGCCCTCGACGACCCCGATCTGCGCGAGATGGCGATCGAGCTGATGCGGGCCGACATCACGGTCCGCGACTCCTACCGGCCCCGGCCCGGCGTCACCACCTCCGTGCCGGTGCACGTGCTGTACGGCGAGGACGACGAGGTCGTCGAACCGGCCGTCGCCGAGCAGTGGGCCCGCTGCGCCACCGGCGGCCTGCGGGTGGACGCCCTGCCCGGCGGCCACTTCTACACCCCGTCGGTGTGGGAGGCGCTGCCCGACCACTTCGCCGACGCCGACCTCCAGGAGCGCCTGCGATGACACCCCACTGGATCGAGGAACCCGGTGCCCCGGTCACCGCCGTCGTCGGCGGCGTGCCGGACGCGGCCGCCGCCGCGGACTGGATCGGCACCTACCGCGACGCGCTGCGCGGTGTGCTCACCCGCCACGGCTCGCTCTACCTGCGCGGCCTGCCGGTGCGCACGGCCGCCGACTTCGCGCTCGTGCGGGACGCCCTGTTCGCCGAGCGGGCCAAGTACCAGGAGAAGGCCACGCCGCGCAGCGACTTCGGCGACGACGTGTTCTCCTCCACCGACCTGCCGCCCGCGCAGGCCATCCGGATGCACAACGAGAACAGCTACACGCTGACCTTCCCCGGCCTGCTGCTGTTCGGCTGCCTGACCGCCCCCGCGGAGGGCGGCGCGACCCCGGTCGCCGACGTCCGCCGGGTGCTCGACCTGCTGCCCGCCGGCCTCGTCGACCGCTTCCGCCGGCACGGCTGGTCCCTGGTGCGCAACTACGCCGAGCACATCTCGCTCGACTGGCGCACCGCCTTCGCCACCGACTCCCGCGCCGACGTGGAGCGTTACTGCGCCGCCAACGCCATCGACGTCGGCTGGGGCGACGACGACACCCTGCGCACCCGGCAGGTGCGCTCGGCGACCGTGCGCCACCCGCGCACCGGGGAGGAGGTCTGGTTCAACCACGTCGCGTTCTGGAGCGAGTGGGCCCTCGACCCCGACATCCGGGACGTCCTGGCAGGCGAGTTCGGCCGGGACGGGCTGCCGTTCAACACGGCGCTGGGCGACGGCACTCCACTGACACCGCGGGAAGTGGCCCTGCTGGACGCGGCGTACGAGAGCGCCACCGTACGGCGTACCTGGCAGCCCGGCGACCTGCTCCTCGTCGACAACGTCCTGACCGCGCACGGGCGCGACCCCTTCCGCGGCGACCGCCGGATCGTCGTCGCGATGGGCGAACCGGTCGCCCTGGCCGACTGCGCGCCCACCCTGCCCGTGAGCGCACCGGCCCTGGCGGGCCGCGCGTAGTGCCGCGGCGGGCGCGGTCCGCCCGTCAAGCACCGGACGCGTAACGGGGGTCGGGGCGCACGCCGCCCGCCGCGGCACCGGCGCCGGGGCCGCGGTGCACCGCGTGAGGGCGGGCCGCGGCGCTCGGTACGAGCCATCCCCGGGAGCCCGTCGCCGGGACGGGGGCGGCGGACTCCGTACGGGACCCTCCCGGAACCGAACGCCGGGATCAGGCCGGTGCCGCCGCACCCGGCCCGCCCGCGTCCGCCATCCGACGGTCCGTCAACATCCGCCCGCCGCACGGCGGAACGGCCCCAGCCGCCGCAAGACCGCACGTCACCCACTGCGTTCGGGGCCGCGCACCCGAGCCGCCCGATCCGTACGACCGACCGCCCCGGCCGACCGCACCGTGACCCGGCCCCCGAGAGGAGCCCTCCATGTCCAAAGCACCGCCCGACGGGTCGTCACCGGCCCGCGGCACGGCCCCGGCACCCGCCCCGGCGCCCGCCCCGGCGCCCGCCCCGGCGCCCGCACCCGTACGGGACCTGCTCCAGCGCTTCCGCGAGGCCGTCGCGCGGCATCCCTCGCGGGACGCCGTCGTGGCGGCCGACGGCACCGCGGTGAGCTTCGGCACCCTCGACGGGCGGGTACGACGCCTCTCGGCGGCCCTCGTCGGCGCCGGAGTCCGGCCCGGACAGCACGTCGGCGTCGCCCTGGAACGCGACCCCGCCCTGGTGGTCGCCCTGCTCGCGGTCTGGCGGACGGGCGCGGCGTACGTCCCCCTCGACCCGGCCCACCCGCAGGCCCGCCTCGACCACATGACCGAGGACGCCGGCCTCACGGTGGTCGTCGCCTCCGGCCCGGACCGCGCCTGGCCGGCCGGGGTGCGGACCGTCGCCCCCGACGCCCCCGCCGTGTTCCCCGTCCCCGAGGTCCCCGTGCCCGCGGACGCCCCCGCCTACGTCATCCACACCTCGGGCTCCACCGGCCGGCCCAAGGGCGTCGCCGTCACCCGCGGCGCGGTCGCCGGACTGGTCACCGCGCTGGAGGAGAGCGGCTGCTACGCCGAGCGCCCCGCCCGCGTGGCCTGGAACGCGAGCGTCTCCTTCGACGCCTCCGTGCAGCAGTGGGCCCGCGTCTGCCGCGGCGACACCCTGCTGATGCTCGCCGAGGACCAGCGTGCCGACCCGGCCGCGCTCGCCGCGCACCTGCTCCGCCAGGAGGCGACCGACCTCGACGTCACCCCGTCCCACTGGTCCGTCCTGCGCGACCGGGTGGCCGAGGCGGCCGAGCGGCTTCCCCACGGCCTGCGGCTGTTCGTCGGCGGCGAGGCGGTCCCCGCCCCGATGTGGCGGGACCTGGCCGCCCTCGGCGCCCGCGGCGTCGTGCGCGCGCTCAACCTGTACGGGCCGACCGAGTGCACCGTCGACGCCACCGTCGGCCGCGTCGAGGGCACCGAACCGCACATCGGCCCCGCGCTGCCCGGCGTCGGCGCCCACGTCCTCGACGACGCGCTGCGACCGGCAGCCGAGGGCGAGTTGTACCTCACCGGACCCGCCCTCGCGCTCGGCTATCTGCGCCGGACCGCCCTGACCGCCGAACGGTTCACCGCCTCGCCCTTCGGACCGCCCGGCACCCGCATGTACCGCACCGGCGACCTGGTCCGGCGCCGCGCGGACGGCAGCCTCGTCCACCTCGGCAGGGTCGACCACCAGGTCAAGGTGAACGGCCTGCGCATCGAACTCGGCGAGATAGAAACCGTCCTGACGGAACATCAGGACGTGGCCGCCGCGGTCGCCGTGGTGCGCGAACACCCCCGGCTGGGTCGCGGCCTGGCCGCCTACTGGGTCCCCGCGCCCGGCGCGGACACCGACCCCGAGCCGCTGCGCCGCCACCTCGGCACCCGACTGCCCGCCCACATGGCCCAGTTGACCCTGACGGCGCTCGACAGGCTCCCGCTCGGCGTCGGCGGCAAGGTCGACCGCGCGGCACTGCCCGAACCGGCCGAGCGGCAGGAGACCGGCGGCGCCGGGGCCGCGCCCGCGGACGACCTGGAGACACTGATCGCCGGCGCGTGGCAGAAGGTGCTCGGGCGCGAACGGGTCCTGGCCACCGACGACTTCTTCGCCCTCGGCGGCCACTCGCTGCTCGCCCTGCGGGTGATAGCCGACCTGAAGAAGCGCCGCGGTGTGGTCATCCCCACCCGTATGGTCTACCAGCATCCGCGGCTGCGCGACCTCGCCCGCGCGATAGCGGACCGCAGCGACCACTGACCGCCGCCGCCCCCTTCGCGAAAGGCCCCGCCCCATGCGGACACCCACCGCCGCCCGCGTCTCGCTGTACGGCCTGCTGAGCGCCTACACGGTCTCGCTGTTCGGCACCCGGCTGACCATGATCGCCCTGCCCTGGCTGGTGCTCGTCACCTCCGGCAGCGCGTCGCAGACGGGACTCATCGTCTTCGCCGAGGCGGTGCCGCTCGTCCTCGGCAAGGCGCTCGCGGGGCCGCTGATCGACCGGTTCGGAGCCCGCAGGTTCAGCGTCGCGGCCGACCTGGTCAGCGCCGCGGTGATCGCGCTCATCCCGCTGGGCCACCTGCTGGGGACACTGCCGTACGGGCTGCTGCTCGCGCTGTCCACCCTGCTCGGGCTCGCCCGCGGACCCGGCGACGTGGCCAAGCGGACCCTCACCCCGGAGACCGCCGAGGCGGTCGGCATGCCGCTGGAGCGGGTGAGCGGCATGGTGGGCACCCTGGAGCGCCTCGCCGGCACCGCCGGACCGGCCGCGGGAGGCGCCGTCGTCGCCTTCTTCGACCCGGTGTGGGCGCTGGCCGTCAACGGCGTCACGTTCCTGGTCTCGGCCCTGATCATCGCCGTGACCGGCCCCGGCCGCACCGGACCCGGGGCGACGGCGACGGCCGCGGAACCGGAGTTCGAGCAGGAGCGCTACCTCGACCGGCTGCGCGCGGGGCTGCAGTTCCTGCGCCAGGACCGGCTGCTGCGGTCCATCGCCGTCATGCTGAGCGTCACCAACCTCATCGACGCGGCGTACGGCTCCCTGCTCATCCCGGTCTGGGCCAAGGAGACCGGCGGCGGCCCGGCCGCGATCGGGGCCCTCGGCTCGGTGTTCGGCATCGCCGCCGTCGCCGGCTCGGCGCTCGCCACCGCGCTCGCGCACCGGCTGCGCCGCCGGCCCACCTATGTGATCGCCTTCCTCCTCGCCGGGCCGCCCCGCTTCCTGGTGATGGCCTTCGACCTGCCGCTGTGGACCGTCCTCGCGGTCGCCGTCGTGGACGGACTGGCCATCGGCTTCGTCAACCCGATCCTCAACGCCGTCATGATGGAGCGCATCCCGCGGCCCCTGCTCGGCCGGGTCTCCGCGCTCACGGACTCCGTCGGCTCCGCCGGCGTCCCCCTCGGGCCCATCCTCGCCGGCTTCCTCGTGACCCTGGCGGGCCTCGGCCCGGTACTGGTCGGCTGCGCCGCCCTCTACCTGGCCAGCACCGTGCTGCCCGCCCTGCGCCCGCACTGGCGCGAACTCGACGACCGGCCCCCGCAGGCGGTCGCCCCCGAGCACGACGACCACAAGGCCCCCGCACCCTGACCCCTCCCGCGGGCCCGACCCGCACCCCCCCGCACCGCCCACATCCCCTGCACCTCCTGCACCCCCTGCACCCTCCGCACCCTCCGCACCTCAGCCGAAGACACGAGAGGAACGAGGCACATCATGAGCAGTGGCACCCTGAGCGCCGCACGCCTGAAGGGCGACTTCGACGTCGAGCGGCTGCTGGCCGAACTCGCCGTCCTGGAACGCACCCAGTGGGCGGCGCAGCGCACCTACGGCGAGAGCCTCGAACCCAGTGAGGACACCGTCCTGGACTGGCGGGTGCTGCCGCTGCGCAGCCCCGGCGGCCGCGCCGACCGCACCGACCCCGGCGGCCTCGGCCTCGTGGAGTACGCCGACACCCCCTGGCTGGCGAAGACCCCGTACATCAAGTCCATCCTGGACAGCCTGCCCACCGAACTGCGCGCCGTACGGCTGATGTCGCTCGGGGCGGGCGCCGAGGTCGACGAGCACCGCGACCAGCCCTACGGGCCGGCGGCGGGCTGGGTCCGGCTGCACATACCGTTCGTCACCAACCCCGCCGCCGTCCTCACCCTCGACGGGCAGCGGCACACCTGGCAGCCCGGCACCTTCTGGTTCGGCGACTTCTCCTGCCTGCACTCGGTACGCAACGGCGGCACCGAGCGCCGGGTCCACCTCGTCATCGACGCCTACCTCAACGCCGAGCTGCTGGAGCTGTTCCCGGCCGAGTTCCGGGACCGGCTGCGCTGGTCCGACGTCCTCCTCAACCGCCCCGAGATCCCGCTGTCCGAGGACGAACTCCAGGGATTCGAGGCCACGTTCGCGATCCCCGACGCCTTCCTGTACGGCGAGCCGGAGGAACTCGCCGACGACAGCAGGCCCGACCGGGCGGCCAGGCTGCGGCTCGACGGCGGCCGGCTCGTGCTGCACGTCGACGACGAGCCGCGCGCGGCCCTGGTGCACCTGGGCGAGGGCGAGTTCCGCGCCCTCGGCTGGACCGCCGAGCGCACGGTGAAGGCCGAACCGGCCGACGGCGGGCTGCGGTTGCGGTTCCGGATGCGCCAGGGCAGCCGGATGGCGGAGACCGTGCGCGCCGCCGCGCCGGCGGCGGCCTGAGCCGTGCCGCACGCCACCGGCACGCTGCGCGATCCCACCCAGGTCCGCGCGTTCGACCCGGCGGCGGTCACCGGCCGGCGGCTCGCCCCGCCCGCGGCGGGAGGGCCCGCGCACCTCTGGCTCCTGCACGCCGAACGGCACCGCGCGGCCGTGGCGCGCGCGGTGCCCGAGGTGCTCGACGCGCGCGAACGCGCCAGAGCCGCGGCCCTGCGGGTGCCCACGGACCGCGCGTGCTACCTCGCCGCCCATCTGGGGCTGCGCCTGCTGCTCGGCGCCTACCTCGGCACCGAACCCGCGCGCGTCGCGCTGACCCGGTGGGCGTGCCCGCTGTGCGGCGGACCGCACGGGCGGCCCGGGGTGGCGGGGGACCCGCTGCACTACTCGCTCAGCCACAGCGGCGGCCTCGGTCTGCTCGCCTTCGCCGCCGTCCCGGTCGGCGTCGACGTGGAGGCCGTCCCCGAGCCGGCCGCGGTGGCGGAGGCCGCCGACGCCCTGCACCCGCGCGAACGCGACGAACTCGCCCTGCTTCCCCCGTCCGCCCGCCCACGCGCCTTCGCCCGCGCCTGGGTCAGGAAGGAGGCGTATCTCAAGGGGCTCGGCGTCGGCCTCGCCGAGTCCCCGGCGTCCCGCTACGTCGGCACCGGCACCGAACCCGCCGGCACCGACCCGGCCTGGCTGCTCACGGACGTCCCCGTCGGCCGGGGCGCGGCGGGAGCGGTGGCCGAACGCGTCACCCGGAAGTGGTAGTTGACGGAACGTCACGGTTCTTCTACGGATGGCCGTCCTTCCAGGGAAGGCAATCCTCCCAGGGAAGGCCGTCCTTCTAGGGAAGGGCGATCGCGGCCCGGGAGGGGGCGGCCAGACGCAGGCCGACCTCGACCAGGGTCCAGCCGAGGCGGGTCCGCAGGGTGCGGGGGCTGCGGGCCGTCACGGCGAGGGAGTGGAGGTCTGCCGCGCAGCGCAGGTCGGCGGCGCGGAGGTGGTGCAGGGCGAGATGGGTCGAGGGATGCATCGGTGGTCGCCTCTCATTCCGTGGTGAGGGGGAACGCGTGGGTGTGGACGCGCACCCGGGCGCCGCCGTCGTCCTCGGCGCCGCCCCGGTCGCGGTACTCGTCGACGAGGGCGTGCATCCTCCCGATGAGTTCCAGGGTCAGCTCGGGCGTCAGGCTCAGCGTGGCGCTGCTCATGTCCCAGGACCGGTTCCACTCCTCGGACCAGGCGGTGCGGCTGCCCAGCCAGGTGGACAGGTCCCGGGTCTGGGTGTTCGCGACCTCGTGCAGGAACATGTCGGCGGCGCCGCGCAGTTCCGGGCCGGCCTCGGTGAGCAGGGCGTCGTCGAAGCTCAGGCCCCGGTGGACCGCCTGCCACCAGCGCTCCCGCCCCTTGCCGTGCTCGGGGGCGTCCTCGATGAAGCCGTGGGCGGCGAGCTGCCGCAGGTGATAGCTGGTGGCGCCGCTCGACTCGCCCAGTTTCTCGGCGAGTCGGGACGCGGTCGCCGGGCCGCCGAAGCGCAGCGCGTCCAGCAGCCGCATACGCAGGGGATGTGCGAGCCCGCGCAGCGAACGGGCGTCGAGACTGCGGACCTGTCCGTCGGGTTGCTCGTCCATGCCCCCGAACATAGCAATGCAAAGAACCAGTTGCAAGGAAGTCTTTGCAACCTGTTCTTTGCGTCGCGTGCGGTATGTGGTTGGCGGTGCCGGGCGGTGCCCGGACGGGTCTCGCCCCGCGGCCGGTGGAGCTGATGGGGGGTCCGCGGGGCGAGGGTCGGGCGTCCGGGATCAGGTGTCCGGGATCAGGCGTCCGGGGTCCGTCGGGGCCGGCCGGGCGTCAGCAGCCGTAGTCGATCAGGTCGAACGTCGCGTAGTGGTCGGCCGTGTAGTAGTCCTCCTGCTGCTCCTGGCCGGTGACGATGCGCCGCGCGCCGCGGGTGGCGGAGCCCGGCGTGATCACCGTGTACTCGCGGTAGTAGCCGGCGGACCGGCTCGGCAGGATGCGCTCCCGGTTCTGGAAGACGGTGCCGTCCTGGGTGAAGGGGTAGGGGCCGCCCTGCTCGATCAGCCGCAGGGTGTCGTTCGCCTGGGCGGGGAGGGCGCTCTGGCAGACGGAGCCGACGGCGGCGGACGCCGGGGGAGCCGTCACGGCGCCGCCGACGAGCAGCGCGGACAGCAGGGCCGCCGCGGAACCGATACGGGTGAGCTGTGGGGGGAATCTCATGCCCCCTATGATGACGCGCGTAGAACATGGCATGTCAATGTCAACCGCAAAAGTTCTCCGCCGCGACACGGATCGGACACCTCCCGGGGGCGACGCGCCCACACACCTCCCGGCCGGGCCTACCCGGCGCCGGGCCCGCGACTCCCGGCGACCGCGAACAGCGCGCACGCCAGGACCAGCAGGGCCGAGCTCGCGTAGATCCCGTAGCCGTCGAGGAAGCCGACCCGCTGCACGAGACCCCAGTCCAGGGCGGTGAACTCGTGCAACAGGCCCATGACGCCCTGCACCAGGCAGAGGAATCCCAGGAGCTCCAGCAGTCGCTTCATGCCCCGACTCTCGCGCCCCGCGCCGCCCGCGCCCATCGGCCGCGAGTTGCCCGCGGTCCGGCGAAAGTCGCCGCCGAGGACGGGCCCGCGCCTCCAAAGTCTGCGATGCCGCGACTTTGGTCGGTGATCGTGCCGGGGGAGCGCTGCCCGCGCCCCGCACTGCGTAGATTTGTCGACCGTGAGTGGTGAGATGCAGGAGCCCGTACCGCAGGTCTTCGCCGAGCGGCGCTGGCTGCTGCCCTCATCGGTCGTCGAGGAGTTCGACCCGGACCGCCCCGGCCGCCCCCGGCGCACCGCGCGCGACTGGGTCGTCGACTTCACCCTCTTCGCGCTCGCCGTGATCATCGGCCTGACGGCCGCGGACTCGGTCAGGAACGAGGACATCTCCGGCGGTCTGGCCGCCGCCGACCAGGTGGTCGGAGCGCTCGCCTGCGCCTCGGTCTGGCTGCGGCGCCGCTGGCCGGTGGGGCTCGCCGTCGCGATGGTCCCCGTGGGCTTCGTGTCCACGACCGCGGGCGGGGCGGCGATCGTCGCCATGTTCACCCTCGCCGTGCACCGGCCCGTCCGGTACGTGGCCTGGGTGGCCGGCGCGTCCGTCGCGCTGACCCCGCTGTTCTTCTGGCTGCGCCCCGACCCCGCAGTCCCGTACGGCTGGGCGCTCTTCCTCGGAGCGCTGCTGACGGCCTCGATGGTCGGCTGGGGCATGTTCGTGCGCTCCAAGCGCCAGCTCCTGCTGAGCCTGCGCGACCGCGCCCGGCACGCCGAGACGGAGGCGCGGCTGCGTGCCGAGCAGGCCCAGCGGCTCGCCCGCGAGGCCATCGCGCGCGAGATGCACGACGTCCTCGCCCACCGGCTGACCCTGCTCAGCGTGCACGCGGGCGCGCTGGAGTTCCGGCCCGACGCGCCCCGCGAGGAGGTCCAGCGGGCCGCCGGGGTCATCCGGGAGAGCGCGCACGAGGCCCTTCAGGACCTGCGGGAGATCATCGGCGTGCTGCGGGCCGGCGAGTCCGACGACACCGGGCGGCCCCAGCCCACCCTCGGCGCGCTGGAGGAACTGGTCGCCGAGTCGCGCGAGGCCGGCATGAAGGTCGTCCTCGACCTGCGGGTCACCGACCCCGGCGCCGTGCCCGCCTCCGTGGGCCGCACCTCCTTCCGCATCGCCCAGGAGGGACTGACCAACGCCCGCAAGCACGCCCCCGGCACCGAGGTCACCGTGGCGGTGAGCGGCGCGCCGGGGGAGGGGCTGACGGTGGCGGTGCGCAATCCCGCGCCCGAGGGCGCGGTCCCGCACGTCCCCGGCTCGGGACAGGGCCTGATCGGGCTGCGCGAGCGGGCGACCCTGACGGGCGGACGGCTGGAGCACGGCCCCGCCCCGGGCGGCGGCTTCGAGATCCGCTCCTGGCTGCCCTGGCCGTGAACGCCGGGGGCCGGTCGGGGTGTTGCGCCCGGTGCAATCCCCGCCCCCCCCGGGCCGCCGCCCCCGCCGCCCCGTCCCCCTCCGCCACCTGATCCCCCGGCAGCCGTGATTACGTGGGCCCCATGACCGCTATCAGACTTCTCCTCGTCGACGACGACCCGTTGGTCCGGGCCGGGCTGTCCTTCATGCTGGGCGGCGCCGAGGACATCGAGATCGTCGGGGAGGCCGCCGACGGGGCGGAGGTCGAGGCGCTGGTCGAGCGCGTCCGGCCCGACGTGATCCTCATGGACATCCGCATGCCCTCGGTGGACGGGCTCACCGCCACCGAACGGCTGCGCGGCCGCGCGGACGCGCCCCAGGTCGTGCTGCTGACCACCTTCCACGCCGACGACCAGGTGCTGCGCGCCCTGCGGGCCGGCGCCGCCGGGTTCGTGCTGAAGGACACGCCGCCCGCCGAGATCGTCGACGCGGTGCGCCGGGTCGCGGGCGGCGACCCGGTCCTCTCGCCCACCGTCACCCGGCAGTTGATGGCCCACGCCGCCGGCGCCGCCGCCGACACCCGCCGCACCCGCGCGCGGGAACGGCTCGCCGCGCTCAACGACCGCGAGCGCGAGGTCGCCGTCGCCGTGGGCCGGGGCCTGGCCAACGCCGAGATCGCCGCCGGGCTGTTCATGAGCGTCGCCACCGTCAAGACCCACGTCTCCCGGGTCCTCGCCAAGCTGGACCTCAACAACCGCGTGCAGATCGCCCTGTTGGCGTACGACGCGGGCCTGCCGGACGAGCGGGAGGAGCCGGAGGAGGACGGCCGCTAGCGGTGTCCCGCCCTGCTACAGCGCCGCGTTCTGCGGCCCGCCCGGCAGTTCGGCCAGTGCCACCGGCCGCCGCTCGCGCCGGGACGTCTCGCAGGCCTCCGAGATCCGCAGCGCCTGAAGGGCCTCGCGCCCGTCGCAGGGGTTGGCCCGCTCACCGCGCACGACGTCGACGAACGCGTTCAGCTCGGCCTCGTACGCGGGTCCGAACCGCTCCAGGAACCCCGGCCACGGCTTGTCGGCCGCGGGCGGCCCGGTCGGTTCGGTCGAGGCGATGGGCGTGCGCTCGTCCAGGCCGACCACCACCTGGTCCAGCTCCCCGGCCAGCTCCATGCGCACGTCGTACCCGGCGCCGTTCAGCCGGGTCGCGGTGGCCGTCGCGAGCGTGCCGTCGTCGAGCGTGAGCACCGCCGCGGCCGTGTCCACGTCGCCCGCCTCGCGGAACATCACCGGCCCGGCGTCCGACCCGGCCGCGTACACGTCGGCCACCTCGCGCCCGGTCACCCAGCGCAGCACGTCGAAGTCGTGGATCAGCGTGTCCCGGTACAGCCCGCCGGACGGCGCCAGCCACGCGGCCGGCGGCGGTGCCTGGTCGCTGGTCAGCGCGCGCACCGTGTGCAGCCGTCCCAGCCGCCCGGAGCGCACCGCCTCCCGGGCGCCCGCGTACCCGGTGTCGAAGCGGCGCTGGAAGCCCATCTGGAGAATCGTCCCGGCCGACTCCACCTCGCCGATCGCCTGGAGCGTCCCGGTCAGGTCGAGCGCGATGGGCTTCTCGCAGAAGACCGGCAGCCCGGCGCGGGCCGCCCGGCCGATCAGCTCGGCGTGCGCCGAGGTCGCGGTGGTGATCACCACCGCGTCCACGCCCCACCGGAAGATCTCGTCCACCCCGGGCGCCGCCGTCTCGCCCAGCCGGTGCGCGAGTTCCTGGGCCCGCCCGCCGTCGGCGTCCGTGAGGATCAGCGAGCCGACGTCGCGATGGCGGCTGAGCGTGTTCGCGTGGACGGTGCCGATGCGGCCCGTACCGATGACCCCGATGCGCATGGAAACAAAGTGCGGCTTCGGCGCGCGCACTGTCAATGCAAATGTCCGGACAACCAGACCTCGCGACTTCCGGTCACCCACGCGTGGAGCTACAGTCGGGCCGTGCCGAAACCAGAAGTGGACCCGACCGTGGAACTCCATCTGAGCGTGGACCGGAGCAGTCCGGTGCCGCTGTACTTCCAGCTGTCGCAGCAGCTGGAGGCCGCGATCGAACACGGAGCGCTCACCCCCGGCAGCCTGCTGGGCAACGAGATCGAACTCGCCGCCCGCCTCGGCCTGTCCCGGCCGACCGTCCGCCAGGCCATCCAGTCCCTCGTCGACAAGGGCCTCCTCGTGCGCCGCCGGGGCGTCGGCACCCAGGTCGTGCACAGCCAGGTCAAGCGCCCGCTGGAGCTCAGCAGCCTCTACGACGACCTGGAGTCGGCGGGCCAGCGCCCGGCCACCCAGGTGCTCGTCAACACCGTCGTCGCGGCGTCCGCCGAGGTCGCGGCCGCCCTCGGGGTGGGCGAGGGCAGCGAGGTCCACCGCATCGAGCGGCTGCGCCTCGCGCACGGCGAGCCGATGGCGTACCTGTGCAACTTCCTGCCGCCCGGCCTCATCGGCCTGGACACCCCGCACCTGGAGGCCACCGGCCTGTACCGGCTGATGCGCGCCGCGGGCATCACCCTGCACAGCGCCCGCCAGACCATCGGCGCCCGCGCCGCCACCGCGGCCGAGGCCGAACGCCTCACCGAGGAGGAGGGCGCCCCGCTGCTCACCATGCAGCGCGTGACGTTCGACGACACCGGCCGGGCCGTCGAGTTCGGCACCCACACCTACCGCCCGTCCCGCTACTCCTTCGAGTTCCAGTTGCTCGTCCGCTCCTGAGACCGCCTGCCGCACGCCCGCGCGCGGGCGCGGGGAACCACTCGGTACGTAGCAATGTAAGGACAATGCGACGGCAGTGCGGTGCGTCACCCCGAGGGGTGCGGGACCCGCCACGATCAGCCACAAACCGCATGTAGACGGCGTACGGCGTGAAACGTCCCATTGCTTCCCCGCCCGGCACCCGTCCCGCCGGTGAGGCAGAATCGGCCCTGATGAGCACCTACCGCGACTTCACCGCCCCCATCGGTTCCCGGCGGGCTCCCGTCCTGCGGACGGCGGGCTCCAGAGAGCGCCGCTCACATCTGTCGGCGCCGCGCGTACCCACCGTGGGCATCGACATCGGCGGCACCAAGGTGATGGCGGGCGTCGTGGACGCCGACGGCAACATCCTGGAGAAGGTCCGCACCGAGACGCCGGACAAGTCCAAGAGCCCGAAGGTCGTCGAGGACACCATCGTCGAACTCGTCCTGGACCTCTCCGACCGCCACGACGTGCACGCCGTCGGCATCGGCGCCGCGGGCTGGGTCGACGCGGACCGCAACCGCGTCCTGTTCGCACCCCACCTGTCCTGGCGCAACGAGCCCCTGCGCGACCGCCTCGCCGGCCGCCTCGCCGTGCCCGTCCTGGTCGACAACGACGCCAACTCCGCCGCGTGGGCCGAGTGGCGCTTCGGCGCCGGCCGCGGCGAGGACCACCTCGTCATGATCACCCTGGGCACCGGCATCGGCGGCGCGATCCTGGAGGACGGCCAGGTCAAGCGCGGCAAGTACGGCGTCGCCGGCGAGTTCGGCCACATGCAGGTCGTGCCCGGCGGCCACCGCTGCCCGTGCGGCAACCGCGGCTGCTGGGAGCAGTACAGCTCGGGCAACGCGCTCGTCCGCGAGGCGAAGGAACTGGCCGCCGCCGACTCCCCGGTCGCCTACGGGATCATCGAGCACGTCAAGGGGCAGATCGGCGACATCTCCGGCCCAATGATCACCGAACTCGCCCGCGAGGGCGACGCGATGTGCATCGAACTGCTCCAGGACATCGGACAGTGGCTCGGCGTCGGCATCGCCAACCTCGCCGCCGCCCTCGACCCGTCCTGCTTCGTGATCGGCGGAGGGGTGTCCGCCGCCGACGAACTGCTGATCGCCCCCGCGCGCGACGCCTTCAAACGCCATCTCACCGGCCGCGGCTACCGGCCCGAGGCCCGCATCACCCGGGCCCAGCTCGGCCCCGAGGCCGGCATGGTCGGCGCCGCCGACCTGGCCCGCCTGGTCGCCCGCCGCTTCCGCCGCGCCAACCGGCGCCGCGTGGAGCGCTACGAACGCTACGCCCGGTTCGCGGAGGCCCGCCGCACGTCCTCGCAGGGGTCGGCGTGACCATGACCGTCCCCCGCCAGGCGGACTCCCCGGACGAGCCCGAGCAGCCCCGTGAGGACCGCCGCCACATGATCCGGCGCCGGGCCCTGACCCTGCTGATCATCGTGCTCCTCATCGGCATCCCCGCCGGATACCTGGTCATCTCCGCCAACCAGAGCCGCGACAGCGGCAAGGACAAGGAGAAGAAGTACTCCGCCACCGGCCTCACCGAGGGCTGGCCGTCCCGGGTCCAGCGCCGCCTCTACGAGGTGACGATCCCGGTCCCCTCGTACGAGGTCGCCTACTACGAGACCAACAACTGGAAGACCAGCCGGCTCTACGTCCAGTTCGAGACCGTCCCCAAGGGCCTGGACTCCTACCTGAAGTCCATGGGCCTGGACCGCGGCGACCTGAACCCCGACGACATCGTCATCAACGCCCGCGACCGCGGGATCACCGGCTGGGAGTTCACCGGGAAGGGCCCCTGGTACGGCGTCGTCGACAAGCAGAAGAACCCCGCGCCCACCCGGGACATCGTGGTGAACCTCGCCGACCCCGCCAAGCCCTTCGTCTACGTCGTCTCGCGCACCGTCCCCTGACGGACCCGCTTACCGGACGGCCCGCACCCGCCGCCGGGGCCGGTTGTCGGACCCCGCCCGTAGAGTCGGAGACGATCGGTCCGACGAGCGGGCGGGGAGGTGGCAGGACGGATGGACGACAGGCTCGCGGTGGCCGGGCGCGCGGCCGAGGGTGTTCCCGTGCGGCTCGCGGCCGTCTTCCTGCCCGCGCCCCTGCCGCGCGAGGGCCGGATCGCCTTCTGGGACCCCCGGGGCGGCCCGCTGCCCGCCGAGGACACCGAGCTCACCGTCGTACGACGGCACGGCCAGGGCGTCCGCCGCCGCACCGTCCCGGCGCTCTCCCTCCCGCTCGACGCGGCGCTGCCGCTGCTGGTGCGGGCCCGGCGCGACCCGGCCGCCCACCCCGCCACCGCCTGCTGGGGCGCCGCCGCCCTGCACGCCCTGCGGCTCACCGCGCGCGGCAGGCTGCTGCCCGGCCTGACCCCCACGGGACACGACGCCTGGCGGGCCGGCCCCCTCGACCCCGCCGACCTCACGCATCTGCGCGCGGTCGCCGCCGCCCTGCCCCCCGAGGGGCACGCCGTCCCGCTGCCCGGCCCCGGCCCGCTGCGGCTGCCGCGCCCCGAGGAGCTGATGCGCGCCTTCCTGGACGCCGTCGCCGACACCCTGCCCCGCACCCCCGCCGCACCCCACGCCTCGGGCAGGCCGTTCGCCGCCCGCGAGCCCCAGCGCCTGCCGCGCGCCCACGCGTGGGCGGCGGAGGTCGCCGCCGGCATGGACGCGGGCGTCCGCGTCTCGCTGCGCCTGGACCTCTCCGCCTACGACCTCTTCGACGACCGCGACGACGCCGTGCGCAGCGCCGGCACGGCCGTCGTCCAGGTGCACAGCCTCGCCGACCCCACCCTCGTCGCCGACGCCGCCGCCCTGTGGGCCGGCGAGGCGGACGCCGCCTTCGGGCCCCGCGCCCGGGTCGACGCGGCCCTCGCGGTGCGGCGCGCCGCACGCGTGTGGGCGCCGCTCGACCGGCTGTCCGGGCAGGACGTCCCCGACGTACTGCCCCTGTCCGACGAGGAGCTGGGCGACCTGCTGGGCGTGGCCGCCACCCGCCTCGCGGCGGCGGGCGTCGCCGTGCACTGGCCCCGCGACCTCGCCCAGGACCTCGCGGCCGCCGCGGTCGTCCGGCCCGCCCCGGGCTCGGCGACCGACGGCACCGGCTTCTTCGAGAGCGAGGAACTGCTCCAGTTCCGCTGGCAGTTGGCGATCGGCGGCGACCCGCTCACCGAGGCCGAGATGGACGCGCTCGCCGAGGCCCACCGCCCGGTCGTCCGGCTGCGCGACCGCTGGGTGCTGGTCGACCCCGCGCTCGTGCGCAAGGCCCGCAAGCGCGAACTGGGCCTGCTCGACCCGGTCGACGCCCTGTCCGCCGCCCTCACCGGCACCGCCGAGGTCGACGGCGAGACCGTCGAGGCCGTACCGGTCGGCGCGCTCGCCGCCCTGCGCGACCGCCTCACCGCGGGCGTGCGCCCCGCCGAGCCGCCCCCGGGACTGCGGGCGACCCTGCGCGACTACCAACTGCGCGGACTGGCCTGGCTGGACCTCATGACGTCCCTCGGCCTCGGCGGCTGCCTGGCCGACGACATGGGCCTCGGCAAGACCGTCACCGTGATCGCCCTGCACCTCAAGCGCGCCCGGACGGCCCCCACCCTGGTCGTCTGCCCTGCCTCGCTGCTCGGCAACTGGCAGCGCGAGATCACCCGCTTCGCACCGGGCGTCCCCGTCCGCCGCTTCCACGGCCCGGAGCGCACCCTGGAGGACGGCGACGGCGGCTTCGTCCTCACGACGTACGGCACGATGCGCTCGGCGGCCACCACCCTCGCCGGGCACACCTGGGGCATGGTCGTCGCCGACGAGGCCCAGCACGTCAAGAACCCCTACTCGGCGACGGCGAAGGCGCTGCGCACCCTCCCCACCCCCGCCCGCGTGGCACTGACCGGCACCCCCGTCGAGAACAACCTCTCCGAGCTGTGGGCCCTGCTCGACTGGACGACGCCGGGCCTGCTCGGCCCGCTGAAGTCCTTCCGCGCCCGCCACGCGCGCGCCGTGGAGAACGGCGAGGACGAACAGGCCGCGGACCGGCTCGCCCGGCTCGTGCGCCCCTTCCTGCTGCGCCGCAGGAAGTCCGACCCCGGCATCGTCCCCGAGCTGCCGCCCAAGACCGAGACCGACCACCCCGTCCCGCTCACCCGCGAACAGGCCGCGCTCTACGAGGCGATGGTGCGCGAGTCGATGCTCGCCATCGAGACTGCCGAGGGCATGGCGCGCCGCGGCCTGGTGCTCAAGCTGCTGACCTCGCTGAAGCAGATCTGCGACCACCCCGCGCTGTATCTGAAGGAGGACGCGACGGCGGCCGGCGGCCGGGCCGCCCTGCGCTCGGGCAAGCTGGCCCTGCTCGACGAACTGCTCGACACCGTGCTGGCGGAGGACGGCTCGGCGCTGGTCTTCACGCAGTACGTGGGCATGGCCCGGCTGATCACCGCCCATCTCGCGGCGCGGGCGGTCCCGGCGGAGCTGCTGCACGGCGGGACCCCGGTCCCCGAGCGCGAACGCATGGTGGACCGCTTCCAGAGCGGTGCCACGCCGGTGCTGATCCTGTCCCTCAAAGCCGCCGGCACCGGCCTGAACCTGACCCGCGCGGGCCACGTCGTGCACTTCGACCGCTGGTGGAACCCCGCCGTGGAGGAGCAGGCGACCGACCGCGCGTACCGCATCGGCCAGACCCAGCCCGTCCAGGTCCACCGCCTCATCACCGAGGGGACGATCGAGGACCGCATCGCGCAGATGCTGGAGTCCAAGCGGGCCCTGGCCGACGCGATCCTCGGCTCGGGCGAGACCGCCCTCACCGAACTCACCGACCGGCAGCTGTCCGACCTCGTGTCCCTGCGGAGGCAGTCATGACGGACCACGAGGAGCGTGGCACAGCGGACGGGCCGCCCCAGCCGCCCGAACGGCGACCCGCCACGGCGGAGGAAGAGCGGCCCCGGCCCGGCGACGCGGCCCGCCGCGCGCTGCGGGCGGCCAGGGAGGGACGCCGGCCCGGCACGGCGGAACGGTCCGCCGGGGACGGGGCGGAGCCCGGTCAGGACCCGGCGGGGCAGGCTGCCGATGCGGGGCGCGAGCCCGGTGCGGGGGAGCAGGCTGCCAGGGAGCGGCGCGAGCCTGGTCCGGCCGGGCGGGCGGCTGGGGAGGGGCGCGAGCCTGGTGCGGGGGAGCGGGCGGCCGGTGCGGGGCGCGAGCCTGGTGCGGGGGAGCGGGCGGCCGGGGAGCGGCGCGAG
>NZ_AGBF01000071.1 GCF_000225525.1 Streptomyces zinciresistens K42 | reverse complement strand
GGCGAGCTGGGAGCGGGCCGACCGGGCCAGTTCCGAGCGGGCCGGCGTGCCCTCCGGGGGGCGCGGTGCGGCGCGGCGCGGGCGCCGCTGGTTGACGGCTGCGGGGGCGGCGGCCAGGGGTCGCGGGCGGACGAGTCGAAGCCTGGAGTCGCGCGGGATACGGGACGTCACGGGTGCAGTCTTCCGGTTGACGGTCCGAAAACCCAAACGGAATGTCACGAGGGGCGACGGGGATGGCCAACGCACGGGGTTCCGGGGGCGGCCGGGCGCTGGTGGGCGGCCAGTGGTACGGGGTTAAACGGAATGTCGGCCACCGCGCCGCGGGGGCCGTCGTCGGCGCCCGCGCGGGCGCTCACATGAACGGTGTCAGGAAGCGGCGCAGGCTCTCCTCGTAGAACCCGGGGTCGGCGTTCCACATGGCGGCGTGGGGCGCGTGGTCGACCGTGTGGAGCGAGACCAGGTTGGGCTGGGCCGCGGCGAGCCGCCGGGACAGGCTCCAGGGGGCGACCCGGTCGCCGGGGCCGTGGAAGATCACCGTGGGGACGGCGACCCGCTCGGGGGCGGCGGGGCCGCGGCCGCCGTGGTCGGCGTCGAGTCCGGCCCGGCCCTGCGCGGCGCGCACGGCGAGCGGCAGCAGCGCGCTCGGGGTGTGGCGGGCGGTGGCGAGCGCGCGCAGGGTGGCCTCCCAGCTGAGGACCGGCGAGTCCAGGACGAGGCCGCGCACGCGGTCGCGCAGGCCCGAGCGGGCGGCGGCGCGCAGGGCCATCGTCGCCCCGGTGGACCAGCCGAGCAGGATGACGCTCCGGGCGCCGTAGCGGACCGCGTAGCGCATCGCCGCGTCCAGGTCGCGCCACTCGGTCTCGCCGAGGTGGTGCAGGCCGTCCGGCGGGCGGGGCGCGCCGAGGTCGCCGCGGTAGGCCGGGGCGAGTACCGGGAAGTGCCGTCCGGTGAGGAACCGCAGGACGTTCATGGCGTGTTCGCGGGTGGTGCCCAGGCCGTGCACCGCGATGACCCAGGTGTCGCGGGTGCCGGGGACGAACCACGCGGGCAGGGGCCCGAGTTCGCCCGGGACGTCCACGTCGGCGTGGTCGAGGCCGAGGGCGGCGCCCGGGTCGCCGACGTAGAGGTTCGGGGTGAGCCAGACGCTGTCGCCGGGCCGCAGCTCGCCGTGCGTGACGCGCTCCAGCCGGCGGACGACCGAGTCGGCGGAGTGCCGTGCGGCGGTCAGGACGGGGCCGACGACCGCGTGCGATCCGTCGCCCGCGAGGCCGAAGACGCCGGGCCGCAGCGAGGCGAGGTCGCGGGTGAGGGCGATCTGGCCGGCGGCCGTGGCGTGCACGGTGAGCCGGGGTTCGGTGGGCAGGGGCCGGTCGGCGGGCGCCGTCAGCGCGGCGCCGCTGGCGAACCGCCCGGCGGCCACGCTCGCGGCGCCGGCGGCCAGGGCCACGGTGACGGCAGCGGCCGTCGCTTTGACAGTGCGCACCCCTCCAGTGTCCGGGCGGACCGGGGCGGCGGCCAGCGGGAGGGCGGCTCGGGGTGAGGCGACGGACCGGCGGGCGGCGGCCCGCGCGCCGGGGACGGGACCGGGCGCGGCCTACCCGCGCTGGCCGTACCCCCGCAACCGCCGCGCCACCTCCGCCACCTGGGGCTCGGTGAGCAGGGCGGGGGTCAGGCCGGGCACGGAGGACGCCGTGAGCCAGACCCTGCACATCCACTCCAGCTGGGCCGTGCGGTCGTACGCCTGGTCGAGGGTGGTGCCGTAGGCCGTCGTGCCGTGGTTGCGCAGGAGGCAGGCGGTGCGGCCGGCGAGGGCGCGGAGCATGCCGTCGGCCAACTCCTCGGTGCCGTAGGCGGCGTAGGGGGCGACGCGCACCGGACCGCCGAGGGCCGCGGCCATGTAGTGGATCAGCGGGAGTTCCGGGACCAGCGTCGAGACCGCCGTGGCGTGGACGGCGTGGGTGTGCACGACGGCGCCGGCGCCGGTGGCGCGGTACACGGCGAGGTGCATCGGCAGCTCGCTGGTCGGCACGAGCGTGCCCAGCACCTGGGTGCCGTCGAGGGCGACCCCGGTGACGTCCCGCGGGGTCAGCCGGTCGTAGGGCACGCCCGACGGGGTGACCAGTACCGTGTCCCCTACCCGCACCGAGACGTTGCCCGACGTGCCGACGACGAGTCCGTCCCCGACCGTCCGGCGGGCCGTCGCCACGAGGTCGTCCCAGGCCCGCACCTCCTCCGGGAAGGCGCTCCTCGTGCGCGCCGCCGCGTCCTGTCCGTCCCGCTCGTCCCGCCGCTCCTCGGTCATACGGCGATCCTGCCATCCGGGGCTGTGGCGCCGCCTCAAGTCCGGCCGGGTCCCGGGCACTTCGGGGCGCGGTGGGCGCGGATCGCAGGGGCGTACGGGAGCGACCGGGGCGGCCCCGACGGGGTGACCGGGATCTCATCGGCGGTCCCGCGCGGCGGCCTCGGCGGCCCGTCCGGGGCGGCAGGTCCCAGGGGCGCCCGGGGACGCGCGGGCGGCTCCCCTCATGGGGGAAACCCGCCCTCCCGGACACCACGACGCCCGCCCCAGTTCATCTTCCGTTCATCCAGGTTACCTACGTTCATCCAGCCAATGACTTCGAACGATTGCCTGGGTAAATGGAAAACTTCTCGCTGATCCTCGCGATTGTGGTGGTCACCGCACTCGCGTTCGATTTCACGAACGGTTTTCACGACACCGCCAACGCGATGGCCACCACCATCTCGACCGGTGCGCTCAAGCCCAAGGTCGCGGTGGCCATGTCCGCCGTGCTGAACCTTGTGGGCGCCTTCCTCTCCGTGGAGGTCGCCAACACGATCTCCAAGGGTCTCGTCGACGAGGCCGGCATCCGTCCCGAGGTCATCTTCGCCGCGTTGGTCGGCGCGATCCTCTGGAACCTCCTGACCTGGCTGGTGGGCCTGCCCTCGAGTTCGTCGCACGCCCTCATGGGCGGCCTCATCGGCGCCACCGTCGCCTCGGCGGGCATCGGCGCGGTCAACGGTGACGCGCTCGTCACCAAGGTCCTCATCCCGGCCGTCGCCGCCCCGATCGTCGCCGGCCTCGCCGCGATGCTCGCCACCCGGCTCACGTACAAGCTCGGCAGGAAGGCCGACGGGCGGGCCTCGGAGAAGGGCTACCGCGCCGGCCAGATCGCGTCCGCCGGACTCGTCTCCCTCGCGCACGGCACCAACGACGCGCAGAAGACCATGGGCGTCATCACCCTCGCCCTCGTCGCGGGCGGCACCCTCGCCCCGGACTCCGACCCGCCCATGTGGGTCATCCTCTCGGCGGGCATCGCCATCGCGCTCGGCACCTACCTCGGCGGCTGGCGCATCATCCGCACCATGGGCAAGGGCCTGACCGACCTCCAGCCGCAGCAGGGCTTCGCCGCCCAGACCAGCGCGGCCACGGTCATCCTCGCCTCCTCCAACCTCGGCTTCTCGCTGTCCACCACGCACTCCGTCTCCGGCGCGGTGATGGGCGCCGGACTCGGCCGCAAGGGCGGCGTCGTGCGCTGGTCGACCGCCACCCGGATGTTCGTCGCCTGGGGCCTGACGCTGCCGGCCGCCGCGCTGGTCGGCGCGCTCGCCGAGTACGTCACCGGCTTCGGCGCCTGGGGCACGGCCGTCGTCGCGGTCTTCCTCGTCGGCTCCAGCGCCGGCATCTGGAAGATCTCCCGCCGGGAGGTCGTCGACCACACCAACGTCAACGAGACCGACGAGCCGGCCGGCGTGGTGACCACCGCGGTGGCCGCCGTGACCCCGCCCCCGGCCGGCACGGTCCCCGCGGACCTGGCCGCCGCGGCCCCGGCCCAGACCGCCGAGACGCCCCGCAAGGCGTCGGTCTGACCTCCGGTCACCCCTCCCCCGGTTACCCAAGGAAGTAGAAGCATGAAGATCGACTGGGCGGCCCTCGGCTCCGTCTTCGGTGTCAGCCTCGTGGTCACGGTGGCCCTGGTGGGCCTGTTCACCCTCGGCATCTCCGGCCTGTCCCGCCGCGAACGCGCGGCGGCCCAGGGCGACTCGGCCGCGCTCGCGGTCACCTGCGCCTACGCCTGCTTCGCGGCGTGCGTCGCGGCCGTCGGCTACGGCATCTACCTCATCGTCGCCTGACGCACGGGCGCGAGAACCCCTGGGGGGCGGGACGGACCACCGTCCCGCCCCCCACCTCCGTGTGGGCCTGCGCACACTCTCCCTTCGCAGGTCAAAGGCAAGTTGACGGCCCTCCCGTCCCATGGTGGACTTCCGGGGCCAGCCACGGCGGCAGGAGAGGAAGCCGGTGCGAATCCGGCGCGGTCCCGCCACTGTCACCGGGGTAGTAACCCCCGGGAGCCAGGAACTCTCGCCGCCGGTCTCGTCGAACCAGGGCGTGGACACCCTGAGTGAGGACATACCGCCATGCGCGTCTGCCGATCGCCCCGCACCTTTGGACGTCTCCGTCAGCCCACAGCCGGCTGACCCCCGTGCGTGCCGATCGCGTCTTCGCGTACGGCGCCACCGCCGGACTCCTCGGTGACCTCCTGCTCGGCGATCCCCGCCGCGGGCATCCGGTCGCCGTGTTCGGACGTGCGGCGGCGGGCGTGGAGCGGCTGCTGTGGCGTGACGACCGCGCCCGCGGCGCCCTGCACACCGCGGTGTGCGTGGGCGCCGCCGCCGGGGCCGGCGCCCTGGCCGCCCGTCTCGTGCGGACCTCGCCGGCGGCCTCCGCCGCCCTGACCGGCGCGGCCACCTGGGCCGTGGTCGGGGGCACCTCACTGGCCCGGGAGGCCCGGACCGTCGCACGCGCCCTGGAGGCCGGGGACGTCGAGGGCGCCCGCGCGCGGCTGCCGCACCTGTGCGGGCGCGACCCGCGGGCGCTGGACGCGGACGGCATCGCCCGCGCCGTCGTGGAGTCCGTCGCCGAGAACACCTCCGACGCGGTGGTCGGCGCCCTCGTGTGGGGTGCCGTCGCCGGTGTGCCGGGGCTGGTCGGCTTCCGCGCCGTGAACACCCTCGACGCGATGGTCGGGCACAGGTCGCCCCGCCACCTGCGCTACGGCTGGGCCTCGGCCCGCCTCGACGACGTGGCCGGCTGGCCGGGCGCCCGGCTGACCGCCGTACTCGCCACCGTCGCGGGCGGCGATCCGCGCGGCGCCGCCACCGCCTGGCGCGCCGACGCGCGACGGCATCCGAGCCCCAACGCCGGTCCGGTGGAGGCCGCGTTCGCGGGCGCCCTCGGCGTACGGCTCGGCGGGACGCTGTCGTACGGCGGGCGGGTCGAGCACCGGCCCGTGCTGAACGGCGCGGCCGGACGTGCCGTGCGGACCGGGGACATCGAGCGTGCCGTGCGGCTCTCGCGGCGGGTCGGCTGGCTGGCGCTGGGCGTGTGCGCCGGCGCCCGGCTGCTGGCGCGGCGGGAGCGCGGCCGGAGAGGACGGACGTCATGAGCGGCGGACTGCTGGTCGCCGGGACCACCTCCGACGCCGGCAAGAGCGTCGTCACCGCCGGGATCTGCCGGTGGCTGGTGCGCCAGGGCGTCAAGGTCGCCCCCTTCAAGGCGCAGAACATGTCGCTGAACTCGTTCGTCACCCGCGAGGGCGCCGAGATCGGGCGGGCGCAGGCCATGCAGGCGCAGGCGTGCCGGGTCGAGCCGACCGCGCTGATGAACCCCGTGCTGCTCAAGCCGGGCGGTGAGCGCAGCAGTCAGGTCGTCCTGCTGGGCAAGCCGGTCGGCGAGATGAGCGCGCGCGGCTACCACGGGGGCCGCCAGGAGCGGTTGCTCGGTACCGTGCTCGACTGCCTGACCGAACTGCGGTCCACGTACGACGCGGTGATCTGCGAGGGGGCGGGGTCGCCCGCCGAGATCAACCTGCGCCGGACCGACATCGTCAACATGGGCGTCGCCCGCAACGCGCGGCTGCCCGTGCTGGTCGTCGGCGACATCGACCGCGGCGGCGTCTTCGCCTCCTTCTTCGGGACGGTGGCGCTGCTCTCCGCCGAGGACCAGGAACTCGTCGCCGGGTTCCTGGTGAACAAGTTCCGCGGGGACGCGGGCCTGCTGGAGCCGGGCCTCGACATGCTGCACGGCCTCACGGGACGGCGTACCTACGGCGTCCTGCCGTTCCGGCACGGCCTCGGCATCGACGAGGAGGACGGCCTGCGGGTGTCCCTGCGCGGGACCGTGCGGGAGCTGGCCGTCGCCCCGCCCGTCGGCGAGGACGTGCTGCGGGTCGCGGTCTGCGCGGTGCCGCTGATGTCCAACTTCACGGACGTCGACGCGCTGGCCGCCGAGCCGGGCGTCGTCGTGCGGTTCGCGGACCGGCCGGAGGAACTGGCGGACGCGGACCTCGTGATCGTGCCCGGGACCCGGGGCACCGTCCGCGCCCTGGACTGGCTGCGGGAGCGGGGGCTCGCGAGCGCCCTCGCGCGCCGGGCCGCCGAGGAGCGGCCGGTCCTCGGGATCTGCGGCGGCTTCCAGCTCCTCGGCGAGCGCATCGAGGACGACGTGGAGAGCCGGCGCGGGCGGGTCGACGGGCTCGGACTGCTCCCCGTGCGGGTGCGGTTCGCCCGCGAGAAGACGCTCACCCGTCCCGTCGGCGAAGCCCTCGGGGAGCGGGTCGAGGGGTACGAGATCCACCACGGGGTCGCCGAGGTCACCGGCGGCGAGCCCTTCCTGGACGGCTGCCGGGTCGGCCGGACCTGGGGCACGCACTGGCACGGCTCCCTGGAGTCGGACGGCTTCCGGCGGGCCTTCCTGCGCGAGGTGGCCGCCGCCGCGGGCCGCCGCTTCGTGCCGGACCCCGGCACCTCGTTCGCCGCGCTGCGCGAGGAGCAGCTCGACCGGCTCGGCGACCTGATCGAACAGCACGCGGACACGGACGCGCTGTGGCGGCTCATCGAGTCCGGCGCGCCGCAAGGACTGCCCTTCATTCCACCGGGAGCGCCCGCATGAGCACAGTGTTGTTGTTGTCGACCGCCGACACGGACCTCCTGGCGGCGCGTGCCGCCGGGGCCGGCTACCGCATCGGCAACCCCACCCGCGTGGACGCCGCGGCCGAGCTGCCCGCGCTCCTCGACGGCGCGGACATCGCCGTCGTACGGCTGCTGGGCGGCAAGCGCGCCTGGGAGGAGGGGCTCGCGGCGCTGAAGGCGTCGGGGGTGCCCACGGTGCTGCTCGGCGGCGAGAGCGTGCCGGACGCCGAGCTGATGGCGGAGTCGTCGGTCCCGGCCGGTGTGGTGGCCGAGGCGCTGAAGTACCTCGTCGAGGGCGGCCCCGCCAACCTCAACGAACTGGCCCGGTTCCTCTCCGACACGGTGCTGCTGACCGGCGAGGGGTTCGAGGAGCCGCACAGGATGCCCGAGTACGGCGTCCACGGCGCGCGCCCCCGCGTCGAGGGGCGGCCGACGGTCGGCGTGCTGTTCTACCGGGCCCACGAACTGAGCGGCAACACCGGGTTCGTGGACACCCTGTGCGAGGCGGTCGAGGCGCACGGCGCCAACGCGCTGCCGGTGTACTGCGGTTCGCTGCGCGGCGCCGACGAGGGTCTGTTCGACCTGCTGGGCGGGGCCGACGCGCTGGTCGCCACGGTTCTCGCGGCGGGCGGCACGCACGCCTCGCAGGCGTCGGCGGGCGGCGACGAGGAGGCGTGGGACGTCGGCCGGCTCGCCGAGCTGGACGTGCCCGTGCTCCAGGGGCTCTGCCTCACCTCCTCGCGGGCCGCGTGGCAGGAGTCCGACGCCGCCCTGTCCCCCATGGACGCGGCGATGCAGGTCGCGATCCCGGAGTTCGACGGACGCCTGATCACGGTCCCGTTCTCGTTCAAGGAGCAGGGCCCGGACGACGTGCCCGTGTACGTGGCCGACCCCGAGCGGGCCGCGCGGGTCGCCGGGATCGCAGTACGGCACGCGCGGCTGCGGCACAAGCCGAACGCGGAGAAGAAGCTGGCGCTCGTGTTCACCGCCTACCCGACCAAGCACTCACGGGTCGGCAACGCGGTGGGGCTGGACACGCCCGCGTCCGCGGTGCGGGTGCTGGACGCGCTGCGGGAGGCCGGCTACGCGCTGACCGCGTACCCCTCGGGGGGCGACGAGCTGATCCACCGGCTGATCGAGGCCGGCGGCCACGACGTCGAGTGGCTGACCGAGGACCAGCTGGCCGCCGCGTCCGCGCGGGTCCCGCTGGCCGACTACCGGGAGTGGTTCGGCCGGCTCGACCCGGAGCTGCGGGAGGCGATGACGCGGGCGTGGGGGGAGCCGCCGGGCTCGCTCTACGTCGACGGCGACGACATCGTGCTGGCGTCGCTGCGGTTCGGGAACGTCGTCGTGATGATCCAGCCGCCGCGCGGCTTCGGGGAGAACCCCATCGCGATCTACCACGACCCGGACATGCCGCCCTCGCACCACTACATGGCGGCCTACCGCTGGCTGGAGCACGGCTTCGGCGCCGACGCGGTCGTCCACATGGGCAAGCACGGCACCATGGAGTGGCTGCCCGGCAAAGGACTCGGCCTGGGCGGCGGCTGCGCGCCGGACCCCGTGCTCGGGGACCTGCCGCTGATCTACCCGTTCATCGTCAACGACCCCGGCGAGGGCACCCAGGCCAAGCGGCGCGGGCACGCCACCGTCGTCGACCACCTGGTGCCGCCGATGGCCCGCGCCGACACCTACGGCGACCTGGCCAAGCTGGAGCAGCTGCTCGACGAGTACGCGCTCGTCTCCGACCTGGACCCGGCCAAGGCCCCGGCGGTGCGCGCGCAGATCTGGACGCTGGTGAAGGCGGCCGAGCTCCACAACGACCTGCATGTCGACGAGCAGCCGGGCGACGACGACTTCGACGCGTTCGTCATGCACATCGACGGTTATCTGTGCGAGATCAAGGACGTGCAGATCCGCGACGGACTGCATGTGCTGGGCGGCGGGCCGGCCGGTGAGCCGCGGGTGAACCTGGTGCTCGCGGTGCTGCGCGCCTCCCAGGTGTGGGGCGGGCAGGCCCACGCGCTGCCGGGCCTGCGGGCCTCGCTGGCGGCCCGTTTCGGGCTGGACGAGAAGGAGTTGCTGGCCGAGCCGGGGGCTCCGGTCAAGGCGCCCGCCGAGCTGACGGACCTGGTGGAGGGCCCCGCGCGCAGCGCGGCCGACGCCGTCGACCTGCTGGAGCAGCTGTGCCGGCGGCTGGCCGAGGGCATGGAGGCGCGGGCGTGGGAGACGGCGGCCGTGCCCGGCCTGGTGCGGGAGGTGCTGGGCAGCGAACTCCCGGAGGCCGTCGCCGTGCTGGGGTTCGCCTGCGAGGAGGTGGTGCCGCGGCTGGCCCGGACCACCGACGAGATCGGCCACATCCTCAAGGCGCTGGACGGCGGTTACGTCCCCGCGGGCCCGTCGGGTTCGCCGACGCGCGGTCTGGTCAACGTCCTGCCGACCGGCCGCAACTTCTACTCCGTGGACCCCAAGGCCATTCCGTCCAGGCTGAGTTGGGAGGTCGGCCAGTCCCTCGCGGACTCGCTGGTGCAGCGCTACCTCCAGGACACCGGCGCGTATCCGAAGTCCGTCGGTCTGACGGTGTGGGGCACGTCCGCGATGCGCACCCAGGGCGACGACATCGCGGAGATCCTGGCGCTGCTGGGCTGCCGGCCGGTGTGGGACGACGCCTCGCGCCGGGTGACGGGCTTCGAGGTGATCGCGCCCGCGGAGCTGGGGCGGCCGCGCATCGACGTCACGGTCCGTATCTCCGGGTTCTTCCGGGACGCGTTCCCGCACGTGGTCGGGCTGATCGACGACGCGGTGCGCACGGTGGCCGAACTGGACGAGCCGGCGGACGTCAACTTCGTGAAGGCGCACGCCGACGAGGACACCGCCGAGCACGGCGACCGGCGGCGGGCGACGGCCCGGGTGTTCGGCTCCAAGCCGGGCGCGTACGGCGCCGGCCTGCTGCCGCTGATCGACGCCCGCAACTGGCGCTCGGACGCCGACCTCGCCGAGGTGTACGCGGTGTGGGGCGGCTACGCCTACGGGCGCGGGCTCGACGGGCGCCCGGCGCGCGGCGACATGGAGACCGCGTTCAAACGGATCGCGGTCGCGGCGAAGAACGTCGACACCCGTGAGCACGACCTGGTCGACGCCGACGACTACTTCCAGTACCACGGCGGCATGGTGGCCATGGTGCGTCATCTGACCGGTGCCAACCCCGAGGCGTACGTGGGCGATTCGGCGACGCCGGACCAGGTGCGCACCCGCACGCTGGGCGAGGAGACCCACCGGGTCTTCCGGGCCCGGGTGGTCAACCCGCGCTGGATGGCGGCGATGCGGCGGCACGGCTACAAGGGCGCCTTCGAGATGGCGGCGACCGTGGACTACCTGTTCGGGTACGACGCCACGGCGGGTGTCGTCGACGACTGGATGTACGAGAAGCTCTCGGCCGAGTACGTCTTCGACGCCGAGAACCGCGACTTCATGAAGAAGTCCAACCCGTGGGCGCTGCGCGGCATCACCGAGCGGCTCCTGGAGGCGGCCGAGCGCGGCTTGTGGGCCGAGCCGGACGCGGACACGCTGGAGCGGCTGCGCGCCACCTACCTCGAACTCGAAGGCGACCTGGAGGGCGACGAGAAGTGAGCACCCCCTTCCCTTTCACGGCCGTGGTCGGCCAGGACGACCTGCGGCTCGCGCTGCTGCTGAACGCCGTGTCACCGGCGGTCGGCGGCGTGCTGGTGCGCGGTGAGAAGGGCACCGCCAAGTCGACGGCGGTGCGGGCCCTTTCGGCGCTGCTGCCCGCGGTGCCGGTGGTGGCCGGCTGCCGCTTCTCCTGTGACCCGGGCGCGCCCGACCCGGCCTGTCCCGACGGCCCGCACGAGGACGGCGGGCCGGGCGCGCACCGGCCGGCCCGCATGGTGGAGCTGCCGGTCGGCGCCTCCGAGGACCGGCTGGTGGGCGCGCTGGACATCGAACGGGCCCTGGCCGAGGGCGTGAAGGCGTTCGAGCCGGGCCTGCTCGCCGACGCCCACCGCGGAATCCTGTACGTCGACGAGGTCAACCTCCTGCACGACCACCTGGTCGACCTGCTGCTGGACGCGGCGGCCATGGGCGCCTCGTACGTCGAGCGCGAGGGCGTGTCGGTGCGGCACGCCGCCCGGTTCCTGCTCGTCGGCACGATGAACCCCGAGGAGGGCGAGCTGCGGCCGCAGCTGCTCGACCGGTTCGGGCTGACCGTCGAGGTGGCGGCCTCGCGCGAGCCGGACCAGCGGGTGGAGGTCGTACGGCGGCGCCTCGCCTACGACGACGGCCCGGACGCCTTCGCCGCCCGGTGGGCGGACGAGGAGCGTGCCGTACGGCAGCGCGTCGTCGCCGCGCGGGAGCTGCTGCCGTCGGTGCGGCTGGGCGACGGGGCGCTGCGGCAGATCGCGGCGACCTGTGCCGCCTTCGAGGTGGACGGGATGCGGGCCGACATCGTGATGGCCCGTACGGCGACCGCGCTGGCCGCGTGGGCCGGGCGGACCGGCGTGCTCGCCGAGGACGTGCGGCAGGCGGCGCTGCTCGCGCTGCCGCACCGCAGGCGCCGCAACCCCTTCGACGCGCCCGGTCTGGACGAGGACCGGCTCGACGAGACCCTGGAGGAGTTCGGCGGGTCCGAGGACGACGACCCCGATCCGGACCCCGGGCCCGGCGGACCCGACGGCGGTGGCGGGCAGCCGCCGGCCGAGGGCCCGCAGGACGGCGGGGGCTCCGCCGCGCGCCCGGAGGCCGGTGACGACGGCGAGCCGCAGACCTCGGGCGCCGGGGAGCGCACGCCCGCGCGGGCGTCCGAGCCGTTCCGCACGAAGGTGCTGAGCGTGCCGGGCGTCGGTGAGGGTGCCGCGGGCCGGCGCTCGCGGGCCAGGACCGAGCACGGGCGCACCACCGGGGCGCGCCGGCCCCGGGGCGCGCTGACCAAGCTGCATCTGGCGGCCACCGTGCAGGCGGCGGCGCCGCATCAGCGGGCCCGGGGGCGGGCGGGGCGCGGTCTCGTGGTGCGCCGGGACGATCTGCGCCAGGCCGTGCGGGAGGGCCGCGAGGGCAATCTCGTGCTGTTCGTGGTGGACGCCTCCGGGTCGATGGCGGCACGGCAGCGGATGGGCGCGGTCAAGGGCGCCGTGCTGTCGCTGCTGCTGGACGCCTATCAGCGGCGGGACAAGGTGGGGCTGGTGACGTTCCGCGGGACGGCCGCGGACGTGGCGCTGCCGCCGACGTCGTCGGTGGACGCGGCGGCGGTCCGGCTGGAGTCGCTGCCGACCGGCGGGCGCACCCCGCTGGCGGCCGGGCTGCTCAAGGCCCACGAGGTGCTGCGGGTGGAGCGGCTGCGCGATCCCGCCCGGCGGGCGCTGGTGGTCGTGGTGACCGACGGGCGGGCCACGGGCGGTCCGGAGCCAGTCGCGCTCGCGGGGCGGGCGGCCCGGCTGTTCGCGGCCGGGGACGTGGCCAGTGTGGTCGTGGACTGCGAGTCCGGGCCGGTGCGGCTGGGGCTCGCGGGGCGGCTCGCGGGTGAACTGGGCGGTACGGCGGTGACGTTGGAGGAGTTGCGGGCGGACTCGATCGCCGCGCTGGTGAAGGACGTGCAGGGGAGGGCCGCGTAGTGCCGCAGGGGCAGCCGAGTGTGGTGCCGGACGACGGGCTGACGACGCGTCAGCGGCGCAACCGGCCGCTCGTGGTCGTGCACACCGGCGTCGGCAAGGGCAAGTCCACCGCCGCCTTCGGGCTGGCGCTGCGGGCCTGGAACCAGGGCTGGCCGATCGGGGTGTTCCAGTTCGTGAAGTCGGCCAAGTGGAAGGTCGGCGAGGAGAACGCGCTGCGGGTCCTCGGCGCCTCCGGCGAGGGCGGGTCCGTCGACTGGCACAAGATGGGCGAGGGCTGGTCCTGGGTGCAGCGCGACGCGCAGACGGACAACGAGGACAAGGCCCGCGAGGGCTGGGAGCAGGTGAAGCGGGATCTGGCGGCCGAGACGTACCGGCTGTACGTGCTCGACGAGTTCGCGTACCCGCTGCACTGGGGCTGGGTCGACACCGACGAGGTGGTGGAGGTGCTGCGCGCCCGGCCCGGCACCCAGCACGTCGTGATCACCGGTCGCAACGCGCCGCGGGCGCTGGTCGACCACGCCGACCTGGTGACCGACATGTCCAAGGTCAAGCACCCGATGGACGCCGGCCAGAAGGGGCAGAGGGGCATCGAGTGGTGAGCGGGTCCGTCCCCCGGCTGGTCGTCGCCGCGCCGTCCTCCGGCAGCGGCAAGACCACCGTCGCCACCGGGCTGATGGCCGCGTTCGCCGCGCGGGGGCTCGCCGTGTCCCCGCACAAGGTGGGCCCGGACTACATCGACCCCGGCTACCACGCGCTCGCCACCGGGCGCACGGGGCGCAACCTCGACGCGTACCTGTGCGGGCCGGAGCTGATCGGCCCGCTGTTCCTCAACGGGGCGCGCGGCTGCGACATCGCGGTCGTCGAGGGCGTGATGGGGCTGTACGACGGGGCCGCCGGGGAGGGCGAACTGGCCTCCACCGCCCAGGTGGCGCGGCTGCTGGGGGCGCCGGTGGTGCTGGTCGTGGACGCCTCCTCGCAGTCCCGGTCGGTGGCGGCGCTGGTGCACGGGTTCGCCTCCTGGGACCCGCGGGTGCGGGTCGGGGGCGTGATCCTGAACAAGGTCGCCTCGGACCGGCACGAGGAACTGCTGCGGGAGGCACTGGAGTCGGCGGGGGTGCCGGTGCTGGGGGCGCTGCGGCGGGTGGCCCGGGTGGACACGCCGTCGCGGCATCTGGGCCTGGTGCCGGTCGCCGAGCGGCGGGCGGACGCCGTGGACGCGGTCGCCGCGATGGCCGAGCAGGTCCGCTCCGGCTGCGACCTGGCGGCGCTGGAGGCGCTGGCGCGCAGCGCGGGCTCCCTCGCGTGCGAGCCCTGGGAGCCCCCGCCCGCGGTCGGCGGCGCCCGGCGGCGCGTCGCCGTCGCCTCGGGTCCCGCGTTCACGTTCTCCTACGCCGAGCACGGCGAGCTGCTCACCGCCGCGGGCGCCGAGGTCGTCCCCTTCGATCCGCTGCGGGACGAGCAACTGCCCGAGGGTACGGGCGGGTTGGTCGTCGGCGGCGGGTTCCCCGAGGTGTACGCGCCCGAGCTGTCGGCCAACGAGCGGCTGCGCAAGGAGGTCGCCGCCCTCGCCGGGTCCGGCGCCCCCGTCGCCGCCGAGTGCGCGGGGCTGCTCTATCTGTGCCGCGCGCTGGACGGGCAGCCCATGTGCGGGGTGCTGGACGCGGACGCGCGGATGGGCGAGCGGCTGACGCTCGGCTACCGGGACGCCGTCGCCGTCGGCGACAGCTCCCTGGCCGCCGCCGGGACGCGGATGCGGGCGCACGAGTTCCACCGGACCGTGATCGAGCCGGGCGCGGGGGCGGCGCCGGCCTGGGGGGTGGTCGCGCCCGCGCGGCGCGTCGAGGGTTTCGTACAGCAGGGCGTGCACGCGAGTTATCTGCACACGCACTGGGCCGCCGAGCCCGGTGTCGCCCGTCGGTTCGTGGAGAGGTGCCGGACGTCATGAACAGCAGGCTGATCGGGGTCGGGGTCGGTCCCGGCGATCCGGAGCTGGTGACCGTCAAGGGCGTCAACGCGCTGCGGGCGGCCGACGTCGTCGTGGTGCCCGTGATGGACACCGGGGAGCGCGGGCGGGCCGAGGCGACGGTGCTGCACTACGTGCCCGCGGAGAAGGTCCTGCGGGTGGTGTTCGCGCTGAACGAGCGGACCGACCGGTCCCGGCGCGAGGCCGCCTGGGACGCGGCGGGCGAGCGGGTCGCGGCGCTGCTGCGGCAGCACGGCACGGTCGCCTTCGCCACCATCGGCGACCCGAACGTCTACTCCACGTTCACCTATCTCGCCCAGACCGTCGCGGCCGCGGTGCCGGGCACCGCCGTCGAGACGGTCCCCGGCATCACCGCCATGCAGGACCTCGCCGCCCGGTCGGGCGCGGTGCTCACCGAGGGGACGGAACCCCTGACGCTGGTGCCGGTGACCGCGGGCGCGACCGTGCTCAAGGAGGCCCTCGCCGGGCCGGGGACGGTCGTCGCGTACAAGTTCGGGCGGCAGGCGCGCGAGGTCGCCGAGGCGCTGCGGGAGACCGGGCGGCTCGACGGCGCGGTGTGGGGGTCGGCGCTGGGTCTGCCGGAGGAGTCCATCCGGCCCGCCGCGGACCTCGACTCGGCCCCGCTGCCCTACCTGTCGACGCTCATCGCCCCCGCCCGCCGTGAGGGCGGCCGGGGCGGCAAGCTCTGAGCCCCCTGCGGCGCCCCCGATCCCGACCCCCGTTCATCCCTGTAGGAGAGGACCCCACCCCCATGGCCGAGACCCCCGCCGGCAAGGTGACCTTCGTCGGTGCCGGCCCCGGCGCCGCCGATCTGCTGACGTTCCGCGCCGCGCGCGCCATCGCCGAGGCCGACGTCGTGATCTGGGCGGCCAGCCTGGTCCAGGCCGAGGTCCTCGAACACGCCCGCGCGGACGCCGAGATACTCGACTCGGCGGGCATGTCCCTGGAGGACGTCGTCGCCGTCTACGAGCGGGCCCGCGCCCGGGGCCTGAAGGTGGCGCGCGTGCACTCCGGCGACCCCGCGCTGTGGGGCGGTACGCAGGAGCAGCTCGACCGGTGCGCCGAGCTGGGCGTCGCCACCGAGATCGTGCCCGGGGTGTCCGCGTTCTCGGCGGTCGCGGCGCTGGCGGGGCGCGAGCTGACGATCCCGGAGGTCGCGCAGTCCGTCGTGCTCACCCGGCTCGGCGGCGGCAAGACGCCGATGCCGCCCGGCGAGGAGGTGCGGGAGTTCGCCCGGCACGGCACCACGATGGCGATCTTCCTCTCGGCGGCCCGCAGCGGTCAGCTGGTGCGCGAGCTGCTGGAGGGCGGCTACCCGACCTCCACCCCGGTGGTGGTCGCCCACCAGGCGACCTGGCCGGAGGAGCTGGTGGTGCGCTGCACGATCGGGACGCTGGAGGAGACCGTGAAGGAGCACCGGCTCTGGAAGCACACCCTGTTCCTGGTCGGCCCGGCCCTGGCGGCCACGGGCACCCGCTCGCACCTCTACCACCCCGGCCACTTCCACGGGTACCGCAAGGCCGACCCCGAGGCGCGCAGAGCACTGCGCGCGCACGGGGCCTCGACGTGATCACGGTCGTCGGTACGGGGACGGGGGCGCCGCCGCCCGAGGACGTCCTCGCGGGGGCGGAACTGCTCGTGGGCGGACGGCGGCACCTGGACGCCGTACCCGGGGCCGACGGCGTGGAGCGGGTCGCGCTCGGCGCGCTGGGCCCGGCCCTGGACACCGTCGCCCGGTATGTGGACGAGGACCGGCGGGTGGTCGTGCTGGCCTCCGGGGACCCGGGGTTCTTCGGGATCGTGCGGGTGCTGGCCGAGCGGTTCGGCCCCGAGCGGCTGCGGGTGCTGCCGGGGGTGTCCTCGGTGGCGTCGGCGTTCGCCCGCGCCGGGCTGACGTGGGACGACGCGGTCGTCGTCAGCGCGCACGGGCGTGCGCTGCGGACCGCGGTCAACGTCTGCCGGGCGCATCCGAAGGTGGCGGTGCTGACCGGCCCGGGGGCCGGTCCCGCCGAGCTCGGCGCGGCGCTGGCGCGCGGGAGCGGGACACGGGTGCTGCTCGTCGCCTCCGCGCTGGGCTCCGCGGACGAGCGCGTGGAGCGGGTGACGCCCGCGCAGGCGGCCGGCCGGGACTGGGGGCCTTCGGTGAACGTGGTGCTGTGCCTGGACGGGGCGCGGGCGCGCGGGCCGGTGCGCACGGTCGCGGGTCCGGCCGTGGGGCCCGCCGGGTGGGCGCTCCAGGAGAGCGCGTTCACGCACCGCGACTCGATGATCACCAAGTTCGAGGTGCGGGCGCTGGCGCTGGCCCGGCTCGGGCCCCGGCTCGGCGATCTCGTGTGGGACGTGGGGGCGGGGTCCGGCTCGGTGGCCGTGGAGTGCGCGCGGCTCGGCGCCGCCGTCACGGCGGTCGAGAAGACACCGGACGGCATCGGGCGGATCCGCGCCAACGCCGCCGCGCACGGCGTCGACGTGCACACCGTGCACGGGGTGGCGCCGGACGTCCTGGCGGACCTCGACGACCCGGACGCCGTGTTCGTCGGGGGCGGCGGCCGGGAGCTGCCCGCCGTCGTCACCGCGTGCGCGCGGCGCGCCCGGCGGACGGTCGTCGTCGCCGTGGCGGCAATGGACCGGGTGCCGGCCGCGCGGGACGCGCTGACCGCCGCCGGACTCGACTGCGACGGGGTGCTGTTGCAGTCCTCGCGGCTCGCCCCGCTGCCCGGCGATGTCTCCCGGCTCGCGGCGGCCAATCCGGTATTCCTGCTGTGGGGCGTCAGAAAGCCCCTGGAACGTAAGGGAGTTGTCCAGTGATCGGCCTCATTTCCGCCACCGCGGCGGGGGCGGCGGCACGCGACCGGCTGGCCGCGGCGTGGCCGGACCGGGTGCGGGTCTACGACGGGCCCGTGGGGGACGGTGTGCGGCGGGCGTTCGCGGAGTGCGAGCAGCTGGTGTGCTTCCTGGCCGCGGGTGCCGTCGTCCGGCTCGTCGCCCCGCTGCTCGGCGACAAGGCGGCCGACCCCGGGGTGGTGTGCGTCGACGAGGCCGGCCGGTTCGCCGTGCCGCTGGTCGGCGGGCACGGCGGCGGCGCCAACGAACTGGCCCGCGAGATCGGTGAGTTGCTGGGCGCCGAACCCGTGGTGACCACGGCCACGGACGCCGTCGGCATCCCCGGTCTCGACACGCTCGGCCTGCCCGTGGAGGGCGATGTCGCCGGAGTGTCGCGCGCGTTGCTCGACGGCGAGCCGGTGGCGCTGCGGGCCGAGGTGAACTGGCCGCTGCCGCCGCTGCGGACGGGCCCCGAGGGGGCGTACACGCTCCGGGTGACGGACCGGCTCACCGAACCGGCCCGGCACGAGGCCGTGCTGCGCCCGCCGACCCTGGTGGTGGGCGTGGGCGCCTCGGCCGGCGTCCCGGTGGACGAGGTGCTCGCGCTGGTCGGCGACGCCCTCGCCGAGGCGGGCCTGAGCGCGGCGTCCGTCGCCGAACTGGCCACCGTGGACGCCAAGTCGGCCGAGCCGGGGCTCGTCGGGGCGGCGGCCCGGCTCGGCGTCCCGCTGGTCACCCACCCCGCCCCGGCGCTGGCCGCCGTCGCGGTCCCCAACCCCTCCGACGCGCCCCTCGCCGCCGTCGGCACGCCCTCGGTGGCCGAGGCCGCCGCGCTGGCGGGCGGCGGTGAACTCCTCGTCCCCAAGCGGAAGTCGCGGCGCGCGGACGGCCGGCCGGCCATGGCGACCTGCGCCGTCGTACGGCGGCCGGGGCGCGGCCGGCTCGCGGTGGTCGGGCTCGGTCCCGGCGCGCGCGACCTGCTGACGCCCCGCGCCAAGGCGGAGCTGCGGCGGGCCTCGGTGCTGGTCGGCCTCGACCAGTACGTGGACCAGATCCGCGACCTGCTGCGCCCCGGCACCCGGGTCCTGGAATCGGGGCTCGGCGCCGAGGAGGAGCGGGCGCGCACCGCGGTCGAGGAGGCCCGCGGGGGCCGGGCCGTCGCCCTGATCGGCAGCGGCGACGCGGGCGTGTACGCGATGGCCTCCCCGGCGCTCGCGGAGGCGTCCGACGACATCGACGTGATCGGTGTCCCCGGGGTGACCGCGGCCCTGGCGGCGGCGGCCGTCCTCGGCGCCCCCCTCGGGCACGACCACGTGTCCATCAGCCTGTCCGACCTGCACACACCGTGGGAGGTCATCGAACGGCGGGTGCGGGCGGCGGCCGAGGCGGACCTGGTGGTCACCTTCTACAACCCGCGCTCGCGCGGCCGGGACTGGCAGCTGCCGGGGGCCCTCGCGGTCCTGGCCGGGCACCGCGCGCCCGCGACGCCGGTCGGTGTCGTGCGCAACGTCTCACGCCCGGACGAGTCGGTCCGGCTCACCACCCTGGAGGCGCTGGACCCGGCGACGGTCGACATGATGACCGTCGTGACGGTGGGCAACACCGCGACCCGTGACATCGCGGGCCGCATGGTGACGCCGCGCGGCTACCGCTGGCAGGAGGGGGCCCGGTGAACCGCGTCGTCCACCCCATCGAGGAGGAGTCCTACCGGCGGATGCGCGCCCGCCTGGACACCACGCACCTGCCGCCGCTGAGCCGGGCCGTCGTGGAGCGGGTCGTGCACTCCGCGGCCGACCTCGGCTACGCGGACGATCTCGTCCTGGACGAGGGCGAGTTGGCGCGGGCGCACACGGCGCTGCACTCCGGGGCGCCCGTCGTCGCGGACGTCGAGATGGTCGCCGCCGGCATCACCCGGCACCCGACCGTGTGCCGGCTGCGCGACGCCGTGGCCGCCGCGGGGCTGACGCGTTCGGCGCACGCCGTGCGGCTCGCGTACGAGCAGGTGGGCCCCGGCGCCCTCTGGGTGATCGGCAACGCGCCGACCGCGCTGGAGGAGCTGCTGACCCTGGACGCCGCCCCCGCGCTGGTGATCGGCCTGCCGGTCGGCTTCGTCGGCGCGGTCGAGTCCAAGGCCGCGCTGCGCGCGAGCGGGCTGCCCGCCGTGAGCAACGTGTCCGAGAAGGGCGGCTCGGCCGTGGCCTCCGCCGCGCTCAACGCCCTGCTGTACCACCCCGTTCCGCGTTCCGAGGAGACATCGTGACCACGCCGCCGCCCGCCCTGCTCATCGCCGGCCACGGCACCCGGGACGACGCCGGGGCCGAGGCGTTCCGGGACTTCGTGCGCGCGCTGGGCCGCCGCCACCCCGAACTGCCCGTCGCGGGCGGCTTCATCGAGCTGTCCCCGCCGCCGCTGGGCGAGGCCGTCGCCGAACTCGTCGAGCGGGGCGTCAGGCGGTTCGCCGCGGTCCCGCTGATGCTGGTGTCCGCCGGGCACGCCAAGGGCGACATCCCGGCGGCGCTGGCCCGCGAGAAGGAGCGGCACGCGGGCATCTCGTACACCTACGGCCGTCCCCTCGGACCGCACCCGGCGCTGCTGGACGTGCTGGAGCGGCGGCTGGACGAGGCGCTCGGCCCGGCGGGACGCGCGCCCGGCGACCGGGCCGACGTCACCGTGCTGCTGGTCGGCCGCGGCTCGACCGACCCGGACGCCAACGCCGAGGTGCACAAGGCGGCGCGGCTGCTGTGGGAGGGGCGCGGCTACGCGGGCGTGGAGACGGCGTTCGTGTCGCTGGCGGCGCCCGACGTGCCGAGCGGCCTGGACCGCTGCCTGCGGCTCGGGGCGCGCCGGATCGTGGTGCTGCCCTACTTCCTGTTCACCGGCGTCCTGCCGGAGCGGGTGCGGCAGCAGACGGAGGGCTGGGCGGCGGCGCACCCGGAGGCCGACGTGCGCGCGGCCGGCGTCATCGGGCCGGAGCCGGAGCTGCTCGACCTGGTGATGGAGCGCTACGCGGAGGCGGTGCGCGGCGATCTGCGGATGAACTGCGACACGTGCGTGTACCGGATCGCACTGCCCGGCTTCGAGGACAAGGTGGGCATGCCGCAGCAGCCGCACTTCCACCCCGACGACGACGGGGACCACCACCACGGGCACCACCACGGCAGCCACTCCCATGCGCACTGACGCGCACGATCTGCGCCACCACGGCGACGCGGAGGTCCGGGACGGCGGCGCGGAGCTGGTCGACCTCGCCGTGAACGTCCGCGCCGGCACGCCTCCGGCCTGGCTGCGCGCGCGCCTCGCGAGCGCGCTGGACTCGCTCGCGGCGTATCCCGACGGCCGGGCCGCGCGGGCCGCGGTGGCCGCCCGGCACGGGCTGCCGGTGGAGCGGGTGCTGCTGACGGCGGGGGCGGCGGAGGCGTTCGTACTGCTGGCCCGCGCCCTGGAGGTGCGGCGGCCGGCCGTGGTGCATCCGCAGTTCACCGAGCCGGAGGCGGCCCTGCGGGACGCCGGGCACGAGGTGGCGCGGGTGCTGCTGCGGGAGGAGGACGGCTTCCGGCTCGACGCCGCGGCCGTCCCCGAGGACGCCGACCTGGTGGTGATCGGCAACCCCACGAACCCGACGTCGGTGCTGCATCCGGCCGCCGCGATCACCCGACTGGCCCGCCCCGGGCGGACGCTGGTGGTGGACGAGGCGTTCATGGACGCGGTGCCGGACGAGCGTGAGGCGCTGGCGGGGCGGACGGACGTGCCGGGACTGGTGGTGCTGCGCAGCCTGACCAAGACCTGGGGGCTGGCGGGGCTGCGCATCGGCTACGTCCTGGCCGCGCCCGGGACGGTCGCCGCGCTGGAGCGGGCCCAGCCGCTGTGGCCGGTGTCCACGCCCGCGCTCGCCGCGGCCGAGGCGTGCGTGTCGCCGCGGGCCCTGGCGGAGGCCGCGGACGCGGCGCGCGGTCTCGCCGCGGACCGGGCCCATCTCGTGGCCGGGCTGGAGGAGTTCGCGTCCGCGGGGGTGCGGGTCGCCGGGCCGGCCGAGGGCCCGTTCGTCCTCGTACGGCTGCCGGGGGCGGCGCGGGTGCGCCGGCGGCTGCGCGGCCTCGGCTACGCGGTACGGCGCGGGGACACCTTCCCGGGCCTGGACGAGCGGTGGCTGCGGCTGGCCGTACGGGACCGGGGCACGGCCGACGGGTTCCTCAGGGCGCTGGAGCGGGCCCTGGCGTGAGCCGGGGAGCGGGGGCCGCTCGCTCCCCGGCCCCGGTCAGCTCCTGCCGCGGCGGGAGACCGCGACCGCTCCCCCGCCCGCGAGGAGCAGGACGAGCGCGCCGCCCGCGATGTACGGGGTCACGGGGTTGCCGCCGGTCTCCGCGAGGCCCTGGTCGGCGGACCCGCCCTGCGGCTCCACGTCGCCCGCCGGCCGGGCCTGCGGCTTGCGGGACGCGGGCGGGGGCGGGGTCTCGCAGGTCGCCTCCGCGAGGGTGAGGGTGCCCTCGACCTGGGCCACGTTCAGGTTCAGCGGGTTGACGGCGACCTTGAGCCGCAGGGCGGTGGCGGCGGCCGTGCGGGAGGTCTGCCGCGTCGTGGAGTAGTCGAGGCGCACCTCGCCCACACCGGGCACCGCGACCTCGGTCGTGCCGCCCGCGGTGAGGGTGACCTTCTTGCCGAGGACGGTGACGTCGCCCAGCAGGTTGGAGGAGGCGGTGGGGGTCTTCCCCGTCGCGCAGGTCGCCCGGGAGGTGACCTGGCCGACCTCGATCAGCGACAGCAGGGGCAGACCGGGGAGGTGGACCTCGGCGCGGGCGAGCCGGCTGAAGCCCTCGGCCCTGCCGTCCGCGACGGTCGCCGTCGACGTGGCGGCCTCGGCCTTCAGCACGCTGAAGGGGCGGCCGCCGTCGACGCCGTTCAACTCGGCCGTCAGCGCGGTCTTCCCGGCGCTGCGGGGCGCCTGCACCTCGTTGAGGGCGACCGCGAGCGGGACGTTCACGGTCTTGTCGAGCAGGGAGACGTCGAGCCCGGTGCGCAGGACCGCGGCGCTCGCGCGGCCGTCGCCGGTGGCGTGGGCGGTGCCGGCCGCGCCGAGGACCGCGGGACCGGCGGCCAGGGCGGTGGCCGCCGCGGCGGCCAGAGCGCGTGCGGGCAGGCGGAAGTTCTTGCCGTTCAAGGTGGGACCCCCAGAGGAGACATGCTCGGGACCCGGCAAGACTCGCGCACCGAGAGTGAACCGTCAGCCTTCCGGCGCCACTTCACTCCAACGTGACTTTGTCGTGAATCTTTTCGAATTGTCGGGTACGGATGTTCCTCGAAGTCGCCCCGGTACCCCCTCCCGTGCGAGCGCGCGCGGGCGCGTCGGCGTACGCGGGGAGCCGCCGGAAGCGCCGGACCGGCACCGTCACACGGTGTGAGCGGGGCCGGCCCGGTGCAGACGTCCGTCCGCGACGGGGCGAACGCGGACGCCGCGGGAGCCGTCGGCGGCTGCCGCAGGAGCCCCGCGGTGGCCGATCGGCGGGGTCCTATCCGACGACCCGTCCGCGCAGCACGGTCCGGCGGGGGGCGGCGAGGACGCCGACGTCCTCGCGCGGGTCGGAGCCGTAGACGACCAGGTCGGCCGGGGCGCCCTCCTCCAGTCCGGGGCGCCCGAGCCAGGCGCGGGCCGCCCAGCTCGCCGCGGCGAGGGCCTCGGTGGCCGGGAGGCCGGCGGTGACCAGCTCGGCGACCTCGGCGGCCACCAGGCCGTGCGGGAGGGTGCCGCCGGCGTCGGTGCCGACGAAGACCGGGATGCCGGCGTCGTGGGCGGAGCGCACGGTGTCGTAGCGGCGTTCATGGAGCCGGCGCATATGGGCCGACCAGCGCGGGTACTTGGCCGCGCCGCCGTCGGCGAGGGCGGGGAAGGTCGCGATGTTGACCAGGGTCGGCACGATGGCCACGCCCCGGGAGGCGAACAGCGGGATCAGGTCCTCGGTCAGTCCGGTGGCGTGCTCGACGCAGTCGATACCGGCCTCGACGAGGTCCCTCAGGGAGTCCTCGGCGAAGCAGTGCGCGGTGACCCGGGCGCCCAGCCGGTGGGCCTCGGCGATGCCCGCCTCGACCGCCTCGCGCGGCCAGGCCGGCGCGAGGTCGCCGAGGTCGCGGTCGATCCAGTCGCCGACGAGCTTCACCCAGCCGTCACCGCGCCGGGCCTCCCGGGCGACGTACGCGACCAGGTCCCCGGGTTCGATCTCGTGGGCGTAGCCGCGGATGTAGCGGCGGGTGCGGGCGATGTGCCGGCCCGCCCGGATGATCCTCGGCAGGTCCTCGCGGTCGTCGACCCAGCGGGTGTCGGAGGGCGATCCCGCGTCGCGGATCAGCAGGGTGCCCACCTCGCGGTCGGCGAGGGCCTGCTGCTCGGCGGTGGCGTCGTCGACGGGGCCGTGCGGGCCGAGGCCCACATGGCAGTGCGCGTCCACGAGACCGGGCAGCGCCCAGCCCTCGACGGTGCGGACGTCGCGGGCGCCGGCGGGGCGGTCGTAGGTGATCCGCCCGCCGACGACCCACAGCCCGTCCCGGACGTCCTCGGGCCCGGCAAGAACCCGCCCCTTGACGTGCAGCACCACGCGTTCGCTCATGCGGGGCACCTTAGAGAAGAAGTCGCACCGCAGGCGAGGCAGGGCCTGGTCGGCCCATCACCCTGCGGTGCGGCCCCGCCACCCGAGCACGCCCGCACGTCCACGACGCCGTCCCCGGCTCAGAGGTCACCGGCCGCTACGAGATGCTCCGCGAACGCGTTGGCGATCCGGGCAGGGGGGGCGTCCGGGACGAGCGCGTCCGGGAGCCCGTCTTCGAGCCCCCACGAAGTGTTGAACATGATGGCCAGGCCCTCCGGCACGACCTCCGCTCTGAGCCAACGGGCGAACACGGCCGCGGAGCCGACGGCGCAGTCCCGCACAGACAGACCCTCGGGGGACATCAGCGCCATACCGTCCAGCCGCTCGTCACCCAGAGCGATCCCGAAGTGCATCGACGAGCCCGTGACCGGCCCCCCGAGACCGTCGTCGACGCGAACGTACTCCTCGGGGCTCCTGTCTCGGAGCTTGGCGACGAGACCCTCGTACGTCAGCCCCCAGGTCTCACCCCCCGCCGGGGAGAAGACGTACGTGGTACGCAGTTTTGCGATCTCTTCGGGTTCCATCGTGGTGCGTGCTTTCTGAAGGAGGCTGTGGCGGAGCAGATCACGGAACGTAGCGTGCCTGGCCCTTGACCCCGTAAGCGGCCATCATGATGCGCCAGTACTGGACGGAGTCCTGATTGTTCGTGACGGTCTCAACCCCGCGCATCTCCGTGTTGCGCGGATCATTGAGAGCGGCTGCATACTTCTTGAGCTCGTCACGATCACTGCGATAGAGAAAGTCCTTCTTGTCCGTGGCGTGATTCTCCCGGAGCTCCTCCAGGGAACGGTAGCAGCGCCGGTCCGGCTTATTGACGTACTTCGCTTCGACGGCCATACCGTCGCTCTCCCGGAACCCGTCGACCATCAAAGTGCTCTGCACGCTGTACCCGGGCGGTATGCGCACTTCGTACTCGGGGTAGCCCGCCACCCTCCTCTGATAGGCGACTTCGGCCGGCCTGCCCCCGGAGACATCTCCTTGACGCAGGGAGTTCAGCCAGGTCTGGAAGCCCGCACGTTCCTTCGGTGTCAATTGAGGAAAGCGAGGGTTGGGTGGCGAGGCCGGAGGAATGGGTTGAACGCGTGGCCCGTCGGCCGGCCGGTAGGCGACCGGGATCAGGGCAGGGATTCGGATGAGGGGCGCCAGGAACGGAGGCAGGCCCGGCATGTTGTCATTGTCCGGCCGCGGCATCCTGACCCGGCCTCTGGAACTGTCGAGGGCGGGTGGGATCTTCCCCAGCGAGGCGATGCGCATGTCTCCCGCGACAAGTTCACCGAGTCCCCCGTCGCGACCATCTCCACCGAATCTGGGCTGCTGCCAGGGCAGGAGGAAGTCGCCCGGGGACGTCTCCTCTACCGGAAGCCGCTGCTTGGCAGTCTCGATATGGCCGGCATAGGCGTCGCAGGCGTTGGCGATCATCCGGCAGGCGGTCGGGAGATTCGCCAGGAGGGTCTCATCCTCGCTGACCTCACTCGGCGGAGGGTTCTTGCCGACGAACTTCCTGAAGAACTCCTCCACACGATCGGCTGTCTGGCCGACCTCGTCCAGGGTCGCACGCTTCCATGCTGTCTCGGCGCCCCAGTACGCGTCCTCAAGGATCTTGGCCGCGGAACGCCAGATCTGCGCCACAGCACGGCACTTGGCGGGTTGCCCAAGAAAACGCTCGTTGAACAGGTACCGGTCGACGCCACTGGTTTCCCCGACGACCTCGGGAAGATCCTCGGCACTGTGGCTCGCGCGCGGGGCGCAGTCCGGGCCCGACGGCTGCGCGCCGATCGCCGGCCCTTGAGGGCTCTGCCCCAGAAGGTCGGCTGCAATCCGGCTCTCCTGTTTCAGGTACGCCTCAGCCGACTTGAGCAAAGCCCCCGCCCCGTTGGCCATGACTTGATGAGCGAACCCCGACTGGTCGTAGACCGTCTTCACGGCTTCCCTGTACACGAGGGCGAAGGCCCGGCCCGCCTCACCATCACCGGCCATCCCTCCGTTCTCACCGAGTTGCAGAGAAAGCAGGCCCAGCATGTCGTAGATCAGGTCACGCAGATCCACCAACGACCAGGACGCGTTGACGAAGTTCGAGGTCTGATGCCGAAGATCCAACGCCCCTCCCCCTCGGAGCAAGACACGCACCCGGGAACCGTACACGGTTGCGAAAGCGCATCAGGGAGTGACCGGCGCTGATGCGCCAACTGTCGCACTACGCGCCTTCCCACGCGGCACGGCGGACGCGGACGCAGCCGATCCCCGGGATGTCGCGCTCACGGCGAGGGGGACGGGGACCGGCGACTGCGGGGGCGGCGTCCCTGCGGCCGGGCCCCGGTCCTGGACCGACCCCTCCGTCGGCTCGCGCCCCGTGGCGATCCACCGGTGACCGGCTACTCCCCCTCCCCCCGTCGGGCCGGGTTCTCCTCCTCGACCTCGGCCATCGCCGGGTCGAGGAGGCGGGAGAGGAAGTGGCGGGTGCGTTCGTTGCGGGGGTTGCCGATGACGTCCTCGGGGCGGCCGTCCTCGACGACCACTCCGCCGTCCATGAAGACGACCCGGTCGGCGACCTCGCGGGCGAAGGTCATCTCATGGGTGACGACCATCATCGTCATGCCCTCGTCGGCGAGCATGCGCATGACGGCGAGGACGTCGCCGACGAGTTCGGGGTCGAGCGCCGAGGTGGGCTCGTCGAAGAGCATCACCGCGGGGCCCATGGCGAGGGCGCGGGCGATGGCGACGCGCTGCTGCTGGCCGCCGGAGAGGGAGGCGGGGTAGGCCGACGCCTTCTCCGCGAGGCCCACCCGCTCCAGGTTCTCGGCGGCGACCTTCGCCGCCGTCGCCTTGTCCCGCCGCAGGACGCGGCGCTGGGGCAGCGTGAGGTTCTCCACCACCGTGAGGTGCGGGAACAGGTTGAACTGCTGGAAGACCATGCCGATACGGCGGCGTACGGCGTCGATGTCGACGTCCGGGTCGGTGAGTTCGGCGCCGCCGACGAACACCTGGCCTTTGGTGGGCTCTTCGAGGAGGTTGACGCAGCGCAGCAGCGTGGACTTGCCCGAGCCGGACGGGCCGATCACGCAGACGACCTCGCCGCGGCCGATCTCCAGGTCGATGCCGCGCAGCACCTCGTTGTCGCCGAAGGACTTGTGCAGGCCGCGGACTTCGATCTCCGGTCGGGTCATTTCACGGCCTCCTGGGCCTTCGCCTCCATACGGCGTACGACGAAGCCGAGCGGGATCGTGATGAGCAGGTAGCAGAGGCCCGCGACCAGGATCGGCGTGGAGTTGGCGGTCTGGCTGGCGAGGTCGCGGCCGAACTTGGACAGTTCGCGCTCCTGCAGCGTGACACCGAGGAAGAGCACCAGCGAGGAGTCCTTGAACAGCAGGACCAGTTCGTTGGTGAGCGGCGGCAGGATGATCCGGAACGCCTGCGGGATGATGATCGAGACCATGGCGCGGGCGGGCGAGAAGCCCAGTGAACGCGCCGCCTCCATCTGCCCCTTGGGCACGGCCTGGATGCCGGCGCGGATCGTCTCCGCCATGTACGCCGCGGCGACGAGGCCGAGCGCGAGGGCGACCTTGCCGTAGGTGCCGCCGATGATCTCCGTGCCGGGGAAGGCCAGCGGGACGGCCACCCCGATGAAGATGAAGATCAGCAGGGCGGGCAGCCCGCGGAAGATCTCGATGTAGACGCCGGCGAGCCAGCGGTAGGGCCCCACCGACGACAGCCGCATCAGCGCGACGACCATGCCGAGCACCAGTCCGACGGCGAAGCCGGACACCGTGTAGAGCACGGTGTTCTTCAGTGCCAGGGTGATGACGTCCGGGAACATCTCCCGGGCGATGGGCCCTTGGGCGAACTGGTTCTTCAGACGGCCCCAGTCGGCCGCGACCGCGAAGGCGATCACGGCCGCGACGAAGACGACGTACTGGATGCCGCGGGACAGGCTGCGCTTCTGGCGCCGTGTGAGGCCCTTGCGCCGGGGTGCGAGCCCGGTGCCGTTGCCGGTTGCGTCGGACACGGGGGTCAGGCGGCGGGCGAGGCGGAGGCGGCGGACTGGTCGTACGGGCCGATCCACTTCTCGTACAGCTTCTTGTACGTGCCGTCCGACTTGGCGTCGCTGATCGCCTTGTTGATCGCCTCGCGGAGCTTGGTGTTGCCCTTCTTCACCGTGAAGCCGTACTGCTCACCGGTGTTGATCTGCTCGGCGACCTGGAAGGCGGCCGCGTTGGCCTTGTCCTTCAGCCAGCCCCGCACGACCGGGTAGTCGATGACGACGGCCTGGACCTGGCCGGTGCGCAGGCCGTTGAGGACGGCGTCGGAGGAGTCGAAGGACACCGGGTCGAGGCCCTTGCTCTTCGCGTAGTCCTCGCCGGTGGTCTGCGCCTGCGCGCCGACCTTCTTGCCCTTGAGGGCGGCGAAGGAGGAGATGCCGCTCTTCTTGTCGACCAGCACGGCCTGGGTGGCCTCGAAGTACGGGTCGGAGAAGTCGACGTTCTTCTTGCGCTCCGCGGTGATGGTCATGCCGGCGGCGGCGAGGTCGCACTGGCCGGCGTTGAGGGAGCCGCCGGTCTTGAAGTTCTCGAAGGGCTGGTCGACGATCGCCTGCTGCACGCCGAGGTTCTTGGCGACCAGGTCGACCAGGGAGACGTCGAAGCCCTGCACCTTGCCGTCGATCTCCGACTGGAAGGGCGGGTAGGGCAGGTGGGTGCAGGTGGTGAGCCGGCCCGCCTTGACGAGTTCGACACCGCCGGCCGCGGTCTTCGAGCCGCTGCCGCCGCCGTCGCTGGAGGTGCAGCCGGCCACGAGGACCAGCCCGGCCGTCGCGGTGGTGGCGGCCAGAACACGGGTCCGGCGCCCGAGGGTCGTCTTCAAGGAGAGCCTCCTGTGAGGGAACAGTGGGTTCCGATTATAAGGAGAAGTTTGAGGTCCTCAAATCAAACCCATGGCCGACAGCCTGTTTGACCTGAGAAGTCGGGAACGCAGGTGAGTGCCCCGATCTGCCGGGTGCCGGGTCCCCCGACCGGCGCGCGACTACGCTCCTCGGGTCGGCTCCGGAGCGCGGAGCCCGAGCGCCGAGAGCGAAGAGAGTTCCGCCGTGACCCATCCCCTGCTGGACCTGCCCCCGCTGACCGCCGCCCGGTTCGCCGCGATCGAGGACCGGGTGGCCCGGCTGCTCGGCACCGCGCAGGACGTCGTGATCATGCAGGGTGAGGCGCTGCTGCCGCTGGAGGGGGTGATCCGGGCGGCGGCCGGGCCCGGTACGACGGCGCTGAACGTGATCACCGGACCGTACGGGCGGACCTTCGGGGACTGGCTGCGCGACTGCGGGGCGACCGTGATCGATCTGGCGGTGCCCTTCCACACGGCCGTGGACGCCCGGCGGGTGCGGCGGGCGTTCGCCGAGCACCCCGGCATCGACTTCGTGTCGCTGGTGCACGCGGAGGCGGCGACCGGCAACACCAATCCCGTCGCGGAGATCGGCGAGGTCGCGGCCGAGCACGGGGCGCTGTTCTCCCTGGACGCCGTCGCGTCGATCGGGGCCGAGCCGGTGCTCACGGACGCGTGGGGCGTGGACCTGTGCGTGATCGGGGCGCAGAAGGCGATGGGCGGCCCGGCCGGGGTGTCGGCGGTGTCGGTGAGCGAGCGGGCATGGGCCCGGATGGCGGCGAACCCGCGGGCGCCCCGGCGGTCGTACCTGTCGCTGCTGGACTGGAAGGAGCGCTGGATCGAAGGCGGCCGCGCGGTGCTGCCGCACGCGCCGGCCCAGCTGGAGATGCTGGCGCTCGAAGCCTGCCTGGCGCGGATCGAGGCGGACGGGGCCGAGACGGTGATGGCGCGGCACCGCACGGCCGCTCTGGCGACCCGGGCGGGCGCCGCGGCACTGGGCGGGGGCCTGGAGCCGTACGTGCGCGACGTGCGCGAGGCCGCGCCGGTCGCCACGACCCTGCGGGTGCCGGCCGGCGTGGCGG
>NZ_AGBF01000072.1 GCF_000225525.1 Streptomyces zinciresistens K42 | reverse complement strand
GGGCGCGAGGCTCCGCGGACCCGTGGCGGCGGGGCGGCCCGCGCCGGGCAGCACCCACGCCAGGTGCGCGGCGAACTGCGCGGCCAGGAGCACTCCGACGGCCTGGGCGTCGGTCAGCCGGCGCCGGTTCAGCAGGGCGGCACCCGGTACGGCCACGGCCGTCACCACCGCGGCGAGGACCCAGCGCGGGGCGTGACCCCGGCTCAGGACGTGCCACCCGAACGGCAGGAGCGCGCACAGCACCGCGAGGGCGCCGGCCCGCAGCCCGCGCAGCGCGCCGGACGCCGGGGAGGCGGGGCCGGGCGGGCGGAGCGGTCGCATGGGGCGGGGGCCTTCGGGGGAATCGGTCGCGGTGTCGGGGACGGTCGGCGACACGAACCGCGTGCGTGCGCGCTCCCGGCAGCGTACCGACTCCGTGCCGGTCGGGCGCCGTCCGGGTGGACTCCGTCCCGGCCACCCGGGCCCACTCCGAGTTTCCGCAGGTCAGCGACTTGTAATAGAACATGACAACGGGCTCCGGTGCAGCCATTGCCCGCTCTTCGGCCCGTGTGCGTCCCTGTCGTGGACACTCACCGGCGTACGAGGGGAAACGCTGCCATGAGCGGGCACGGTCACAGCCAGGGGACGGGCACACCCGCTTCAGGACAGCACCGGTGGCGACTCGCCGTCTCCTTCACCATCATCAGCACCGACCTGCACCTGTGGACGCTGACCTCGGGGATGCACGTGGCCACGGCCCACCTGGTCACGTCCGACGGCTACGACGGGCAGGCCGTCCTGGACAGGGCCGGTGAACTGCTGCGGGAGGGGCACGGCTTCGCGCACGGCACCCTTCGGGTCGAGGCCACCGGCCGCACCGGCTGCGACCGCGTCGGCTGGTAGCAGGCCGCGGCGGTCGCACGGGCCGAGGGCACCGCCGGTGCCCGGCCGGGTCCGTGCCCGGCCGGGCACCGGGTCAGCCGTCCGCCTTGGCTCCCCGCTGGGCGAGCATGTCGGCCATCAGGTCAACCTCGGCCTGCTGTCCGTCGACCATGGTCTGCGCGAGGCGGCGGACCTTCTCGTCGCTGACGCGCTGCACCGCTCCGCGGGCCATGTTGATCCCGCCCTTGTGGTGCGCGGTCATCAACTGCAGGTACATGATCTCGGCGGCCTTCCCCTTGGCCTTGCTCAACTGGTCCAGCTGCGTGTTGGTGGCCATGCCGGGCATCAGGGCCCCGTCCTTGGGCCGGGGCATGTTGCCGTGGCCCATCCACGTCATCGGCGCGTCGGAGGAGCTCTTGGGCAGATCCCAGCTCTCCAGCCATCCCAGCAGCATGCCCCGCTGGTTGGCCTGCGTGTTGATGACGTCGTAGGCGAGCCTGCGCACGTCCTTGTCGTCCGTGCGGTCGCGCACGATGAACGACAGTTCCACCGCCTGCTGGTGGTGGACCGCCATGTCCCGGGCGAAGCCGGCCTCCGGGGAACTGCTGGCAGGCGTGGCCGCGTTGGCCGTGCCCTGTGTGGTCTGCCACCACACACCGAGGACGGCCGCCACCGCGAGGACGGCGCCGAGGGCCACCAGAAGGGGCGTACGGCGGTTGAATCCGGTGCTCATGCGGGCAGACCCCCGGTGCACGCGGCGCCCGGCTCCGGGGTCTGCCGCCCCTGGACGTACTTGTCCAGGAACTTCTGCACCCGCGGGTCGGAGGCCGAGTCGACGTTCAGCTGCTTGCCCCAGGCGGACAGGGCGACGGCCGAACTCTGCTCGGCGAAGGGGCTGATCATCGTGTACGGGGTGGCCTTCACCCGCTCCTTCAGGGTGTTGACGTCCTTCTCCGTGGCCTTGTCGGTGTACGTGACCCAGACCGCGCCGTGCTCCAGGGAGTGCACGGCGTTGGTCTCGTTGACCTGCTTGGCGTATACGTCGCCGTTGCAGTTCATCCAGGCGGGGTTGTGGTTGCCGCCGGCCGCCGGGGACATCTTGTAGTCGACGGGCGTGGTGACGTGGTTGCGCTCCGGCACCTTGAAGGTCTTCTCCCCCTTCACGGGCGCCGCGGCCGCCGCCTGCTTGGCCTCCTTCTTGTTCTGCGCGTCCTGGACGAACCACCAGCTGCCGCCGATGACACCGGCGACGATGGCGCCGCTCAGCGTCCAGGTGATGATCCGGCTGCGGCGCTCGCGCGCCGCCTCGGCGCGACGCATCTCCTCTATCTTCGCCCGGCGGTCGGCGCGCTGCTGTTTGGCTCGGGTAGACCCCATGTTCCATGTCCTTGTCCCCACCGCGCGTCACGGTGCGCGGTGGTGCGGTGAGTACGGGCCCGCTCCCGCGCTTCGCGGGGCAGGTGGGACGGGACGTGCGCGGGCGGTCGCCGACCGGCCGCGCGGGCGCCCCTCCTAGATCCGCTGCACCTGGAGCTGATGGATACCGGGGGCGCGCGGGAGGACGGCGGGCGCGGCCCGTGCCGGAACGGCCCGCGGAGTCCCGGCCGCGACGGCCAGACCCACGGGGGGCGGCGGCGGTACGTCCACCGGTGAGGCGGTGGTCGCCACCGCGTCGGCGGCGGGCCGGCAGTGCTCGTCGCCGGAGGAGTGCCCGACGTCGGCGCACGTGTCGTCGCCCTCCGGCGGGGCGGCCGGCATGTACGCGGGCGACACAGAGGTCGTCGGCACATGGGCAGTCGACACATGAGCAGTCGACACATGGGCGGTGGTCATGCCCTGCGGGGGGCCGACGGAGGTGACGAAGCCGCCGGAGGCGTGCACGCACACGGGCAGCACCCACATCAGGACGCCGAGCAGCACCGCCCAGGGCAGCACGAACGGCGGGACGGCGCCCAGCGGCGCGCCCCGGAATCCCTCGCGCCGGATGCTCATCGCGCAGATCGTATCCGGGCGGGACGGGGGGCGACGATCGAACGGCCCGTCATCAGCTTTCGGACACCACATGCTTGGCGTGTTCCAGCAGTTGAGGAACCTCCGGCACAGCCAGGCATGGGTTCAGCACGCATACACTGCACCAGAACTATGTTGCCCCGCCACATGTGCGCCTGACCTGCGTGTTTCTACGGTGTGCCGACACGTACCCGTCCCCACCGCACACGAGGAAGTGGCGCACATGGCCTCCGCAGCATCCGCTCCACCGACGCCCACCACGCCCGGCAACCTGAAGCGCATCGTCGCCGCCAGCCTCATCGGCACCACCATCGAGTGGTACGACTTCTTCCTCTACGGCTCCGCCGCCGCCCTCGTCTTCAACAAGCTGTTCTTCCCGGACTCCGACCCGCTCGTCGGCACCCTGCTGTCCTTCCTCACGTACGCGGTCGGATTCGCGGCCCGCCCGCTGGGCGCCCTGGTCTTCGGGCACTACGGCGACCGCCTCGGCCGCAAGAAGCTGCTGGTGCTGAGCCTGCTGCTGATGGGCGGGGCGACCTTCGCGATCGGCCTCCTGCCGACGCACGCGTCCATCGGCAGCGCGGCGCCCGTGCTGCTGACCGTGCTGCGCCTGGTGCAGGGCTTCGCGCTGGGCGGCGAGTGGGGCGGCGCGGTGCTGCTGGTGTCCGAGCACGGGGAGGCGCGACGGCGCGGATTCTGGGCGTCGTGGCCGCAGACGGGCGCGCCCGCGGGCCAGCTCCTGGCGACCGGCGTGCTGTCGCTGCTGACGGCGCTCCTGTCGGACAGCGCCTTCGTCAGCTGGGGCTGGCGCATCCCGTTCCTGCTCTCCGGCGTGCTGGTGATCGTCGGCCTGTGGATACGTCTCTCTGTCGATGAGTCACCGGTCTTCAAGCAGGCGTTGGCGCAGGCCGAGGCCCGAAGGTCGGCCCCGGGCGCCGCGGCCGAGAAGCCGCCGCTGGTCTCGGTGCTGCGCCACCACTGGCGCGACGTGCTGATCGCGATGGGCGCGCGCATGGCGGAGAACATCAGCTACTACGTGATCACCGCCTTCATCCTCGTCTACGCCACCACGTCGGCCGGGGTCTCCAAGCAGACCGCCCTGAACGCCGTGCTCATCGCCTCGGCCGTGCACTTCGCGGTCATCCCGGCGTGGGGCGCGCTGTCCGACCGCGTCGGCCGGCGTCCGGTGTACATGATCGGAGCGGTCGGGGTCGGGCTGTGGATGTTCCCGTTCTTCCTGCTCATCGACACCGGCGGCTTCGGCAGTCTGCTCCTCGCCGTCACCGTGGGCCTGGTGCTGCACGGGGCCATGTACGCGCCCCAGGCAGCCTTCTTCTCGGAGATGTTCGCGACCCGGATGCGCTACTCCGGTGCCTCCATCGGAGCCCAGTTCGCCTCGGTCGCGGCCGGCGCGCCCGCGCCGCTGATCGCCACCGCCCTGCTGTCGGCCTACGGCAGTTCCACGCCGATCGCCCTGTACGTCATCGCCGCGTCCCTGCTCACCGTCGTCGCGGTGGCCCTCGCGAAGGAGACCCGCCACCGGGACCTCTCCGACCTCGGCTCCGGCGCGGACGCGGTACCCGCGCGGCCCCGGCCGCAGGACGCGCCCATCGCGTGACCCGCTCCGCCGTCCGCACCGGCCCCCGTACGCCCGCGCGTACGGGGGTCAGCGCTGTACGGGTGCGGACAAGCGCTGGAGTCTGAGGGCCAGTTGGATCTCCAGGGCGCGGGCGGGGCTCTGCCAGTCGCCGCCGAGCAGCCGGCCGACGCGCTCCAGGCGCTGGGCGACGGTGTTCACATGGACGTGCAGGTCGTCCTTGGTGCGGGCCGGGCTCATCCCGCAGGCGAAGTAGGCGTCGAGGGTGCGCAGCAGGTCGGTGCCGCGCCGTCGGTCGTAGGCGACGACCTCGCCGATCGTGCGGTCGACGAAGCCGGCGATGTCGCGGTCGCCGGCGAGCAGCAGCCCGAGGAATCCGAAGTCCTCGGCGGCGGCGCCGTCACCGGGGCGGCCGAGCAGTCTGAGGGCCTCCAGGCACCGCAGGCCCTCGGCGTAGGCGGCCGCGACGGCGGCCGGGTGGACGGCCAGGTCCTCCACCGGGGCGGAGGCGCCGACGGTGACCGCCTCGTGGACGGCGGTGCCCAGGTGCCGGGCGGTGCGGCGGGCGAGGGCGGTGGCGGTGTCGGCCGCGTCGAGGGGCAGCAGCAGGACCGTGCCGCCGTCGCGGGCCGCGGCCAGGCCGTGCCGGGTCGCCGCGAGGTGGGAGGCCGCGGACCACAGGCGTCGGCGGGCGTCGGCCTCCTGGTCGGCGTCGGCCGGGACGGCCTCCAGCCGGGCGGCCAGGACGACATGGGTGGCGTCGAGGTCGGCGCGCAGCCGGGCGGCGCGCTCCCGCAGGAGCCGCGGGTCGCGGTCGTGGGCGTCGAGCAGGTCGTCCAGCAGCTCGCCGCGGACGCGCTGTTCGGCCTCGGCCGCGGAACGCCGCGCGAGGAGCAGGAGGGAGGTGACGGTGGCGGCGCGCTCCAGGGTGCGCTGGTCGACGGGGTCGAGGCCGGGGTGGCCGTGCAGGACGAGCGCGCCGAGCAGTTCGCCGCCCGCGACGACGGCGGCGATCCAGTCACCCTCGTGGCGGACCGCGTGCCCCTCGCTGCGGGAGGCTTCGAGGGCGCCGGCGGGCACGGTGGCGGCCTCGGCGAACTCGACCGTGCCGTCGAGGACTTCGGAGACGGCGGCGGCCACGTCGTGCACCCCGCCGCCGTGCAGGACCAGCCAGGAGAGCCGGTCGTGGACGTCGGAGGCCCGCTCGATGACTCCGCTGCGGTCCCGGATGATCTCGTTGGCCCGTTCCAGGTCGGCGAGGGCCGAGCGGGTCTCGGTGAGGAGGTTCGCGGTGTCGAGGGCCGCGGCGGCCAGGGCGGCGAAGGAGCCGAGCAGGGCGATCTGCTCCCGCTCGAAGACCCGGGCCCGCCGGTCGGCCGCGAACAGGACGCCGATGACATGGTGTCCCAGCGTCAGCGGCACCCCGAGGATGGCGACAAGTCCTTCGTCGCGCACGCCCGAGTCGATGCTGACGGTGTGCTGGAAGCGGTCGTCCTTGAAGTAGTCGTCGGTGACGTAGGGGCGGGCGGTCTGGGCGACCAGGCCGCCGAGGCCCTCCCCCATGCCGAGCCGCAACTGCTGGAAACGGGCGGCGACCGAGCCCTCGGTGACCCGCATGTAGGTGTCGCCCCGCTCCGGGTCGTTCAGGCTGAGATAGGCGACGTCCGTGCCGAGCAGCGAGCGGGCGCGCTGCACGATGGCCTGGAGGACGGCGTCCAGGTCCCGCAGTCCGGCCAGGTCGTGGGCCGTCTCGAACAGGGCGGACAGCTCGGCCTCGCGTCTGCGGCGGCCCTCCAGCTCCGCGCGCACGCGCAGGGCGAGGAGCTTGGCCTGTTCCAGAGCGGCGATCCGCTCCGCGGAGCGGCCCTCGGCCCGTGCCAGCAGCACCGGCTGCTCGTAGGCGTCGGCGGACGCGCCCCGGGCCAGGAGTTCCAGGAACGGCGCCTCGGCGCTGACCGGGGGCGCTCCGGCATCGGTGGCGGAGCGCTGGGCGGGCTGGACTTGATCGCGGGACATGCCGACAGGATTGCTCATCGCGGCACCACCTCGTCAGCCCTGTGGACAACTCGGGTTCCGGCCGCCGCGGAGCGTCGGGGGCGGCTGGTCAGTGCGCGGTCCAGCCGCCGTCGAGGGTCAGCGACGTCCCCGTGACGAACGACGCCTGCGGGCTGCACAGGTACGCCACGGCCTCGGCGACCTCCTCCGGTTCGAGGAGCCGCTTGACCGCGCTGTCCTGGAGGAGGATCTCGGCCGGGACGCGCTCCTCGGGGATGCCGTGGGCGCGGGCCTGGTCGGCGATCTGCTTCTCGACCAGTGGGGTGCGCACATAGGCGGGATTCACACAGTTGGAGGTGACCCCGTGGGCGGCGCCCTCCAGGGCCGCCGTCTTGGAGAGTCCTTCCAGACCATGTTTGGCGGCCACATAGGCCGACTTGTAGGCGGAGGCGCGCAGCCCATGGACGGAGGACACATTGACAATCCGCCCCCAGCCCTGCCCATACATATGGGGCAGGGCACCACGGATGAGCCGGAACGGCGCTTCGAGCATCACGGTGAGCACCGTGTGGAAGACCTCCGGCGGGAACTCCTGGATGGGGCGCACCAGTTGCAGCCCGGCGTTGTTGACGAGGACGTCGGTGCCGGCCGCGGCGAGTTCGGCGGCGGCCAGGTCCATGAGGTCGAGAACCTGGGGCTCGACGGCGCCCGCGAGCCCTCGGGCCCGCTCAACGAGCGATTCCAGCCCGGCCCCGTCCCGGTCGACCGCTCTCACCTTGGCCCCGGCGGCGGCCAGGCGCAGTGCGCAGGCGCGGCCGATGCCGCCGGCGGCGCCGGTGACCAGGGCGGTCCGGCCGCCCAGGTCGAGCGGGGAGGGCAGGGGAGGGCCCTGGGCGGGAGGGATGCTGGGCGGGGTCATGGCTCGACCCTAGGCAGCGTCATCCCCAGGCCACATATGGTCACAGCCCATACTTCAGCCTCGGCTCATAGGCTCGAACCACGTGGGTTCATCGGCCAGTGCCTGCTTGATCCGGAAGATCTGCCGCTCGCTCATCTCCGGGAGGGCGTCCATCGCGAACCATCCCACCTGGAGGGACTCGTCGTCGTTCACACGGGCCTCCCCGTCGACGGCCCGGCAGCGGAAGGTGATGTCCATGAACTGGCACTGGTCGCCGTTGGGATAGGTGACTTCACCGCCGGACTTGACCAGGACGATCCGCTCGGCGACGCAGCGGACCCCCGTCTCCTCGTACACCTCGCGCACGGCGCAGGCCGCCGGCTGCTCGCCGGGGTCGGGGATGCCGCTGATCACGGCCCACTGCAGGTTGTCGGCGCGCTGCCCGAGCAGGACACGCCCCCCGTCGTCGAGGACGACGGCGCTGACGCCGGGAAGCCACAGCAACTGGTGGCCGGCGGCGGCCCTGATCGTGCGGATGAAGTCAGGAGTAGCCATGGCCACGACCCTAACGGGCCCCCGCGTGGCGCCCCGGTCCGATGCCCGGGGCGCCACGCGGGCGCAGGACGGCTACGCGTCGCCGGTGCGGCGCGCGCGCAGACCCGAGGCGACCGCCCAGCCGAGGCCGCCGGCCGCGACGAGCACCAGGGCGATCTCCGGCAGGATGCCAAGCCGGGTGGCGGGGGTCTGGCTGGAGCGCAGCGGGACCTTCTGCACGAGCGAGGCGGGCACGAACATCCCCGTGCGCTGGGTGATCGTGCCGTCCGGCAGGATGATCGCGCTGACGCCGCTGGTCACCGGCACGGTGACGGTCCGGCTGTGCTCCACCGCGCGGACGCGGGACATCGCGAGCTGCTGGTAGGTCATCTCACTGCGGTCGAAGGTCGCGTTGTTGCTGGGCACGGAGATCATCTGGGCGCCGTCGACGACCTCGGAGCGCACCGCCCAGTCGAAGGCCGACTCGTAGCAGGTGACCAGGCCGACCTTGGCGCCGTCCATGGTGAACACGCCCGGCTCGCTGCCCCGGCTGAAGTCCTTGCGGACCATCGAGGTCCACTCCTCGTTGATCGCGCCGACGAGGGAGCGCAGGGGCAGGTACTCGCCGAAGGGCTGGATCTGCCGCTTGTCGTAGGTGTCGACGGGCCCCTTCTCGGGGTCCCACAGGATCTGCTCGTTGAGCAGCTTGCCGTCCCGTTCGACGACACCGCCGACGGAGATGGGCGCCCCGATGGCCTTGGCGGCCTTGTCGATGACGGCACGGGCGTCGGGGTTGGCGAAGGGGTCGATGTCGGAGGAGTTCTCCGGCCACAGCACGAAGTCGGGGCGCGCGACCTTGCCTGCGTCGACCGCTGCGGCGAGGCGCTCGGTCTCCCGGGCGTGGTAGTCCAGTACGGCCCTGCGCTGGGCGTTGAAGTCGAGTCCCGCGCGCGGGACGTTGCCCTGGATGACGGCGACGGTCGCCGTGCCGTTCTCCGCGCGGGCGCTCACCAGGGGGCGGGCGGCCAGCGCGCCCGCCACGGGCACGGCGACGCTCAGGAGCGCCACGGCCGCGGCGGACCGGCGCACACTGCCGGTGCGGCGCCGCTCCAGGAGGAGCCGGACGGCCTCGTACAGGCCGAAGCCGCACAGCACCACCGCGAAGCCGAGGACCGGTGTGCCGCCGAGCGCCGCGAGGGGCAGGAAGACGCCGTCGGCCTGACCGAACGCGATCTTGCCCCAGGGGAAGCCCTTGAACGGCACCCGCGCGCGTGCCGCCTCGCCGGCGATCCACAGCGCCGCCGCCCACAGGGGCCGGCCGGGCAGCCGGGAGACCGCGGCGACGCCCGCGCCCACCAGCGCGACGAAGACCGCCTCGATGACGACGAGGGCGAGCCAGGGGCCGGGGCCGACCTCGACTCCGGTCCACACGAGCAGGGGCAGCAGGAAGCCGAGGCCGAAGAGGTAGCCCAGGCCGAGGCCCGCCTTCCAGCTGCGGCCGTGCAGGACCCAGCCGAAGCCGGCGAAGGCGGGCACGGCCAGCCACCACAGGGTGCGCGGCGGGAAACTGACGTAGAGCAGCACTCCGAAGAGGGCGGCGGCGAGGGGCGGCCCGAGGCGTCGCACGAGCCGTGCCGCGCGCGAGGCGGGCACGGTCTGCGGCGGCAGCTGGTCCGACTCGCCCACGGAAGTTGCGGTGACGGTCACTCCGGGAGTGTACGGCGGGGGCCCTCGGCACCGACAGCGCGGTCGGCGCAGGTGAGGAAGCCCACGGCCCCGCCAACCGCCGGGAACGGCCGCAGGCCCCGTCGGCGGTGATCCGCCTGCGCCGGACACACGGCTGCCGGGCGCGGGCCGTAAGACCGGCCGGCGAGGAGCACCCGGCACCGTGTGCGCGGACGCGTGACGGAGACACGGCCGACCGGCGGGGGCACGATGTGCCCCCGCGTGCCGCGTCCGCGGACCGTCGCGGACCGTGCCGGGCGGCCCCGGGGCTGCTCCCCGCGCATCCCTCCTGCACAGGACGTCCACAAATCGACGGTCAGCGGTTACGGTGAGCCCGAGCCCCAGTCGCACGGTTCAGGTCCGCGCGGCCGGGGCCGGTCACGGTCGGGGGACCGGGTTCGGGGGGCTGGGTGGGTCTCACGGGGATGGCGTCTGCGGCAGGTCCGGACGAGGACAGCGACAGACGAAACGTTTCTGACGCGGCCGGTGTCGCGGTGCTGGGGGCCTGCGCCGCCTGGTCGCTCATCTCGGCCGCGCTGCACGACGGCAGGCCGGAGGGCGTGCTGCTCGCGATCCTCGCCCTGGCCGCCGGCTACGCCGCGGGCCGGATCGGCGGTGCGCTGGTGCCGGTCGCGGCGCCCGCCGCCGGCGCGCTGGCGGGGCTGGCGCTGACCCTGGCGGTGCCGCATCTCGCTCCGGGCCCGCAGTTCGCCGCGCCGCTGGGGCACACCGGGGCCACCGCCGCCGTCCTGACGCTGTCGGCGGGCGCCGCGTGCTGCGCCGCCTGGGCCACGTCCTCGCCGGTGCTGCGCCTGGGGTTGCGCGTGCTCGCCGCCGCCATCGCGGTGACCGCGGCCGCCCTCGGCTCGACCAGCGGTTTCCTCGCCGCTTCCGCCGTCGTACTGGCGTCGCTGGCCGCCGGGCGGATCCGCCGCTGCGGCGTGGGCATCGCGGGACTCGCGGTGACCGCGCTCGCGATCGGCGGCCTGAGCTGGGCGATCGCCGCCCGCACGGTGCCCGGCGGGCTCGCCGGCTGGGTGGAGGCGCAGCTCACCCGGGGCCGGATCCGGCTCTGGCACGACGCCCTGGTGCTGGCACGGGGAGACCTCGGCCTGGGCGTGGGGCCGGGGCGCTTCGGGGATTTCGGTACGCGGGACGCGGCGCTGCCGTCGGACGGCAGACCGCACTCGGCGCTGTGGCAGCAGGCGGCGGAGCAGGGCCTGGTCGGCGTCCTCCTGCTGGCGGCGGTCTTCGGGTGGCTGCTCTTCGCGCTGTGGCGCACGGCGCGCCCCACGCCGGTCGCGCTCACCGCGGGCGCGGCGCTCACCGCGCTGGCCGGGATCGCCGCCGTGGGCAACGCGCTCAGCTTCACGGCGGTGACGGTGGGCGCGGGACTGCTGGCGGGACTCGCCACGGCCCGCCCCCTGGCGGACACCCCCACCCCCGAGGCCGGGCAGCGGCCCGGCGGACGGCGCGGAGCCGGCCACCTGAACGGGTGAGCGGCGCGGAGCCGGCCACCCCGGCGGCCACGCGCCCGTGAGCCGGTCACTCCAGCAGGCGAGCGCCAAGGAACCGGTCACCGGTGCCGGCGATGGCGGCGGACCCCGCTCCGGGGCCGCCCCGTCAGAGCGCCGAACCCGCTGCCCGCGCCCGCAGCCGGTCTCTGATCACCCGGACCGCCGCCTCGGCGTCGTCCACGGTGATCGTCAGGGAGTGGCCGTCCCACAGCCGGAGCACCAGGCCCTCCCCGCGCCGTACGACGACCGCGGTGCCCTTCTCCGGGCGCCAGCGGTAGCCCCAGCCGCCCCAGTGGCGCGGCGTGACGAGGGGCACGAAGTCGGCGCCTGCCACGTGGGACAGGGGGATGCGGCGGCGCGGCACGCCGATGTGGCCGCAGCGCACTTCCAGGCACTCCTCGTCGACCTTCAGGGCGACATGGACGAAGGCGAGGGTGCCGAAGAGGACGAGGAGTCCGGCCGCGATGCAGCCGACGACGGCCATCACGAGCGGGGCGTCGCCGTCGGTCCACGGCGAGTCGACCGCCAGTTTGACACCGAGCGCCATGCAGGCGGCGCCGAAGAGCGCGAGCAGCCACTGGACCCGGTTGGTGGCCCGTCCGGTCCAGACGTCGGGAAGCTGCTTCCTGCCGTGGGGGTGGTCCCTCATGGCTATGAGGTTACTCAGGTTCCGCTCCGCCGGTACCTCGCTGCGGAGGGTCACTGCGCCGTACGGGGCACGGCGGGCCGGGGGCGCCGGGAGCGCCGGTCAGCGCGCGGGGCTGGCCGTCCGCAGGAGGCGGCCTTCCCGGTAGGTGAGGGCGGCTTCGGGCAGCGTGCCCTCGCGGCCGCTCAGCAGGACGGTGAGGGTGCCGCTGGGGTCGGCGCCCGGGGCGGGGCGGGCGCCGAGGCGGCGCAGGGTCTGGGCCGCGACCGCGTCGGCCGAGCCGTACAGGGTGAGCTGGGGAAGAGCGGGGTGCCGGACGGCGGCGCGGATGCGCTCGGCGACGAGTTCGTAGTGCGTGCAGCCGAGGACGATGGCGGTGACGTCCCTCGGGGTGAGGGCGGCGGCCGCGGCGACGGCGGCCTCGATGGCCGTACCGTCGGCGTGCTCGACCGCTTCGGCCAGCCCGAAGCACGGCACCTCGGCGACGGGGACGCCGCCGGCGAAGTCCTTGATCAGTCCGCGCTGGTAGGGGCTGCGGGTGGTGGCGGGCGTGGCCCAGATCGCGACGGGGCCGCCGCCGGCCGCGGCCGGTTTGATCGCGGGGACCGTACCGATGACGGGTATGGCCGGTTCGAGGTGGGCGCGCAGGGCGGGCAGCGCGTGCACGGTCGCGGTGTTGCAGCCGACGACGAGCGCGTCGGGCCGGTGCGCGGCGGCGGCCTCGGCGACGGCCAGGGCGCGCCGGGTGAGGTCGTCGGGAGTCCGGGGGCCCCAGGGCATGCCGTCGGGGTCGAGTGAGAGCACGAGATCCGCGTCGGGGCGCAGCCGCCGTACCGCGTCGGTGGCCGCCAGCAGGCCGATTCCGGAGTCCATCAGCGCGATCTTCACCCGGCCACGATAGTCGATGGGCCCTTGCGGGCCGCCGCCGTGGGGCAGACTGCGCGACGTGAGCGCCCTCGCGTGGACCGCCGTCGGATCACTCGCCGCCTGGCTGTGGCTGCTGCTCGGCCAGGGCTTCTTCTGGCGTACGGACGTCAGGCTGCCCCGGCGGGTGGCGCCCCCGGTGTGGCCGTCGGTCTGTGTCGTCGTCCCCGCGCGCGACGAGGCGGCGGTGCTCGCGACGAGCCTGCCGTCGCTGCTGGCCCAGGACTATCCGGGCCGGGCGGAGGTCTTCCTGGTCGACGACGGCAGCACGGACGGTACCGGGGACCTGGCGCGCGAGCTGGCCGCGCGGCACGGCGGCCTGCCGCTCACCGTGGACCGGCCCGGCGAGCCTCCGGCGGGCTGGACGGGCAAGCTCTGGGCGGTGCGCCACGGCATCGGGCTTGCCCGTGCGCGGGAGCCGGAGTACCTGCTGCTGACGGACGCGGACATCGCGCACGCCCCGGACAGCCTGCGCGAGCTGGTCGCGGCGGCCGGGACCGGCGGGTACGCCATGGTGTCGCAGATGGCGCGGCTGCGGGTGCAGAGCCCGTGGGAGCGGCTGGTCGTGCCCGCGTTCGTGTACTTCTTCGCGCAGCTCTATCCGTTCCGGTGGATCGGCAGGCGCGGGGGTCGTACGGCGGCGGCCGCGGGCGGCTGCGTCCTGCTGCGGGCGGACGCCGCGCAGCGGGCGCGCGTGCCGGACGCGATCCGGCATGCGGTCATCGACGACGTGGCGCTCGCGCGGGCCGTGCGGGCGATCGGCGGGCATCTGTGGCTGGGCCTGGCCGACCGGGTGGACAGCGTGCGTCCCAGTCCGCGGCTGCGGGACCTGTGGCGGATGGTGTCGCGCAGCGCGTACGCGCAGTTGCGGCACAGTCGGGCGCTGCTGGCCGGCACGGTCGCGGGGCTGGTGCTGGTGTATCTGGTGCCGCCCGCGGCGGTGGCGGCGGGCCTGGCCGGCGGGGACCCGGTGGCCGCGGCCGTCGGCGGCGCGGCGTGGCTGGTGATGGCGGGGACGTACGCGCCGATGCTCCGGTACTACCGGCAGCCGCTGTGGCTCGCGCCTCTGCTGCCCTTCACCGCCTCGCTCTATCTGCTGATGACGGTCGACTCGGCCGTGCGGCACCACCGGGGGCGCGGCGCGGCCTGGAAGGGCCGCACCTACGCGCGTCCGGAGGCGGTGTCCGACGAGGGCTGACTACTTGCGGCCCGGGGTCCAGTTCATGCCCCAGCCGTAGGCGTGGTCGACGGTGCGCTGCGGGCTGACCCCTCGCTCGGGGACCAGATAGCGGGCCTCGCGCTGGACGATCAGGTCGTTGCCGGTGTGGGTGATCAGGGCGAGGGCGCAGACGGTCGAGGGGACGGTGCACTCGTCGAGGGAGAAGTCGATCGGGGCGCCGTGCTGGGGCGACAGGGTGACCGTGGCGTGCAGGTCGGCGAAGGAGCGGGCTCCCTCGTAGATCGTGACGAAGACGAGGATGCGCCGGAAGGCCCGCTGGTGGTCGAGGTTGATGGTGAGGTTCTCGCCGCTGTCGACGGCGCCGGTGCGGTCGTCGCCGTCGAGGTGGATGTACGGCGGGTGCCGGAGGGCGCCGAAGGCGTTGCCGAGGGACTGGATGACGCCCTTGCTGCCGTCGGCGAGTTCGTACAGGGCGCACAGGTCGAGGTCGAGGTCGTTGTGCAGGGCGGTGGGGCGGCCGAGCTTGGCGGCCCAGCCGGAGAACTGTTTGCGGACCTGCCAGTTGAGGTTCACGCGCATGACGCCGGAGGTGCCGCCCTGCTTGGTCAGCGAGACCGAGGGGGCCGCCTTGGTGAGCGTCACCTTGCTGAGGCTGACCGGCGGCGCCTGGGGGGCGGGCGGGGCCGCCGTCACGGGGGGTGCCGCGGGCGGCGGGGGCGCGGCGGGAGCGGGCGGCGCCGGCTGCTGGGGCTCGTCGACGGTGATGCCGTAGTCCGTGGCGAGGCCGTGCAGGCCGGTGTCGTAGCCCTGGCCGACGGCGCGGAACTTCCAGGCGCCCTGGCGCCGGTAGAACTCGCCGAGGACGAAGGCGGTCTCGACGGTGGCGCCGGTGCTGTCGAAGCGGGCGACGGTGGCGCCCCGGGCCGCGTCCTTGACCTCGATGTGCAGGCCGGGCACCTGGCCGAACGTCCCGCCGTCGGCGGAGGCGGCGAGGATGACGGTCTCGACGGCGGGCTCCACGCGCGCGAGGTCGACGAACAGGGTGTCGGTCACCGTCCCGCCGGTCTCGCGCTTGCCCTCGTGGCGCACGGCTCCGGAGGAATGGGCGGCCTGGTTGTAGAAGACGAAGTCGGCGTCCGAGCGGACCTTTCCGCCGACCAGCAGCAGTGCCGACGCGTCCGCGTCGGGGACTCCCGGTCCTGACCGGCGGCCCAGTTCGACGCGCAGCGCCGTCGTCGGCACCGGAACATTGGACCCTTTCGACATTGTCATGTCCGCCCCCCTCACCTGTTCGACGCGCCGGTCGTGCCCCGGCCGCCTGTCGTGTTCTCTCCGGAGGTCAACCTATTCCCCCGGTCCTCGAACTCCCGTGAGGGGCGCGGGAACATGGGAGACCGACCGCCGGTAACCGGCCCGGAACTCGGTCTTTACAGGATCCAAACACCGTTTGGCGCCCTTTTTTGCCGAGTTCGCTCGTATTGGGGATCCGACGTCACCGCGAGCACACGAAACAACCCTCTTATCGGTCTCCCCAACCAGCGCATCGTGGGCTTACCTTATGTGCCATGACCTCCCCCCGCTCCACCTATGGCGGCGGCTACTACTCCGCCTCCTTCCCGGACACCCCGATCTACGACTCGCTCGTGGCCGAGCGGGGAACCCCGCAGATCGCCCCGATCCGGGTCCCGGCCGCGTACGACATGCCGGGCAGCAACCTGCCCGCGCTGCCGTCCGCGCTGCCCGCCCTCCCCGCGGGCCCCTCCCAGCCCTCCTACGGTTACCCGCAGGCGCAGCAGCCGGCTCCGCTGCAGCAGGCGCACGCGCCGTACATCCCGCAGCAGGCGGCGCCCCGCGGCTACCCGGGTCCGCAGCAGCAGCACCCCCGCCCCATGGCGCCCGGCGGCTCGGGCTACGAGGCGATGCGCCCGGCGGCTCCCCGTCCGGCCGCGGCTCCTTACCAGGATCCGTACAACAACCAGCAGTACCGCGGCTACTGACCCTTTCCGGCGGGCTGTCGGTGCCACCTGGCACGATGGCTCCATGGGGCACCCGCGACTGCAGTCGATCAGCGTTCATCCGGTCAAGGCGTTCCGGAGTTCCGCGCTCCGGGAGGCCGTGGTGGAGCCCTGGGGGCTGGCCGGGGACCGGCGCTGGGCGCTGATCGACGCCGGGGGAAGGGTCGTGACGCAGCGCCAGCAGCCGCGTCTCGCGCAGGCCGTCGCCGAGCTGTCGCCCGGTGGCGGCCTGCGCCTGTCCGCGCCCGGCGCCGACCCGCTGACCGTGTCCGTGCCGCGCGCGGGCGCCGAGGTGACGGCGGAGGTCTTCGGGGACAAGGTCGAGGCGGTCCTCGCCGACGACGCAGCCCACGCGTGGTGCGGCGCCCTTCTGGGGGCCGAGGTCCGCCTGGTGCACATGGCCGATCCCGCCGGGTGCCGGCCGGTCGACCCGGAGTTCGCGCTGCCGGGCGAGACGGTGAGCTTCGCCGACGGCTACCCCCTGCTGCTCACCTCGACCGCCTCCCTCGACGCGCTCAACTCCCTCATCGCGCGGGGCGAGCACGCGGCCGAGGGCCCCCTGCCGATGAACCGCTTCCGGCCGAACGCGGTCGTGTCCGGCACCGCGGCGTGGGCCGAGGACGGCTGGTCCCGCGTCTCGATCGGGGAGGTCGCCTTCCGGGTCGCGAAGCCGTGCGGGCGCTGCGTCGTGACCACGACCGACCAGGTGACCGCCGTACGCGGCCGGGAGCCCCTGCACACCCTGGCGCGCCATCGCAGACAGGGCGGCAAGCTGGTGTTCGGGCAGAATCTCGTGCCGCTGAACCGGGGCACGATCCGCGTCGGCGACCCGGTCACGGTCCACGGCTGAGGCGGGTTCCGCGAGGAGCCGGGGAACGGGAACCGGGCCCCGGTGTCCGGGCGTTGGGACTTTTGTGAGAACTTCATGAGAGACACCCGGGGGCGGGTGACGTCGCTCTCTCCTCGCGCGGGCCGCGGGCGAGCGGGCCGGCGGGGGGATGCACGGGAGCGGTGAGGGGGGGGTGAGGGGCGATGCGGGCGATCATCGGACTGTGGCGCTGGCGGCACAATCAGCTGCGCCGCCCGACGGACGCGGCCGAGGCGTGGCTCGCCCTGGGTGCCCTGCTCCTGATCCTCGTCCTGGCTCCGCTGGCCGGCTGCCTGGTGGGGTCGCTCGCGCAGGACGCGCTGCAGCGCTCGGTGCGCGAACAGCACGCGTCCCGGCACCTGGTGACGGCGACCGTGGTCCGCAGGGTGGAGGGCTCCGCGGCGGAGGTGGACCCCGAGGCGGCGACCGGCCGGGACGCGCGCGTCCCGGTCGTCGCCGGCTGGACCGGTCCGGACGGCTCCGCGCACCGGGGCAAGCTCATGACGAACCTGGACCGGCCCGCTCCGGGCGACCGCTTCCGGATATGGACCGACCGCCACGGCCGGGCCGTCGCCCGCCCCATGGACTCCGCGACCGCGGGTCAGCACGCGGTGCTCGCCGGACTCGGCGCCGCCCTGCTCGCCGCGGCCGCCGTGGAGGCCGCCAGACGCCTGATCGTCTGGCGCATGGTCCGGCGCCGGTACGACCGTTGGGACCAGGCATGGGACAGGGCCGGGCCGGACTGGGGACGGACCGGCGCCGGCAGCTGACGGCCTTTGCGGCTCTGGTCAACCCAGCGCCCGCGCGCACGCTACGGTGGACCGGCCGACACACTTCGGCAGCACAACCCGCGTACTTCGAGGTGGGGGCACATCAACGCCATGGCACAGGGCACGGTCCAGGTGACGCACACCGGCACCTCGCGGTGGCGGCGCCGCACGGGTGAGTACGCTTCGCTCGCGGCCGCCCTGGAGGCCGCGACGGACGGCGACGTCCTCACCGTCGCTCCCGGCACGTACCGGGAGAACCTCGTCGTCCAGCGGGCGGTGACCCTGCGCGGTCCCGAGGGCTCCCCCGGTTCCGTGCGCATCGCCCCGGTGGACGGGGTGCCGCTGACCGTGCGCGCCTCCGCGGTGGTGCAGGACCTGCACGTGGAGGGCCAGGACACGACGTCTCCCGCGCTGCTGATCGAGGAAGGCGCCCCGGAGCTGACGGACGTGCGGATCGTCACCCGGTCCGCGGCCGGCATCGAGGTGCGCGGCGGCGCGCGGCCGACCGTGCGGCGCTGCACCGTCGACAATCCCGCGGGCATCGGGATCGCCGTGCTCGACGGCGGGGGCGGGGTGTTCGAGGAGTGCGAGGTCGTCGCGGCCGGGCAGGCCGGCGTCGCGGTGCGCGGCGGCGCGCACCCGCGCCTCGACCGCTGTCGGGTGCACCACGCCTCCGGCTCCGGGCTGACCGCCACCGGGGAGAACTCCGCGCTGGAGGCGGTCGGTTGTGAGATCTACGAGGTGCGAGGCTCCGGCGTCCAGGTCTCCGGGCGCGCCACCGCGCACCTCACCGACTGCGACGTGCACCGCACCACCGCCGACGGCGTCACCCTCGACACCGACGCCGTGCTGACCCTGGCCGACTGCCGCATCCACGACATCCCGGAGAACGCCGTCGACCTGCGCTCGCGTTCGGTGCTGACGCTGACGCGCACGACGGTGCGTCAGTTCGGGCGCAACGGCCTGTCGGTGTGGGACCCGGGCACGCGCGTGGACGCCAACCAGTGCGAGATCTTCGACAGCACCGGTGACTACCCGGCGGTGTGGGTCAGCGACGGGGCGACCGCCGTGCTGGACTCCTGCCGGGTGCACGACGTGCCGGACGCGCTGTTCGTGCTGGACCGCGGTTCGCGCGCGGACGTCGTGGACAGCGATCTGTCGCAGGTGCGCAACACGGCGGTGTCGGTGAGCGACGGGGCGACGGCCCAGCTCGACGACTGCCGTATCCGGGACGCGGCCACGGGCGCCTGGTTCCGCGACCACGGCAGCGGCGGCACCCTGAACAACTGCACGCTGGACGGCACCCAGACCGGGGTGATCGTCACCAAGGGCGCCGACCCCACCATCGAGCGGTGCACGGTGGAGTCCCCCGCGGAGGCCGGCTTCTACGTCTCGGCGGGCGGCCGGGGCACCTTCCTCAACTGCCGTGTCCGGGGCAGCGCCGGCTACGGCTTCCATGTGATCGACGGCTGCCGTACGACCCTGCGGAAGTGCCGTACGGAGCGGTGCGCGCGCGGCGGTTACGAGTTCGCTGAGGGCCCCGACGCGGTGTCCGGCACAGGGCCCGACGTGCAGGACTGCACCAGCGACGAGAGCGCGGGCCTGCGCGGGCCCGACCCGGCGCCGGAGCCCGTCGCGCAGACGGCCCACCAGTCCCCCGGCCTGCTGGGCGCCGTCCCGGGCCGGCGCCGTCCCGAGCCGGAGCCGGCCGCGGCCCCCGCGCCGTCCGGGGCGCCGGCGCGCACCTCGCAGGCCGTCCTCGGTGAACTGGACGCGCTGGTGGGCCTGGACAGCGTGAAGCGCGAGGTGCGCGCCCTGACCGACATGATCGAGGTCGGCCGGCGCAGGCAGCAGGCCGGTCTGAAGGCCGCCTCCGTCAAGCGGCACCTGGTCTTCACCGGCTCCCCCGGCACCGGCAAGACCACCGTCGCCCGCCTCTACGGCGAGATCCTCGCCTCCCTCGGGGTGCTGGAGCAGGGTCATCTGGTGGAGGTCTCACGGGTCGACCTGGTGGGCGAGCACATCGGTTCCACGGCGATCCGCACCCAGGAGGCGTTCGAACGGGCGCGCGGCGGTGTGCTGTTCATCGACGAGGCGTACGCGCTGTCGCCGGAGGACTCGGGCCGCGACTTCGGCAAGGAGGCCATCGACACGCTCGTGAAGCTGATGGAGGACCAGCGGGACGCGGTCGTGGTGATCGTGGCGGGCTACACCGCCGAGATGGAGCGCTTCCTGTCGGTCAACCCGGGTGTGGCGTCCCGTTTCTCACGGACGATCACCTTCAGCGACTACGGCCCCGGGGAGCTGCTGCGCATCGTGGAGCAGCAGAGCGAGGAGCACGAGTACCGGCTCGGCCCCGGTGTCGGCGAGGCGCTGCGCACGTATTTCAAGGTGCTCCCCAAGGGTCCTGCCTTCGGCAACGGCCGTACCGCCCGCCAGACCTTCGAGGCGATGGTGGAGCGGCACGCGAGCCGGGTGGCACAGCTCCCGGAGCCCAGCACGGACGATCTGACGCTGCTGTACGCGGAGGACCTGCCGCAGCCGCTGTGAACTGCGGGCCGGTTCAGTCCTCGTCCGCTGGGTCCGGCCGCTGACCGGGCACGCCGGGCCGCAGCCGGGCCAGCAGGCGGCGGCGTTCCTGCGCGAAGGCGGGGTCCGCCTGGTAGTCGCCGTGCCCGAGGAGGGGGGCGGGCAGGGGCTGTTCGGGGGTACGGCCGTAGGCCAGCGGGTCCTTGAGGGCCTCGCGGTCGACGGCGGGGCCCTGCTCGCGCAGGACGTGGACGGGGCCGCCGATGGGGTCGGTGGCCCGGTGCAGATTGCGCCAGCAGTCGATGTCGGCGTGCAGCGAGGCGAGCGCCCGGGGGCCGAAGTGGGCCGGGAACCAGCGGCCGTACAGGCGCTCCAGCGGTGAGCCGTAGGTCAGCAGGGCGACGCGCCCGCGGTCCTCGGGGGTCAGCTGCCAGGCCGCGGCGGCGGCGAGGACGCTGCCCTGCGAGTGCCCGGAGAGGACCAGTCGGCGTCCCTCGCCGGCCCGGGTCCAGGTCGCCATGCGCCAGGTCAGGTCGGGCACCGCGCGCTCGGCGTAGCAGGGCGGCGCGAACGGGTGCGCGGCGCGCGGCCAGAACGTTCCGACGTCCCACAGGATGCCGATGGTGCGCCGGGCGGAGGCGTCCTTGTAGGCGCGTCTGCCCCAGGTGACGAACAGTATGAAGCCGAAGCCGATCAGCCAGGAGCCCAGCGCCTGCGCGGTCTGGGCGGCGCCCTGGACGAAGGCGTAGGTGCCGTCTGCGGCGTCGCCGGGCGTGCGGCCGCTCAGGGAGCCGGCCAGTGCTGCGGCGCCGAGGAGCAGGGTGGCGGTCGCGGTGACGGCGACGATCAGCGGCGCCCGGTCGGTGAGCGTGGCCATCGCGCGCGTGCTCGCGATGCGGCGGGTGCGCGCGGTGTCGTGCGCTTCGTGCGGGTAGTCGCGTTCGACCGCGCCGAGTTCGGTGCGGCGCAGCAGCCAGGCCCGCCGTGCCAGCAGGGCGCAGAGCAGGAGCAGCAGGAGCAGCAGCGGCGGGATCGCGGACGCCTGCCAGGTCAGCAGGACGGGCGGGCCCGCGAGGGAGGAGTCGGTGCCGTCGAGCCAGTCGGCGACCCGCTGGGACACTCCGCCGGACATCACGCCGCCGAGGGCGCCGGCCAGCGTCACCACGGCCGGTCCGCCCAGTCCGCGCAGGGCGGCGCGCGGGTCCGGGCGGGCGCGGTGCAGCGTCCGGGCGACGACGGCGAGGGCGACGACGAGCAGTCCCTGGAGGAAGGCGAGGGCGCCGAAGGCGGCGTCTCCCGCGAGGCGTCCGGTGGACTGCCAGCCGGGCCGCTCCCAGCCCGCGTACACGGCGGCCAGGGCGAGCAGGGCGAGCGCGGCGAGCGGCAGCCACCGTACGAGGTGCGCGTCGATTTCGCGGTCGAGGCGGTTCTCGCTGCGGCCCCTGCGGCAGACCACCCAGACGACGGCGACCACGCCGGCGACGAGCGCCGCCTCCAGGAGCCGGCCCAGGGTGTCGAGCACCGCCGGGCCGCCCGGCCGGCGGTCGAAGCGGGCGGCGGCCGAGCCGACCGCCGCGGCCACGGTGAGCAGTCCCGCGGCGGTGTGCGCGGCACGCAGCCGGGCGACGAGGCGGCGGCCGTACCAGAAGCCGGGGCGGCCCAGGGCGGTGCCGCCCGTCTCGTGGTCGGGCTCGTCCTGCCGGGGCATCGGCTGCTGGGACTCGTAGGCGCCCCAGGTGCGGCGGGAGAGGTACCAGAGCAGACCGGTCAGCGCGGCGGGCACCGCGGCGGCGAGGGCGAGCCGCCGGCCGGGCCGGCTCCACCAGCCGCCCTCGGCCGGCGACAGGAAGCCCAGCCAGGTGTGCCGGTCGGTGCACGCGCGGGTGCCCGCGCACTGCCAGGCCGCGAGATCCAGGGCGACTTCGCAGGCGGCCGCGACGAAGAGCACGGTCAGGGTCAGCGCGGCGAGCCGGACCAGCAGGCCGTAGAGCCTGACCGTGCGGGCGCGGCCGGGGGCGGCGGGGCGCATCCAGTGGGCGAGGTTGACGACCATGAACGGCAGGAGCAGCAGCCACAGGGCGCGTGCGCTGTTCCCCGAGGTGAGGTTGCACCAGACGTACGCCTCGGGCACCGGTCGGTCCCGGTAGTCGTCCGGCCGGTCCTCGGCGTCGGCGTCGTCGGCGCGCCGGAAGACGGCGGCGGTGTCGTCGCCGCTGATCCGCACCGTGCGGGGGTCGTCGAGCATGTCCTGCGGTGTGGTGCCGCCGACGCCGTGGACGAGGAGTTCCAGGGCGATCCCGGTGTGCCCGGGTCCTCCGCCCGGTCCGCCGGGCAGTTCCCGCGGGGCGTCCGCCCCGTCCATCGCCATGTGTTCCCGCGCGCGATCCATGCCGGCCGCTTCCCCCCGTGACGAGCCTCGGCTTTTGCCCGTGCGGGCACAGGATCTCCGCCGGAGGGCCCTCCTACACCTCTCCCCGCGGAATCTCCCCGGTCCGTGTGAAAGGGCCCCGGTCCGTGTGAAAGGGACGGGAACAGCAGGTGCAGAAGTGACATGAGCGCGACGGGACCGTCGGTGGCGCCGCCGGTGGCCGCCCGTGCGAGGATGGGGACCCCCCACCCGCCGCGACGGCGTGAACGTCCTCGTCGGAGCCGGTGGCGGGGCAGGCGGGACGGCCGCGGCGAAAGGACCGGAGCGTACGTGAGCGAGAATCAGAACCTCCTCGCGGAGCAGCGGCGCGCCCTGATCCTCGACGAGGTCCGGCGCCGGGGCGGGGTGCGGGTCAACGAGCTGACGCGCAAGCTCGGGGTGTCGGACATGACGGTCCGCCGCGATCTCGACGCGCTCGCCCGGCAGGGCGTGCTGGAGAAGGTGCACGGCGGAGCCGTCCCGGTGGTCGAGGCGAGCACGCACGAGCCGGGTTTCGAGGCCAAGTCGGGTTTGGAGCTGACCGCCAAGGAGGACATCGCGCGGGCCGCGGCCGAGTTGGTGGCGCCGGGCAGCGCGATCGCGTTGTCGGGCGGTACGACGACGTACGCGCTGGCGCACCGGTTGACCGACGTGGCCGATCTGACGGTCGTCACGAACTCGGTGCGGGTCGCCGACGTCTTCCACGCCGCGCAGCGCACCACGGGCCCCCGGCAGGGCGCGGCCACGGTCGTGCTGACGGGCGGGGTGCGCACCCCGTCCGACTCACTGGTGGGCCCGGTGGCCGACCAGGCGATCGCCGCCCTCCACTTCGACGTGCTCTTCCTCGGCGTGCACGGGATATCGGTCGAGGCCGGTCTGTCCACGCCGAACCTGGCGGAGGCCGAGACCAATCGCCGGCTGGTGCAGTCCGCGCGCCGGGTCGTGGTGGTCGCCGACCACACCAAGTGGGGTGTGGTGGGCCTGAGTTCGTTCGCGGGCCTGGAGCAGGTCGACACGCTCGTCACGGACGCGGGGCTGGAGGCCGGGGTCCGTTCCGAGATCGCGGAGCATGTGGGGCTGGTGGTGGCGGGCGAGCCCGACGAGGGTGCAGACAGCTGACGGGACGCCAGCTAGGGTGGCGCTGCCCGGTGCGGCGTCACCTCGGGGGGTTCTTGCATGGCTCATCTGCTGCGTGAGGTGGGGCTCGACTTCGTCGGGACCGCGCCCGTACGGCACGTCTTCACGCGCGAGACGTCCGCTCCCCCGGAGGCCGTGTTCGCGGCGCTTGCGGAGGATGTGCCGGGCTGGGCGCAGTGGTTCTCCGCGGTACGCACGGCCGTGTCCGTGGACGGGGGCGCCCGGCGCGAGATCCGGCTCCGGGGCGGGGCGCGGTTCGACGAGACGATCCTCGCGGCCCAGAGCCCGGAGGTCTACGCCTATCGCGTGGACGTCACCAACCTGCCGGGGGCGCGGGCCGTCGTGGAGGAGTGGCGGCTGGCGCCGGCGGGGACGGGCACGCGCGTGCGGTGGACGTTCGCGGCGGACGGCACGGCGCCCTTCCGGTTCTCCTGCTCGCTCGCGCGGGCGGGCCTCGGCCGGGCGTTCCGCGGCGCGGTGACGGCCCTCGACCGCCGGCTGGCCGGCCCCGCCGGCTGATCCCGGGGCAGGGCCGCGGACCGCGGCGTCATTCCGGCCAGAGGCCGGTGTCGAGGAACTGCTCGACGGCCGCCGTGTAGGGGGCGATGTCCAGGCCCTGTGCGGCCACCCAGGCGTCGGAGTAGTACTTGTCGAGGTACCGGTCACCCGGATCGCACAGCAGCGTCACCACGCTGCCGCGGCGTCCGTCGGCGACCATCCCGGCGACGATCTTCAGCGCGCTCCACAGGCCGGTGCCCGTCGAGCCGCCCGCCTTGCGGCCGATGGCCTGTTCCAGGGCGCGCACGGCGGCCACGCTGGCCGCGTCGGGGACCTTCATCATCCGGTCGACGGCGCCGGGCACGAAGCTCGGTTCCATGCGCGGGCGGCCGATGCCCTCGATGCGCGAGCCGCAGTCGCAGGTGACGTCCGCGTGCCCGGTGGTCCAGCCCTCGAAGAAGCAGGAGTTCTCCGGGTCGGCGACGCAGATGCGGGTGTCGTACTGCATGTAGTGCACATAGCGGGCGAGGGTCGCGGAGGTGCCGCCCGTGCCGGCGGTGGCCACGATCCAGGCGGGCTCGGGGAACCGCTCCAGCCTGAGCTGGCGGAAGATGGACTCGGCGATGTTGTTGTTGCCCCGCCAGTCCGTGGCCCGTTCGGCGTAGGTGAACTGGTCCATGTAGTGCCCGCCGGTCTCCCGCGCGAGGCGTGCGGACTCCTCGTACATCGTGCGCGAGTCGTCCACGAAGTGGCAGCGCCCGCCGTGGAACTCGATGAGCCGGCACTTCTCGGCGCTGGTCGTGCGCGGCATGACCGCGATGAACGGCACGCCGATCAGCTTCGCGAAGTACGCCTCCGAGACCGCGGTGGAGCCGCTGGACGCCTCGATCACCGGGCGGTCCGGGCGGATCCAGCCGTTGCACAGGCCGTACAGGAACAGGGAGCGGGCGAGGCGGTGCTTGAGGCTGCCGGTCGGGTGGGTCGACTCGTCCTTGAGGTAGAGGTCGATGCCCCACCGCTCCGGGAGCGGGAAGCGCAGCAGATGGGTGTCGGCCGAGCGGTTGGCGTCGGCCTGGACCTTGCGGACGGCTTCTTTGAGCCAGTCCCGATAGGTGCCGTCGGTGCGGTCGACGTCGAGGGTCACGCCGGTCGGGGTGTGCTGAACGGTGCTCACGGCGCTGCTCCTCGTGCTGTGCGGCAACGGCGACCCGCGTGGCCGTCACTTCGAGCATAAACTTCTTCAGCACGCTCCTCACCTGCATAAACACTTCTTTGGGCGTCTCAAAGACACACCTGGGTCACGGGCCGGCGCGGTCGGCGGGGGCGCATTCGGCGAGTGCTTCGAGCGCCCCCGCCGGGGGCGTTCCGCGCACTGGTGCTCCACCCGGGACGGGGGCAGACTGCACCGGACGGGACGAGGATCCCGGACACGGCGTACACGGGACCACGATCGGTTCGGTGCCGGAGCCCCGGTCGGCGGCCGGCGGCACCGACGGGCGCGAGGGGGCGGGCATGGCGGAGCCGGAGTTCACGGCCAGGGGCGTGCGGATCGGGAAGCGGCTGCGCTCCCTGACCCGGGCCGGCCAGGTCCGCATCAGCGACGGCCGGCTGCAACTGCTCACCAGCTACGGCAGCGAGATAGACAGCGCCCCGGTGCAGGCGGTCCGCGCGTCCCGGCCGTGGTTCGCCGCGGACGGACGGGCCCTCGCGGACCTCAACGGCAGCCGCTACTCGCTGACGCTCGCGAAGCACGACCCGGCACCCGGAGAGCCCGGCCCCCCGGCCGCGCGCCGGTTCATCGAGGCGGTACGCAAGGCTGCGGGGCGTAAGGGCTGAGTCACGGTGAGTTGCGCTATCGCTCCGCATGCGTCACGCTGGTCCCACGTCACTCTGGGTTTACCGGCGATAACGCTGCGAACCAGCCCGCCGGTCATGACAGCAGGCGGCCGTTCCCTCAAGCCTCTGCTGAATCCCTACTCCGTGTTCTTCCGGACCTCTTCAGTCGGGGAGTCGCAGCCGTGATCAGTCACCCAAGCAGGCACTGCACGGTGGAGCTCCAAGCCCTGCCGTCGCGGATCGGCCAGGTCCGCAGAATCGTATCGGCGCAGTTGCGCTACTGGCATCTGGACCCGTTGATAGACCGCGCCGCGCTCGGCGTGACCGAGCTGTTGACCAACGTCCACCAGCACGCCCGGCCGGACAAGTCGTGCACCGTGAAGATCGAGCTGCTGCTCGACCGGCTGAAGGTCTCCGTGCGCGACAGTGACCCGCGGCTGCCGGTCGCGGGCGCCACCCCGGACGCCGACGCACTCGCGACCTGCGGGCGCGGGCTCGCCATGGTGGCCGCCGTCAGCGACAGCTGGGGCGCCCTGCCCGACGGCGAGTCCGGCAAGGTCGTGTGGTTCACGCTGCCCGCGGTGGCACGGGCCGCTCCGCCCCGCCCGCCGCAGCGTCCCGCCGTGGAGAAGCCCGCACGCCGCTTCGCCGAGGTCGGGGCGCCGGTGGACCTGCTCAGGCCGGAACACGCTCCCGCCCGGTCGGCCGCCGTCGGCTGACCGGGCGGCGAGCGGACGCAGAAGGCCGCGCCCCTGTCCCCCGCCCGCCCGTGTCGCCACCGTGCCTCCACGGCGCCCGCGGCACGGACGGGGGTCACGCCCCGCCGTTCCTGCCCTTGCGGCCGAACTGCTCGTCGTGGACGGACAGTCGGCGCCGGCACGGCGGGCGACGTCCGCGCCGCCGGTGCCCGGCACGCCCGCCCCCGCCGCACCGGACACCGCTCCCCGACGGGCGGACGTCGCCCGCGGGGAGCGGGGCGTGTTCCGAAAGGAGCGTCGCCGCCGGGCGGACGGGGCCTTCGGAACACGCCCTGGCTAGCGCCGGGCCTCGTCCAGTCGCGCGACGCGGGCCACGTTCTCGCGGTCCTCGGCGTCCTGGGGGGCGTCGGCGGCGAACCAGGCGTCGAGGATCTCCTTCAGGAGCGGACCGGACGTCAGGCGCAGGCTCAGGGCGAGGACGTTGGCGTCGTTCCAGCGCCGGGCGCCGTCCGCGGTGTAGGCGTCCGTGCACAGGGCGGCGCGGACGCCGGGCACCTTGTTGGCGGCGATCGACGCGCCCGTGCCGGTCCAGCAGCACACCACCGCCTGGTCCGCCGTGCCGTCGGCGACCTCGCGGGCGGCCGCCTCGGAGCAGGCGGCCCACCGCGGGTCGGCGCCGGGGCTGAGCGCGCCGTGGGGCGCCACGTCGTGGCCGCGGGCCCGCAGTTCACCGAGCAGCAGGCGGGCCACGGGTTCGTCCATGTCGGAGGAGACGGAGATCCGCATGGCCCGAAGGATAGCCGCGCCGGTGCCGGGGTGCGGCGGCGCGGGCCGCGGCCGAGCAGGGGGACGAGCGGGGGCGGGCCGAGGAGGCCACCATGGCGGGCCTTGCGCGTCGAGCCCGCGGTCACGGACTTCGAGCGGGGGAAGCCGGCCTCCGACCGCTTCGCCACGGCCCGCGCGGACCCGGGCGTACGCCGCTGCCGGGTGCGGCGGCCCGTCGACGACGCCGCCCGCGCCGTCGTGGACCCGGACGTCGGCGAGGTGGCCGCCCCCGCACGGTTCCCGGACTTCCCGCGGGCGGCGGTCCGGGCCTCGCCGGTCCGGCCCGGACCCGGGTCCTTCAGGTCGCCGAGGAACGCTGAGGCAGGACCGCCAGGGCCCCGAGCGGATCGTCCAGCACCGGCTGCCACGCCAACTCGGCGGCGCCGACGAGGCTGTTGTGGTCCAGACTGCACGCGAGGATCGGAACACCGCCGCTCTGGCCCCACAGGCTGCGGTCCGCGACGACGGCCCGCAGGCGCTCGGGGTCGGCGTCGAGCAGGGTGCCGTGCAGACCGCCGAGGATGATGCGGTCCGGGTTGAGGATGTTCACCAGGCCCGCGAGGCCCAGGCCCAGGCGGTCGATCAGGGCCTCCACGGCGGTGCGGACGGTCGGGTCGGCGTAGCGGGTGCGGATCAGGTCGTTGGCCTGCTGGAGCAGGGACACCTCCGGTCCGGGGGCGCGGCCGGCCGCCGTGAGCAGTGCCAGCGGGTCGGCCTCGACGTCCAGGCAGCCGCGGCTGCCGCAGTGGCAGGGGCGGCCCTCGGGTTGGACGGTGAGATGGCCGACCTCCAGGGCCAGGCCCGAACTGCCCGTGTGCAGACGGCCGTCGAGCACCAGCGCGCCGCCCACGCCCCGGTGCCCGGTGGCCACGCACAGCAGGTCGCGGGCGCCGCGTCCGGCTCCGTGCCGGTGCTCGGCGAGGGCGGCGAGGTTGACGTCGTTGCCGGTGAACGCCGGACCGGCGATCCCGGCCGCACGCACGCACTCCGTGAAGATACGGCGGACGGGGGCGCCCACCGGCCATGCCAGGTGCAGGGGGTTGAGCGCGAGGCCGTCGGGTTCGGCGACGGCGGACGGCACGGCGAGTCCGGCGCCGACGCAGCGCCGCCCGGTGCTGTGCAGCAGTGCGGCGCCGGCCTCGACGACCGAGCCGAGCACCTTGGCCGGGTCGGCGTCCACGGCCTCGCAGCCGGGTGCGGTGGCGACGATCCGCCCGCCGAGTCCCACGAGCGCGGCCCGGAACCCGTCGGCGTGGACCTGCGCGGCGAGCACGACGGGCCCGTCCTCGGCGACGGCGAGCCGGTGCGAGGGACGGCCCTGGGACCCGGCGGCGGCGCCGGGCCGCGCGTCGACGCGGATCAGTCCGAGCGCCTCCAGTTCGGCGGCGACCGCGCCGGCCGTGGCGCGGGTGACGCCGAGTTCGGCGGTGAGGACGGCCCGGGTGGGCGCGCGTCCGGTGTGGACGAGCTCCAGCGCGGGCCCGAGCGCGCCGCGCCCCCGGTCCAGCCGCGCCCTCGACGTGGTCCCTTCCCCCGCCGTCCGGGGGTGCGCCTTGCCGCTCATGGGGGCGAGTCTCCCATGATCCGCGGACGCCGCGGCTACAGCCCGCTCGCCCTGAGCGTGATGTTCAGCCGGCCGCTCAGGCCCAGCTCCGGCGGCCCGGTGCCCGGCAGCACCCGGGGCACCCCGTGGAAGGCGAGGCGTGCCGGGCCGCCGAACACGAACAGGTCGCCGCCGCGCAGTTCGACGTCGGTGTAGGGCCGGGTGCGGGTCTCGGTGTTGCCGAAGCGGAAGACGCAGGTGTCGCCGAGACTCAGGGACACCACGGGAGCGAGCGCCTTCTCGTCGCTGTCGCGGTGCATGCCCATGCGGGCGTCGGCGTCGTAGAAGTTGATCAGCGCGATGTCGTACGCCGGTTCCGATGCGGCGGGGGCGGCGGGCGCGGCCCCGGACTGCGGATTCGGCTCGCCGGGCGTTCCCGCGCCGCCGCCGGGTGGCCCGTACGCGTCCCGGACCGCGTGGCGGGCCAGGTCGCCCAGCCAGGGCGGGAACGGCTTCACCGGGGAGCCGTCGCCGTCGACGGCGGTGGGAGCGTAGCCGTACGGGTACCAGTGCCGGCCGAGGCAGACCTGCCGGGCGGTCATCGTGCCGCCGCCGGGGGTGCGGACCGTGCGCAGGCCGGCCGGTGGGCGGGCCCACTGCCGGCAGGCGTCCAGCAGCCGGCGCTGGGCGGGGCCGTCCAGCCAGTCGGGCAGGTGCACCGCGCCGGGCGCCACCCGGGCGGGCTCCCGTGGGAACAGCTCGGCGTCCATCTCCCCATCCTCCTCCCTCCTCCCTCCTCCCCCTCCTCCCGCCCCTCCCCCATCCGCAGTGAGCCCGGCCGCCGTGAGCTCATC
>NZ_AGBF01000073.1 GCF_000225525.1 Streptomyces zinciresistens K42 | reverse complement strand
GCGGGGGCCGGGCGGGGGGCGGTCGGGTGGGTCATCTCTGTGCCTTCCGGACTCTCAGGGGATCAGGGTGGTGATGGCGGGGCGGGCGGGAGCCGCCCTCTCGGCGCCTACGGCTGGGCCTCGACGAGCGAGGCGGCGTCCCGGGCCCAGGTGAAGCGGCTGCTGTGGTCGTCGGGTTCGGCGGCGGCGCAGAACAGCAGCCGCCGGACGGTGGCGAACCCCACGGCCTCCGGGCCGCCGAGGCGGGTCACGGCCTCGTCCCGGACGTGCTCCACCTCCGAAGGGGTGAGCAGGTCGCCGGTCGTGTGCATCGACATGTACAGGGCCTGGGCGGCGAGGCTGAGGCGCACGGCGGTGTCCTTTCGGAGGTGACGGTCAGATGTGGTCGTGGGCGCTGTCGCCGAAGGGGCGCAGAAGGGCCATCCGGAGGAGAGGGTCACGGTGTCCATCGGATGCTGCTCCTCGCTGCGGGGGCCAGCGGGGCTCCCTCCCCCGTGTCGACTCTTAAGACTCTACACCACGGGCATACCGCGATGCAAGCCTTAAGAGTCACAGGGGGTTCGATCAGTCGCGATTGAGCTTGATCGCGGAAACCATGGGCACTCCGCAGTACCGGCGGCCGCCGACGGTGACGTCCACCCGCGCGATACGCCGGTCGCCGGGGCCGAACCGCGCCATGAGCGGGGCCGCGACGGCGCTCACGCTGGTGCGGCGCGGGCCACCGGTCCAGGTGACCGTGATCTCCCCACGGCGCTTGCCGGTGCCGGTGCGCACGGAGAACTTGACGCCGGGGAAGACGCGGCGGAGCTCCTTGCGCAGATGCACGGCGGCGTACTTGGCCGGGATGACGCACGTAGCCTCGTTCAGTTCGGCGTCGCCGACGATCGGGGTCACGGACGTGTGGCGGACATGCACGAGCGGGCCGGGCTTGCCGTCCAGGGTGTACAGCTCGTAGCGGCGGGCAGGGCGCCCGAAAATCGTGGCGGCGACGCACAGGCGGCAGGCGCACGGCTGGACGGTCCAGCGGCCCCGGTAGGCGGCCTCCGTGCCGTGGTAGGTGACCCGGGTGCCGGCGGGCAGGCGCAGGGCGAGGTAGGCGGCGTCCGCAGGCTGGGCGGTCACGGTGGTCACGGTTCCTCCTGGATGCGTTTCATGCGGGTCACCCCGCCCTCTCGTCTCTTAAGACTATACATACGAATGACGCGTGACGCAAGTCTTAAGAGACGTCACTGGTTCGCGGTCCGGCGCCGCCCGGGGTGGGCGGAGCGACGCCGGAATCACGGCGCGGCCTACCGGCCGAGGCGTGCGTTACGCAGGCGCAGGCCCATGCGCTGCACGCGATAGCGGGCCGTGGAGGAGCCGGGGAAGTCTCCCAGGCCCCGCCAGATGCGGACGAGGGTGCGCTCAGACATGTCCTCGACCGTTCCCAGCGGGTGCATCTCGCGGCGGAACGCGAGACCGACCGTATGTTCGGCGAAACCGGCCGCACCCAGGGTGTAGAAGTACACCCGGTAGCCACCCGTGGGGTCGCCCTCCCGGAAGAGCCCCAGGACAACTGCCTTGCGCGGTCCGGTGTCCTCACCTTCGACGTAGCGGGGGCAGCGCACGACCGTGCCCGCCTCCAGGACATCCTGCGAGGTGATGGTGGCGGTGGCGGTCATGGCGAGCCCCTTCGTGAGGTGGAGGCGGCCCGTCCGAACCGCCTTGACTCTTAAGACTCTACATAGCTACGCCGGAGATTGCAAGCTTTAAGAGACACGGCGCCTTCACTCCGCACCTCCCTGTGACTCTTAAGACTTGCATTCAGCATCCCTCATGTGTAATGTCTTAAGAGACGCAGCCGAACGAACCCGGGAGACACCGTGAACCGCAGCCTGACCCGCAACATCTTCCGCGCGGCCCGGGGCATCCCGGACGTCGACGCCCCGTTCGCTCACCTCGTCGAGGTTGAGCACGTCTTCTCCCGCGAGGCGTTCGCGGATGCGCCGGCCCCCTGGTCTCCCGGCGACGACTTCGCGGAGGTCATGGGCGGGGTGTGGCTGCGCAGCAACAGCGACGGGACGCAGACGGCCGTGGTCGCCGGTGTCGGGCCCAAGCAGCTTCCTGCGGCCGACGGCGGGGACTGGACGGATGAGGAGGTCTGGACGGTGACGACGGCCGACGCTGATGTCTTCGCGTGGCTCGACGACAAGCCGCACCGCGTGACCTGGGCGCTGGGCCGGTCGGACGTGGTGATCGAGCGGGAATCGTACGTGGGGCACCCTCACGAGGCGGTGTCCGACTACTGGTACGGCTTCTACCTGCGCCACTGGTTCACTCCTGAGCGCCGCACTGACGGCCGTTACGGGGTGACGCTGGCGTGCGCGCCCAATGACTCCTGGTTCTCCGGGCCGTGGCCTCTGGCGGACGCGTCCAGCCGACTCCTGGCGTCGTTCGGCGGCCGGGCCAACGTCCGGACGGTTGAGGTGCCCGACGCGTCCGACCAGCGCGTACCGCACGGCGTCTCCCTCATGCAGCGCCTCTCTCACCTCTGACCCACACAGGGAATGACTCTTAAGACTTGCATTCAGCAGATCACCTCTGTATAGTCTTAAGAGTCAGCAGGGCGGAGGGAAACCCCGCCGAGACTCCACCGGAAGGACTTCCCGTGCTTCAGCTCCGCCTCGTGAACGAGAACGGCTACACCGTCACCGTCCCCGACTGCGAGACCGTGGTCACCGTCTCGGACGAGCTTGCGGACGCGACGGAGGAGTTCCTTCTGGGTGAGCCCGCCGAGGCGGACGCCGCCTTCTGGCGCCGGGTCGCCCGTGAGCACGCCGAGGCCCTCGGCGGCGAGGAGACCATCAATGGCCGCAACGCGCTGGCCAAGGTCGGCTACCACGACGCGCGCCGCTACCGCGTCCAGCGCACTCGGCTCTGACCGACCTGCGGCCCCCGCTCCAGCGGGGGCCGCCCCCTCCCCTTCTGACACCCAAGGAGTACCGGTGAGCGACAAGCAGCAGGAGATCGAGGCGCTCCTGGAGGCGGCGAGCCGTGAGCAGCTGATCAAGGCGGTGCGCGGCGCCCTGGCGGCGGCCGAGGAGGCGCGGCGTCCGCTCGACTATGCCGACTACGGCATTGGACAGTACCGCGACAACGCCGTCGTGGAGGCGGAGCGTGACGCTCGCGTCGGCGTCGCGGACGACGTCGAGCAGTCTCTCCGCCTGGTACTGACCGAGCAGGGCGCACCGCAGCCGGGCAAGTAGCACCGCAGGCGCGGACGCCGCGCCTGCGGTCCGCCGCCGCCCGACGGCGCGGCGTGACAAGCACCACAGACCATCAGATGACTCTTAAGACTTGCATCGCAGCCATCCTCAATGTAGAGTCTTAAGAGACAGCAAGGGGGACGGTCCCCCTCGCACGGACAGCAAAGGACGGACAGACGACATGACGGCGACGACCCAGACCCCCGCGCCCCTCTTCGGCACCGAGGACCTGATCATCTCCACCGTCGCCAGGCCGAAGGAGACGAAGCCCCACACCCTTCGTGTCGTCGACCTGTACATCAATGGCGACAAGCAGGGCGCGCACTGCGTCGTGTGCGACGCGTACGGCGAGCTGAACGCGCTGCGGGACCTCGGCCCGTACGCGTATGGCTGCACCCAGGTCCCCGCGTTCGAGAGCCCCGCTCCTCAGTGGATGTGAGCGCCCCTCGCCGGTCCCGCCCCGCCGGGCGGGACCGGCCTCCCGCACTACCCCTCAACCCCTGGAGATTCACCACGTGATCACCTACGCCACCGCCCAGGCCCTCGGAGACCGCCCCGTCCAGTGCGACGCGACGGCCGTCGCGACCGAATCGGGCGCCCGCGCCTGGACCCTCCTGGACGGCATCGGCACTACCACCCAGGTACAGGACTGGACGCGCGAGAAGGCGCGGACGCTCGCCCGCGTCGCTGCGGTAACCCACAGCCCCAAGGCGGCCATCACCGCCGCGCGGATCGTGTCCGACTCTGACGGTTACGAGGACGAGCACCGGCCGCCGGACGCGGTCGCGGTCGTCGCGGTGCGCACGGCAGACGGCCGCCTCCTCATCGGCTGGGCCGGTGACGCGCGCGCCTACTGGATGCCGACCGGCGGCGCCCTGGAGAAGCTCACCGTCGATCACAACGAGGCCGAGGCCCGGCGCGCGAGGGGCGAGACCGACATCCCGCCGGACTACCGCCACCTCGTCACGTCGAGCCTCCGGCGCTATGACGGCGAGGAAGGCGAGATCGGCACGGCGCGTCCGCTGCGCGCCCAGGGCGGGCGGCTGCTGCTCGTCTCCGACGGCGCTTACTCGCCCTTCGAGGACAACGGCATCGACATGCGTGCGCCGCTGGCGCAGGCGACCCCGCGCGGCGTCGCCTCCGCGCTCGTCCGCACTGCGGTGTCCTTCACCGACGTGCGGCGCGACAACGCCACGGCGATGGTCGTGCAGTTCGACTGACACCTCTTGATGCGGAGCCGCCGGCACCGGCGGCCCCGCATGGCTCCCCACAACAGTCCCCATGGCGTCTCTTCCTCGCCTCGCGCACCGGCCCTCGGGCCCGGGCAGCAACATCCGCACCCCACCACAGTGACTCTTAAGACTTGCATTCACCCTGCCGTCGCTGTAGAGTCTTAAGAGACGGCGGGCGGGAGGTTCTCCCGGCCGAAGCACAGCAGCCAGGAGTGAACCTCGTGACGATCGCCCTCCCCGAGATGACCGAACTGCCCCTGGAGGTCACGGAGTTCGACCGGATCGAGTGCACCGAGTGCGGGAAGGCCTCCCCCTTCCTCGACGACGGTGACGACGGCACCCACGACGCCCACGACGCGGGCTGGCACGTGCTGAACCTCGACGAGTGCGGCTGCTCCAACCTCTGCGGCCCGTGCGCCGAGGACATGTGCGGCCGCGTCGACGACAGCCCCCGGCTGTTCGGGATGCGCGTCGTCTGAAGCCAGCAGGCGAGGGCGGCCGGAGCCCCGGCCGCCGCTCCCCACAGACTCCGGAGCCCTGATGCAGCACCCGATCACCGACGCCCCGCCCGTCAACGAACTGACCTCGTGCCAGGTTTACGGCCACCTCTACGAACCGTGTGTCGGCCACGGCTGCACCGACGACGACTGCCGCATACGCACCTGCGCCGACTGCGGCGACGAGTACGAGGGGCCCTGATCCGGCGGGCGGAGCTGCCGTCCGTGGAGCAGAAACCCGCCAGACCGCCGCCTCCGGCTCGCCCCCTTCCGCACCTCCGCCAGCCGCGCCTGGCTGCCTTGATCGATTCCCGAGAAGAGGAAGACCTCCCATGCCCCGCACCGCATACCGCCCGACCTCCGCCCACCCGCACCGCTGGTGCCGCAAGCTCCACCGGGCCACGGCGGTGTTCGTCTGCCTCGGCCTGGTCCTGTCCATGACGTTCGGCAGCCTCCCGCTGTGGCTGCTGGTCGTCATGACGCTCGCCGCCCTGCTCGCGATCGTCATCGTGGCCGCCGGAACCGACCTGCGCGGCCTGGACCGCCAGCGCGCACACTCGGCCCCGCTCGTCGTGCGTCCGGGGTGGGCGGCGGCTGCGGTCGTCGCCGACATGGCCGGGCTGTTCCTCGCCGTCCGCTACGTCCTCAACTTCTCCGCCTACCAGACGGATCTGAACTGGACCGTCGCCGCCGGATTCACCGCCGTGGCCGCCGGGACGGCGTGGGCCGTGCTCTACACGGTGCTGCACATCAAGGCGGTCGCACCGGCCCAGGAGCGCGACGCCGCGTAACCCCACCCCGACCAGGAAGTCGCCGCGCCCCGTACGCCGGGGCGCGGCCCGCCCATGACAGGAGAGCCCCATCAACCGATCCCCCGCCACCCCGGACACGTCGACCGTCGCCGACGCGCACACGTTCGCCCCGCCTGCCTCCGCCCTCGCACACGCCTACGACGGCTCCAACCATGACGGCCGCGCCCTGCCGAAAGCGTTGCTCGACGACGTGCTGGGCGCCCTGTGGGAAGCCTTCTGCTCCCCTGGCGCCCCCGGCGTTGCCCACGTGTCCTTCGGCATCGCCGAGACCGACGAGGGACGCATATGGAGCCCTGACGGCCCACTGCTGATCGGCGCCGACGGGCACGCTCTGCCGGACGCGGTAGACCTGAGCAGCACGCCCGTCGCCGACGCCCTGGCCGACCTGAGCGGTTTCCGCGCACCGGAGTTCGGCGACTCCCTCTGCTTCACCCTCCACCCGCACGACTCTTAAGGCTTGCATTCCCGCACCCTCTCCATGTATAGTCTTAAGAGTCAAGAGGGCGGCGGGCTGAAGACCTCGCCCGCCGCCCGTATCCCCCAGCCCCCAGCCGAAAGAGCCGGTGGACATGATCCGCTTCCTGGCCCGCCGAAGCCGCAAGGCCGCCGCCACCTCCGAGCGCCGCGGACGCATCCGCGTCCTGCACGCCCAGCTCCGCCAGCGCTACGGAGGTCTCGGCATCGCCGATGTCCTGCGCGTCTGCCAGCAGGAGGGGATCTCCACCACCTGGGAGGAGGTCCGCGACGTGATGCAGGGCGACCCGTGGGACCGTGTCCGCGCCGTCACGGAATCGACCCGATGACGGCCACCAGCGCGCAGCATCGCGCGGCCCAGCTGGCCCACCGTATGTTCGCGGACCTGTGGCCGCCGCGGCCGGACGCTTACATCGCCGAAGTCACCGAGGGCAGGCAGCTGCGGACGGACGACCTGGTGGTGATCTACAGCCGGCACGAGCCTCTCACCCCGGAGAAGGCGCTCAACTGGGCGGCCTGGCGGCGCGTCGACTCCTCCAGCGCGAGGACGGCGGTCCTGCGGCATGTCGCGGTACCGGAGGGAACGTGGGACCGGACGCCGGACATGACCGTGTTCGGCGAGCCGTGGCACGAGCTGCGGCCGCCCGCGCGCATGTACGTGACCACCGCCAACCGGCGCATGGCCCGGGTCGGTCACCTCGACGACATCCGGGCCCGCATCACCTCCCACCCCGACTTCGGTGAGTGGCAGCAGGCGTACACGGCGGCCGAGGCCGACGAGTGCGACCAGCGCCAGCAGGCCCAGGCCCTGCTCGACGCGGTGAAGGAGGCCCGCGCGCCGTACCGCGAGGCCGTTCGGCGCCTGCGCGAGATCACCGGCCAGGATCTGCTGATCTGGTGCGACTTCAGCACGCTCGACCGGTCGGTGAGCGGCTGGCTGGCCTCCGACGGCCGTCTGCGCGTGTATCTCGCCGGTCTGAAGGGCGTCGGCGCGCTCACCGAGGAGCAGTACCGCGAGGCGCTGAAGTGCGCCGACACCCTCGGCCTGTAAGCGCCTGCTGATCCGCGCCGGACAGTTCCCCACCTCCTGCCCCCGATCCGAAGGAGGCGTGCCGGTGGCACGCGAAGCCGAGTACGTCGCCCGGTTCACGCACAACGGAAAGACGCACGACATTCAGCCTGGCTGGTCGTACAAGAACATCAGCAACGCCCGTACCAAGTGCGGGATGAACGGCCCGTTCGCCACCGAGTCCCTGGCCAGCGGCCGGCCCCTCGACGTGACCTGCACCCCGTGCGCAGCGGCCGACTGACCGCCCCCGCCTGCCCCCTGCACACGCGCAAGACCCTGGCCGCCCGCCGGCCCCAAGAACCCTCCGACGTAAGGAACGCATGACCGATACCGCCCCTACCCCGGCACCGCTCCCGGCCTGCCCCGCGCCCCTGCGGTTCTGGGACCGCGACCGGCTGGCCGCGGTGCACGGTCCCCAGGTCTGGCACCGGTGGGGCGGCCGCTGGGTCAACTACCTGTTCGCCGAGGACACGCGGCCGTTCACCGACCGCACGGCACGCGGGCGCCTGTGGTACCCGCAGGAGCCGGACGCGGTCCGTTTCATCCCCTCCACCCCGGCCACCGACCATGCGCTGCCCGGTGCCCCTGTCACGGCGGGCGACGTCGACGGCCTGGTCCTCGCGCCCGGGCGCAGCGCGGTCCCCTACGTGCTGTTGCCGCAGGGCCACCGCGAGGGCGTGCACCACTTCGCCCCCGCGCACGAGACGGCGCGGCGGCTGGCCGAGCGGGAAGGGCTCGACGCGTCCGGCCGCAGGCCGTCCGTGTCGCTTCAGGGGCTGCGCGCGTCGCTCCTGGCGATCCTCGACGGCGAGGAGCAGGCCACGGTGTCCTTCCACCGCCCCGCAGGCCGCGTGTACGCCCGCCGAGCCTCGGTGCTCGGCACGATGACCTACGTGTGGGTCCTCAGCGAGGACGGCGCCTAGCACTCTGGCCCCGCGCATTCCGCACACCGACCCCCGCTTTCGACTCTTAAAGCTTGCATCACAACCTCTCGCCATGTATAGTCTTAAGAGTCGATTGGGGGCGGGTTGCCGCTCCTGGAGACGCCCGCAGATCACTGCGGTCACTGTGGGGCCTCCCCAGCCTCACTCGAAACCGGGGCCGGAGAACCGGCCCTGACAGCCCGTCGATCGGAGACAGCCATCCCGAGCCCGCGCATCACCGTCGAACTGCCCCTGGCCCAGCACATCCTGCCGTCCGGCCTCGCCTCCAGCACCTACAAGCGCTTCAACCAGGTCCGCAAGGCCCTGGCCACCGCGTACTACCTGCACATCACCCACCACGGCATGCTCAGCGCCGAGGACATCGCTTCGCTCGGCCAGCACCAGATGGCGACGGCGGCGCGGTCGGCCGGTGTCGAGGCTCCGACCAGCGACGAGACCCGCGAGATGATCCGCAGCCTCCTGCGCGTCTTCAACGGGATCGACGCCCCCGCCTCCGCTCCCGTCCCGGTCCCGACCGTCAAGGTCACCGAGAGCGAGCTCGCCACCGCCCTCGACGGTCTGGCGGTCGTCGTCAAGGCGGCCGCGCAGGGCGTCAGCCGGTAGCAGCCGCCCGGGCCGGGCGGGACCGCCCGGCCCTCCGCCTCCCCAGCGGCGCAGCCGCTGTCCTCCCCAGATGGTGTCCCGGGGCGCTACGGCGCCCCGGGACCGGCGGGAGCGCATGCCGTCACCCCGCCCGGACACCCCGAAGGGCCACCATGTCCAGCACCACCCCAGCACTTGCCTCCTCGCCGGTGAGCACTGTCCTCGGCACGCTGTCCGCCGCCGGCCTGGGCGCTCACTTCGACCGCGAAGAGGGCGTGATCATCGCCTACCCGGCCGCCGTTCCGAAGGCGAACGCTCTCGACGGCGTCCACGTCACGGTGCAGTGGAACACCACCGGCCGGCAGCGGCAGCCGCGCGAGGCCCGGGCCCACTTCAGTGCCTCGGCGTGGATTCCCGACGGACCGCCCGACTTCCACGAGGTCAGCACCGTTCACACCACGGCCGCTCCTGGCCCTCTGACTGCCGAGGCCGAGGTGTGCGCGCGGGCGGTCGCCGCCTGGCTGGCGCATCCGGCGACCACCGCCGGTAACACGCTCCTGTCCGCGCTCGCCGTACACGGCATCACGCCGGGTAACGGGCTGTCCGTCACCTACGGCGCCCACAGCGACCAGATCAGCGTCACCGTCCGGCTCGGCCGCGACACCTACGGGACGCTGGTCGTCGCGGACCGGGCCGGCTCGCTCCGCCACGTTCCCGCCCAGCACACCGGGTGGAGCGTCTTCCTGCACGACGAGCGCGGAGACGCCGTCGGGGACCCGGTGTACATCACCGGAGACGGCGGGACGGTCGACTGCGCGCAGGACTCCTCGGCAGCGGCCCAGTTCATCGCGGACTGCCTGTCCGCCCCGCTCCGGCACTGCTGCTGCTACGCCCGCGAGAGCCACAACCCCCGCCACGACCGGGAGTGCCACCTCTACGCGCTCCCGCGCCCCGCGTGAACGCCCCGGGCCGGCAGTCCCTGCCGGTCCTCCGCTTCCCCAGCGGCGCACCCGCCGCCCAGCCCAGTGGTTGTCCCCGGGCGCTGCGCCGCCCCGGGACAACGGAAGGGACATGATGCCCCACAGCCCCGCCCGTGCCCTGCACGACCGGCCGATGCAGCCAGTGCTGCTGTGCCCGTCGGCCGTGACTGATCCCGAACTGATGGACGGCGTGCTCTCCGTGCTGTCCGACGAGCAGCTGCTTTCGGTCGGGCACCGGGTCGACCAGCACCAACTTCAGCGCAAGAGGTCCGCGATCCTCGCCGAACTGCGCACAGCCGTCGCCCATGCCCTCGACGAGGGCGAGACCGACAGCGCCGCGCCCGTCACGCATGTCGGCATCCGCACCCGCACCCACCCGGGGATGCCGCCGCACTGGTCGCCCAGCAACCTCCTGCTCCGGCACGCCGACGGCGCCTCCACCTCGCCCTTCGACGCCACCCACACCGAGCTCGAGGAGTTGCTGCCCGATCTGACCTGCCTCGACCAGCCCGCCAGCGGCGACGTCCTCACCGTCGACCTGCGCAGCGGCGCCTTCAGCCGCTAGCGCGCCGCCCGGCCGCCCCCACGCGCTGCGGGCAGGCCGGGCTCCACCACCTCCCCGTGAAAGGAACCTGCTCTTTGGCCCGACACGTCGTCCAGTTCTCCGGCGGCATCGGATCCGCGATCACCGCCGTGCGGGTCGCCGAGCAGCACGGCACCCAGGACCTGACCCTGCTGATCGCCGACACCCGCGCCGAGCACCCCGACCTGTGGCGCTTCTCCGACGACATCGCCCACCTGCTCGGCGTCGAGCTGACCGTGGTCCGCGACGGGCGCGATCCGTGGCAGGTCTTCGCCGACCAGCGCTTCCTGGGAAACAACCGGCTCGCGCACTGCACCTTCATCCTCAAGCAGAAGCCGTGCCGCGCCTGGATGAGCGAACACACTCCGCCGGACGACACGATCGCCTACATCGGCATCGAGCCCAACGACCGCGACCGGCGCCGGATCCCGGCCATCGCCCACCACTGGCAGCCCTGGCGCACCGAGTTCCCGCTCGCCGACGGCCCCGACGCGACCAAGGACGAGCTCCTGGACGAGATCCGCGCGCTCGGCGTGCGGCCGCCGCTGCTGTACGAGCTCGGCTTCCCGCACAACAACTGCTACGGATCGTGCGTCAAGGCCGGCCAGCGCCAGTTCAAGCACCTCCTCGCCACCCTGCCCGAGCAGTACGCCTACGCGGAGGCCAAGGAGGAGGAGCTGCGTGAGCTCCTCGGCCCCGTCGCCATCCTGCGCGACCGCCGCGGAGGGACGAGCCGGCCCCTGCCGCTGGCCGAGCTGCGCGCACGCGAGCAGGCCACCGCGGCCTGACCGGCCGCCGAGGACATCCGCCGTCAGGCGGATGTCCGTCCCGCCCCCCGCAGGTCCGCCCCGGCCTGCCCAGATCATGGAGACCGTCCCTGACCGACACCCACCGGAGCGCGCCCGCCCCGGCGCGGCGCCCACCACCCTTTCCCACCCGCCGTTCCGACGGCGCGGCATTCGGCGAAGCAGTGGCAGAGACCTGGCAGCGCGCCTACGGCCGCGGGCGGATGGACATCCCCTGCGGCGTAGTCGCCACGCTCGCCCTGTGGCCCCACAAGTCGCCCGGCGCCGCCCATGCCGCCGGCCTCGCCCGCTTCCTCGCCTCCCAGCCGGCCCGCCGGTGGCCCCCTACGGTCGGACAGGTCGCCGCCGTGCACTACTTGCGCCGTCCCGACCTGATCGGCGCGGCCGGGCCCCTTCTGCGGTGGGCCGAAGAGGAGCACGACGACGACACGCTCTACGCGGTCAAGGCGGTCGCCGAGACGGCGCTGAAGCACGGCGTGCTGCATCACACCGGCTCGGCCGATCCCTCCGCCCGCTCTGAGGTCGACCTGATGTCCTGGACGATCGTCTGCCTCCGCCACCGCGAGGACCGGTCATGGCTGGCCGAGCACCACACGCCGGACGACGCCACCGACGTCCTGGTCTCGCTGGCGATCGGCGACCAGCCTCCGGCGTCCAGCTCCCTGTACGAGCCCGCCGGCGGAACCGGCGGCATCTTCCGGGCCGTCGCCCAGCGTCTGCGCGACCACGGCGTCGACCCCCACGCCTGGACCTGGAGTCTTCAGGACCTGGACCCTCTCGCGGTGGCCGGAGCAGCGGTCAATTTCCTGGTGTGGGACCTGGGTCCGAACACGACCGTCGCCTGCGGAAACACCCTCAGCGAGGGCGACCTCACCGGACGAGCCCTCGCGGCACAGGCGCGGGCGGAGGCTCACCGCGACGCGCTCCTGGCCGGCGCGAATGAGGCTGCCGGGCACCTGCGCGCTCTGCGGGCACTGGAAGTCCTGGCGTAGGGCCTGCCACGAACCACCCCCAAAGCGTCTCTTAAGACTTGCGCAAGGACTCTCCTCGATGTAGAGTCTTAAGAGTCGACGGGGAACAGCCCCGCCTCACCGAAAGGTGCACTTGGTGCGACGTTCGACTGAGTTCCTGCTCCTGGCCGTGTCCGGTGCCGCTGGCGGTTTCGCCTTCACGGCGGTCGTCGGGTCCCTGACGCCCGCCGCCGCGCTCCAGACCGCGATCACCAGCGTCATCGCGGCGACCGCGATCGTGTACGTCCGGTCGCGGCGCGCGCGGAACTCGCAGGACGCGTAGGCAGTCGGCGCCGCCCCCGGCCGCTCCGGGGGCGGCGCCGGTCCCTCGCCCACCACATCAGGACCTCGAGTTCGGCTCTCCCGAAGTCCTGATGAGCCCAGACGGACACCCCTCGACCCCCTTCCCTCCAGGAGGGTCTCGTGTTCTCTCCGACCGACGGCGACCGCATCGTGGTCACCCGCATCGGCCGCGACGGCCGCACCACCTCGTACATCGGCACCGCCACCGAGGTCGTGCCGTACGGGCCGAGCCTCATCGGCAGCGTCTGGACCGGGGGCTGGCGCCTCACCGGCCGCAACCTGGCCACCGGCGAGGACGAGGACTCCTACTTCGCCTGCACCGAGGCCCTGGAGCGCTACGACCCGGCCATCCGCCAGACCGTACGGCTGGCCACCGCCGACGACGAGTAGCCGACACCGGCCACGACACGAGAGAGGACTGCCTTCCATTCGCACCATCCCCCGCAACCACACCAAGGTGCTCGCACAGCTGCGCGCCACGCTCACCCGGGTCACCCGCCACAACGGCTTCCGCGACCTGGACGGCACCCCCGCCACGGCCGACGAGGCCTGGGAGCACTGGGACAACGCGGACACCCACGGCAAGCCTGCGATCGTGCGCGAACTCGACCCGCACGCGGGCGTGTACGAGCTGCGCGTCAACGGCCAGCTGCGCTACGAGTTGCGCCGCCCCGCAGCCGGTCTCCGGATCGACGTGGTCGTCGACCGCGACCCGGACGGCCAGACCGGCGTCACCGTGTACGCCAACGGCGCCAGGGCTACCGGCCCGGACGTGCGTACCCATGTCCTCGACCCGGGCGCGGGCGGGCCCGACCACGCCTGGATGACCGGTCATCTCCAGCACGACGGCTCCGTTCCCGATGAGGTCCAGGCCGAGATCGCCGCGCTCGCCGAGGACTACCACCGCCACCGCTTCTGCGCGCAGTGCGACGGGTAGCCCGGCACCCCTCACCAGCACGTACGACAGCACCACTTCGCATCCCCGGACCCAAGGAGCTCCCCCTGTCCCCCGTCGCCCTCCACTACGGCAGCCCCACCGTCACCGTCTGCACGAGCGCCTTCGCCGTCGAAGGCCAGACGGGCGGACTGGCCTCCGTGCCCACCGGTCACCTCGTCCGCCTCGCCGAGGACGCCCTGGGGCTCGCCGCCGGTCACTACCAGGCCGGTCACTACCAGGGACATCCCGCGAACGGCCAGCGCACCCTCTTCGTCCTCTCCGGCGACGAAGCCACGGACTCCATGAACGAGGGAGCCACCGTCAGCGAGGCCGCGGTCGCCCCCGACTGGCGCCACCCCTTCGCGATCGCCGTCCCGGGCATGCGCCTGAGCGAGCTCCGGGCCTTCCTGGCCGAGAATCCGGACCTGCCGGACGACGCCCTCGTCCTCATCGGCCCGGCCACCCACCCCCTCGACGTGGAGGACGCCCCCGCAGAACGCGGCCTTGACGTCGGCGCATACGTGCCCGCGATGAACGCTGGTGGGAACTACGGCACGTTCTGGCACCCGGAGCACTCCGAGATGCCCCGCCCCGAGCTCAGCATTCCGGCCGTCCTGCTCTCCCAGTCCGTCTGACCGATCGGCGCCTACGCGCCCCGCACCCACGGAGGCCTCCCGTGGCAGCCCTGCCGCGCCTGCTCGACGACCAGGACGGATGCGTCTACCTCGACCTCGGCGGCGCCTACTTCGCCGTGGACACCGAGACCCGCCGGATCTGCTGGTCCGACCCGCTGGGGCCGAGCCTGCTGTCCCACCCGGCCGTCAGGGCCGAGGTGGGCGGCCCGGCCACCTACGGCCACACCGACCTCTACTACGACGGCGACTGGGCACCGAGGGCGTACACCCTGCGGGCCGTCGAGGACCTGAACGAAGGCGACCTCGTCACCTGGGAGGGCTGCGTGCGCACGGTCAAAAACACCGCCCCCGGCCGCCACGGCAAGGTCGACGTCTTCGTCGACCACCCCTCCTTCACCGGCCCCTACCCGCACGATCCGCAGGACCTCCTCCCGCTCCACCCTTCGTCCTGACGCGCCCGCCGGCGCCCCGGGCGCCGGCCCTCTCCCACCTTTCCAGAAGCGGGCGCAGGCGCTCCAGGGCTCTGATTCAACTCCGGACCGGCCGGGTGAGACGGCCGGCCAGGGACCGCAGGGTCCCCCGCGTACTCCGAGAGCCGTCACCCTGTGGCCCGCACGCCCCGTTTCTCACGCGGCCCCAGGCACACGCCCGTTGCCTCCCCTGGCTCCTGACGCCCTACGAGCCGGACGCATTGGTGCTAGGTGTGGCGGAGCTCCTGGGCGTCGAGGACAAGGAGCTCCAGTCCGGCGCCCGCGCAGAGCTCGGCGGCCTGCTCGCGGGTCGCCGCGGGGACGGTGTCGACCGCAGCGAGGAGGTGGATGTCGCTTCCCAGGCGAGTGCTCAGCTCAATGTCGTGGGTGAGTTGGTCGGTCGTGAACTGAGACGCCGACGTCTTCACCTCGCCGGACAGCACGCGCCCGCTGTAGAGGCCGAAGACATCGGCCTCGCCGCGCGACTGGTCGGTGAACCACAGGTCCAAGCCGGGGAGGAAGTAGGAGTTCGGCTCCTCCTTCGTCAGCGCGGCGATCACGAGCAGGTGAGGAAGAAGACCCTGGTCGCTGGCGCGGTCGACGAAGCTGTCGAGCCGGTAGAAGACGGAAAGGCCGTCGGCGGTGGTCTCGTACCGGGCTGGCGAGGAGCAGCCCGGGCACACCGGTCGGCGCTGCGTCTGTTCGAAGGGGTGGAAGGTGCGGACCCCGCACTGGGCGCAGTTGGTCTCCACCCCGCGTTCGGCCCAGCCGAGTTCGCACAGGCGTTCAGCCGCTTCGGAGGCCCGCTGCGGCGGCAGTCCCAGCTTCGTGGTGGGGCGGTAGCGGCGCTCGGCGCGGCCGCCCCACGTTGAGGCCAGCTCGACCAGCTGCGCGGCGTCGGCCGTCCCTTCGGCCTGGATCTTCCGCAGTTCCCTGAGGAGTTCCTTGGACCGGGGCGTCGTGAGGGCGATCACGGCTTCGTACACACCTGGTTCGAGGAGAGCGGCGATGTCGGCCTGAGCCTGCAACGCGACCCCGAGCTTGCCCTTGTCCGACAGGGCGTGACGGGCGCTCACCTCCTCGAGCACGGCCTCGGTCGCCTGGGCGAGGGTGGGCACGGTGAGCCCGAAGGTGTAGTCGTTCTGCGCGCGAGTGTGCAGTTGGATGCTGTCACCTCGCCATTGCGCGTTCGGATCGACGAGCGAGGCGACGCAGTCGCGTCGGGGCAGGCCGTCGAGCGGGCTGCCCCACAGCCGGACCAGCGCCCAGCTGCCCAGGGTGTGGAAGTGGACGGGTGAGGTGAACCGGAGTGTGCTTGTGTCCCCGGTGAACACGTGCACGTCGAACGAGGTCGGCAAGCCGTACTCGCGGTCCCGCAGGAGCCACGGGCGCGGTTCGAGGCCAGTCCGGTAGGTGAAGGGTGGCTGCCGCAGTGCCGGGGTGGGGAACTGTTCGCTGATCTTCACCTCCGCGTCTGTGCGCTGGAGTTCCAGGATCTCGGCGATCTCGTGCAGCTGCTCCTGGGGGACGTTTTTGCTGAGCAGCATCACGTCGGGAGCGAACTCCGCGGGTCGGGCGAGCATGCCGGCGAGCTGTTGGGCGAGGCCGAGCCAGTGCTGAACCTCTCCGGTGGGCAGGAGCAGCATGGGCATCCCGGGGTGGCTGACCGGCCGTAGCGCGCGGGCGTTCCAGAAGGCGACACAGTCCTCGATGTCGTCGGGATCGGTGATCCATACCGCCGCGGGAAGTGTCCCGATGGCGCTGCTGCGGTGCTCGCCAAACTGCGCGATCGTGCTCTGCAGATGGGTGGCTCCATACATCTGGTTCCGGCCGTACTCGTCAGGCTGGCCCGGGCGGACGGCGAGTGTGGTGGGCCGCAGCTCTGCGGCCTGGTCCTCGTTGAGAAGGCCGGCGGCGGCGACTTGCCACAGCGGGGCGCCGCTCACGGCGACGACCGGCAGGGTGGACGGCTGCACGGGAGGGTTGACGTGCAGCGGGTGGCAGGTGAACCTCGCGGCGCCGGCCTGGTCGATCTTGGCGATCGGGACGCAGGGCAGGCCGAGGGCGTCAGCCGCGCGCTGGGCGAGGGCGTCGTCGACGTCCACGTTCACCGCGGCTTCGACCTTCGCCGCGGCTACGGTCTCGCGCAGTTCGTCGGGGATCTCACCGTTGTCCGGCACGGCGAGGATGGGTTCGGTCATCCCGCCCCACCGGGTGCTCGCTTCCTGTACGGCCCGGCGGAAGCCGGTGTGGCTGCCCGTACGGATGAGATAGGCGGCACGCGCCGGCAGTACGGCGGCCGTCATCATCGACTGGCCGAGATAGTCCCTGCGATCCATGCGGACGATCCTCGCAGTACCGGGCAGACGCCGCCGCCTCTTCGTCCCGCTGGAACCCCGTGCTCAGCGGTGGTCTGCACGGCGCTCGTTCCGGCGCTCAAGCCGTACGCATCCGACCACACCACTTACTCGTCTCTTAAAACTTGCATCACCCCACACGGTTACGTATAGTCTTAAGAGTCAAGCGGGGTTGTCGCGTGTACCGACAGAGGGGAATCTCCTTGCTCGTCGAAATTCTCCAGGGTGTGGCCTTCGGTCTTGCGTTCAGCCTGGCCGTCTCGATCCCGGCGGTCGCCTGGGCGTACTTCTACAAGTGCCCCCACCGCCGGAAGAAGGCGCAGTAGGTCGACCGTGCCGTCTCGCCCCCGGACCGATCGGGGGCGAGGCGGTCAGAGCCGAGAACCACCCGCTTCGCATGCCCAGTTCCCCGCCTACGGCGGTTGCTCCACGGCGTGCTGATCGTCCGGGTCTTCCCAGCGGCCCACCGCCCCGTACCCCTCCTGCACATTCGATCTCTGGAGCATCGACAGCGTGACCCCCGATCACCCGCACACCACCCAACTGGCGCTCTTCGGCACGGCCCGTCCGCGGCCGGGCCGCGCCGGCGACGAGGAGACGGCTCCGGTCGCCGAGGCCGGGCACGGCTTCCCTGATGGGGCGCTGGAGCCCGGCGAGACCCTTTCGCCTACCGGGTTCGTGGGGGGCGCGGGATGGCGCCTGGTGACGGTCGAGGGCTACGTGTACCGGGTGCGGCGCTGTGGCTGGTCGGGTAGCGATGACCTGTGGGAGGCCGGGCACGGGGAGGACACCTACTGGTGGAACGGTGACCTCGAGGACCGCGCGCTTTCCGCCCTGCTCGGCCGTATCCGGTGCGACGCACAGACCCGGGCGCGGTTCGCCGACGTGTGGGCCCGGTACGGCGACTGTACGGGCGAGGTCGACTGGTCGGCCGACGAGAAGCGCACCGAGGTGGAGGCGGGCGTCATGCTCGTCTCGCGGTTCGGGGTGGCCGGTCTGCTGGTCGAGGCGCGGTGGGGTTGGGACCACGCGCGCGGCGGCGACATGGACGGTTCGACGCCGGAGACGTGGGAGCGTCGGCAGGTGGACCACGCGCTCTACACGCGGTCGTGGTGTGCTTGGTCGTCCGGTCTCACGTCGCTCTCGAAGCGGCCGTTCGAGGTGCTCGCGGTCGTCACCGAGGCCGAGGACGAGAAGCCCACCTGTGCGACGTCCGCGCCGTTCGTCGGCAAGTGCAGCCGCAAGCGGTCCGGGGAGTTCTTCCGGGTGGCCGTGTCGGGCCCGAACGGGGAGCGCGGCGAGATCGTCACGTGCGGCCGATGCCTGGCCGGCTGGATGCTGGACGGCGAGCGTCGCCACGGGCGCACCGCGCTGGACGTCGTGGGCCGGCTGGCCGGGGGTGACCCGTCGCCGAAGCTGTGCAAGCTCAACTGGCAGCAGTGGTGCGACCGCGCGTCGGAGCTTGCCGGGCAGATGCTCGCGGATGCTCTGAGCGCCGGTCAGGTGGCGCCGTGGCCGGCCGCGGACATGGTGGAGCAGCTGCTCGCCGAGGCGTGCGAGATGGGCGACGAGCGGGCCAAGCGTGCCGCCCGCGCGACAGTGCGCGAAAAGCAGCCCGGGGCGGGCAAGAAGGTCCAGGACGCGGCGGCGGCCGCCGCAGTCGAGGAGCGCGCCGACCGTGCCGCGCTGGTCGCCGGGGCGTTCGCCCTGGACGCTGCGAGCTACGCCGAGATATGCGCGCACACCGACGCTGCGACGGCCGTAGAGGCGGCCAAGGCTGGGGAGTGGAGCAAGGCCGAAGAGGCGGCCGGGCAGGCGTCCGAGCACGCCGTAGAGGCCCTGGACGCGGCCGAGGCCGCCGACCAAGCGGGCGTGTTCGTGGCCGAGGCCCGCGAGTGGGCCGACAAGGCGAACGAGCACGCCCGGGCCGCGTGTGAGGCGATCGTGACCGCGCGGGAGGCCGCCGACGCCGGGCCCGTCACTACCCTCCAGGTCCCGGCCGGCTCGGAGGCGGCGGATAGCGACGAGGCAGAGGCTGCGCCCAAGTACCCGCGCACGGTGGATGGTTGGGAGGTCCGTGCCGGGGACTACGACGTGAACGAGCAGCCGCAGGAGTACGGCGGGAAGCTGCGCCCGGAAGTCGTGCCGGGGGCGTGGGTGATTCAGGACTTCCACGAGCAGCAGACCGCGCACCGTGTCGTCGACCTGTTCAAGAACGGGAATTGGATGGTGCGCGCCGTCGCCCACGAGGGCACCGAGCGTGAGTCGTGGCTGTGCGAGTCCATCGACCGCGTGAAGGTGGTCACGGATGCCGAGCTGGCCGACGCCAAGCGGTCCGCGTTCCGGCTGCAGTGGGGCCAGTGGCGGGGGCGCACGTACAAGGGGATCGCGACGCAGCACCGCGGCAAGTACGCGGCGTGCTGCATGTGCGAGGACTGCATGGGGCTGGAGATCTACCGGGGCGGCCGGCGTATCGGCTGGTGCACGACGCTGGACGCGGCGCTTGCACTGTGGGTGTGGCACATCACGGGCGAAGAGGGCCCGGCGCCAGCGGCCGACGCGCCGCGCCCGGAGTTCATCCCGGGCAGCGTGGTCCCGCTTGACCGTGTGCCGGTCGCGTCGCGGGAGGGTCTGCAGGCGGCCGAGCGCGTTGTCTCTTAAGACTTGCCCCCAACCTCCGCATTGCGTATAGTCTTAAGAGTCACACGGAATGGTCCTGCATAACCAGAGCCGAGGACCACCGGCTCCGCATCCCCCGTTCCCGGCGTACGCCGAAACCAATTCGCCTGCGTCCCGCGCGAACCCGCGCCCCGTCTTGCCCTGGGAGTTCCGATGGCCGAGCCCGATTCCACCCCGATCTGCGTGGGCGACCGCCTGCTGGTCGTCGAGCCACGCTGGCGCGCTGGTTCTGGCGAGCCGATCGAGGTGGAGGTGACCAAGGCCCCGCCGGTCTGGCTGGAGATGACCGAGGTCAGGGCGCGCGAGGGCTTCCGGCCGCGTACGTGGAAGCTGCGCCGGGACACGCAGGACGACGGCGGTGAAGGCCACAGCCGCACTCACTTCCTCACCCCCGAGCAGTACGCCCAGCGGCAGCGGAGGGCCGCGGTGAACGCCTACCTCGCCGAGGTCGGCATCCGCACCGAGCGCGACAAGCCCTGGAACGACGAGGAGCGCCGGATCGTCCTGGCCAACCTGCTGCGCCAGCACGAAGGCCTTCCCGCCCTGTAGCCGGTAACCCAAGGGCGCTGCTCCAGCGGGGCACCCCTCTCTCCCGACCGAACCCCCTTGGTCAGCGCAGATCGGCGCTGACCACCCAATGTCAGACCCCTGCGAAAGGATTCGCTGTATGACGACCCTTCCCGCCGAAACGGTGCTGTCCAGCCCTGCCCAGTACAAGGACGCCGTGCGCCAGGCCCGCGAGGCCGCCGCGGCCTACTACGGCGGCGGCGAGAGCTCGCTCGACGACGCGAGCTACGACCAGCTGCTGCGCGCGATCGAGGCCTGGGAGAAGGATCACCCCGAGACCGTGGCCGCCGACTCGCCGACCGGAAAGGTCGGCGCCGGGACCGCCCCGGTCGGCGACATCACCCACACCACCCGGCTGCTCAGCCTTGACAACGTGTTCAACCCGGAAGGCCTCGTCTCCTGGGGGGCTTCGGTGGAACGGCGCCTGGGCCGTCCGGTCACCGGCGGATGGGCGATCGACCTGAAGATGGACGGGGCCGCCGTCGCCGCCCGCTACCGCAAGGGCCGCCTGGAGCGGCTCATCACCCGCGGCAACGGCACCCACGGCGAGGACGTCAGCCACGTCATCGGCACCATCGTCGGCCTGCCGATCCAGCTCGATGCGCCCCTCACCTTCGAGGTCCGCGGCGAAGTGCTGTTCAGCCGCGAGCAGTTCGAGCACGCCAACATGGTGCGGGCCGAGCATGGCGCGAAGGTGTTCCCCAACCCGCGCAATGCCACCTCCGGCACCCTGCGCGCGAAGAACCGCCCCTACGAACTGCCCATGACCTTCTGGGCGTACGGCGCGGTCGAGCTGGACGGGGAGGCGTTCCTCCCGGAAAACGCCACGCACGCCGAGATCCTCCAGGCGGTAGCGGACGCGGGCGTCCAGACCACCGCGCACACCCCGGCCGGGCTCCACGTCTTCGCCACCCTGGCCGAGGTGCAGCAGCAGGTCGACGCCATCGCCGCGCTGCGCCCGTCGCTGCCGTTCGACATCGACGGCGCTGTCATCCGGGCCAACGACACCGCCGAGCAGGCCGCCGTCGGCGTCGGCAGCCGCTTCCCCCACTGGGCCATCGCCTACAAGTACCCCGCCGTCGAACGCATGACCACCCTCAAGGCCGTGATCTGGGAGGTCGGCCGGACCGGCGTCATCGCCCCCACCGCGGAACTGGAGCCCGTCGAAGTGGGCGGCACGATCGTCACCCGGGCCACCCTGCACAATCCCGCCGACATCCGTCGCCGCGACCTGCACCTGGGCGACACCGTGACCGTACGCCGAGCGGGTGACGTAATCCCGCAGGTGCAGGCCCCGGTCGTGGCACTGCGCCCGGGCAGCGCCGAGCCCGTGCCCCTGCCCGAGGTATGCCCCAACTGCGGCAGCGAGATCAACAAGGCACAGGAGCGGTGGCGCTGCGTGAAGGGCACCGCGTGCCGTCTGCCCGCCCTGATCGAGTACGCCGCGGGCCGTGACCAGCTCGACATCGACGGTCTGGGCAGCAAGTACGTCAACGCCCTCGTCGAATCCGGGGCCGTCACGGACCTCGGCGACCTTTTCAGCCTCACGGTCGAGCAGCTCACCGCCGCCTCCGGCAGCGCGAAGCGGGGTGCCAAGCTGGCCGAGCAGATCGAGGCGGCCAAGGCCCTGCCGCTGAACAGGATCTTCTGCGCGCTGGGCATCCTGGGCACCGGGCGCAGCATGTCCCGCCGCATCGCCGCGTACTTCCGCACGATGGACGCCATCCGCGCGGCCGACGCGGACGCGCTGCGCTGGGTGGAGGGTATCGGCCCGGAGAAGGCGCCCGTGATCGTCGAGCAGGTCGCCGACATGGCGCCGGTCATCGCCAAGCTCATCGCCGCAGGCGTCAACATGGAGGAGCCCGAGCCGGAGACGACCGGGCCGGGCGAGGGGCCGCTGGCGGGCAAGACGGTCGTGGTCACCGGCAAGATGACCGGAGTTCTCGACGGGTACGGGCGCAGCGACATGAACGCGCTGATCGAGAGGGCCGGTGGCCGGGCAGGGAGCAGCGTCAACTCCAAGACGGACTTCCTCGTCGCTGCCGAGGCGAACGGCAAGCCGAGTTCGAAGGCGGCCAAGGCGGCGGACCTGGGGGTGAACGTCCTCACGCCGGAGGCCTTCGCCGAGCTGGTCGCCGACTTCATCGGCTGATCCGGTTCGGGATCTCGGTTCGAGCCCGGGGAGATGCTGGGGCGCGCTTCGTGTGAAGCGCGCCCCACCTGCATATTCAGTCCCGGACCGGGCGTGCCGGCCTTCCTTCGTGGTGCCGTTAGGGCAGCGACGCCGGGTGCTCGGAGGCTTACTGCCCGGTCTCCTTGGAGGCGGTGGTCACCGGCGGTTGGCCGGCCTGGCGGCTGTCTCGCGCAGCGTGTTGGCGACGACGTGCGCAAGGCGGTTCGCCGCGCCGGCGGCTTCGCCCCCGCGTTTTGCGACCGTCTCGACATCGCGCAGCATTTCGGCGAGTGCGCGCAGCTCGGGGAGGATGACCAGGCCTCGGTAGCCGTCATCCATGAGTTCGTCACGCACGGAGGTGAGCCGGTCGGCGCCGAGCCTGTTCTCGGCACGCGCCAGGACAACGACGGTCGGCTGATCGGGAAGCCCGTGCAGTTGCTGGCGCAGGTGGCCGGCGATATCGCTCGGATCGTGCGGGAGGGCGACCGTCTCCAGCAGGTGCCCCCACGGGCGGATCAGGTCGTCGCCCGCCTCGCGTGCTGCCTCCCACACCGGGAACTGCGTCCGCCACATCTCCAGGCCCCATCGCGTGACCGCGTCGTCTTCGACAGCGCTGGCGAACTCCTGTGATGCGTCGTGGGCGACCTCGCGCTCGCCGGGCTGCAACCCCTTGAGGTTGCGGGCTTTGTTCCGCGCGGCCCATTGCTGCGCCGCCTGGTCCCAGACGTTCTCGTGGCGGCGCCTGCCCTCTACGGCCAGGAACGACAGGAATTCCTCCCGCCACTGATCGAGGTAGGGCGCTTCGTGCTCTGCCGGCAGCCACAGGCCCCCGTCGTCGCCCTCTGCTTCGTTCTCGTCCTCGCCTTCCTCGTCCTCGTCGACGCCGATCTGGTCTGCGAAGGCGTAGGAGGACCACCACTGCTCGACGTCCTCGGGGTTGGAGGCGTCGTAGACCATGGGCTCGCCGTCCGACTCCCGGTCGGTCACGTAGAAAAGGAACTCCTCGTCGAGGTAGTTGAGCATCTTCTCCAGCGGACTCAGCAGACGGCCGCCCGTGCGGAACCGATTGAACTGGTCGTTCAGCCACGCGAAGAACCGGATGGAGTCGGGCCGCCTGTCGACGAGGCGCTTTCCAGCCCACATCTCTTCTTTGTGAAGCACGACCCCTACGGTCATGTCCGCGAAGGCGCACCAGTCGCTGTGGTAGCCACCGTTGCCGATGTCGACGATCACGACGTCGAACATGGTGCGGGCTCGTTCGATCAGCTCGTGGGCGTCTGCATCCCCGGGCACGTCGGCGGCACGGATGGTGCCCGCTCCCTCGATCGCCACCAAGTCCCACCAGCCGTCGGGCCCTGGAGCCGCAGGGTGCGCCATGACGGAGCGGATCCTGTTCGGGTTGTCCGCCGCGGACAGCACTCCGACGTCGACACCGCTGCGTGCGAGCGCTCCGGCGAGTGCCACCACCGCTGTCGTACAGCCCACACCGCCCCTCCCCATGCCGGGGGCCACCGCTACAACCCCAGTGACTCGGCTGCCCGGCCCTACGGAACGCGGCCGGATCCGGTCCGGCTTGGGCCCTGCGAGCTCCTGCGGTGCCGGCGGACGGCGCGTCCAGTCGGGTGTCCGCTCGACGAACAGTCCGATCCTTCGCAGTGCGGTGCTCCACGGCGCGGCGTCCTCGATCTCTTGGCAGAACCGGTGCCAGGCCTCGCTCTCGCCCTCCGCCAGAGCCGTATTTGTCCAAAGCGGAGTCAGCCCGGCGGCGGTGACGAGCTCGGCTGCTTCATGAAGATCTTTTTGGGCGGCCCTCACGTTTCCCGTGAGACTCGACTGGACCTCGATCACTGCGCGTTCGCCGATTCGCCCCACCGTCAAACCGGAGCGTCGGCTGACCTGGGCCCGAAGGCCCGGCACACCTGTCACACCGGTGGCAGCGGCTGCTGGCAGGATCCGCGCAAGAACCTGGGCAACGAGGTCACCGGCCGGCCGCAGAAGGAGGACGTCGAAGTCGGGTGAGACGCCCTCGAGGCCGAAGGCGGTCCCAGGAGCCGCGAGGTACGGAAGTCCGCCCGGGGCTGGCCGGGCCAGGGTCTGAAGAACGCATGCCTCCAGCAACTGCTGCTGAGGCGATGCGGCATCGGGCACGAGCCCGTTGAACAGGCCCCGGCTGCGGAACCACTGGAATGCGGAGGAGTACGGCTCGCCGGTGTAGTCCATGCGAAGCCGTGCAGTCTTGTCGCGGGCCATGGCCAGTCTTCCTGCGGCACGACAGCCCGGACCAGCGCGCCGACAGACGTCTGCGGTCAACTCACTGACGAAGCATCCACTTCTTTCCGCCGCAGATGCGAACGCGGTCCGGGCCGCGCTCGCTGGCAGTGGCTGCAGTAACAGCCGCACCCGTGAGAATACACAGCCAGTTGGTTGGCGGCACGGTTGACGCATGCGCAGTCGGCAGCTCGCTGGCGGCCGTCAGCGCCGGACACTCGCTGCTATCGACTCTTAAGACTTGTATTCCGTCATCCCGGCGCGTAGAGTCTTAAGAGTCAAATCTGTTGGACTTTGCCGCCAGGAGCACCTATAGACACCCAGGCTCTCGCCCCGACCACGGCGGCGGGCACCCCCGAATCCCTGGAGTCCCTTCGAGCCCAGCGCGACGAGCTGGCCGGATTCATCCGCAAGCTCGCCGCCGAGAACCCCCGGACCATGACGCTCCGGGCCGACGACCACCGGGCCGCTCTGGAGCTGCTCGACAGCCTTCCCGTTCCGGAACGGTGCCTGAACGCGTCCCCCGGCGCACAGGACGGCGGCCACGCGTTCTTCCTGCCCGTCGAGAACGGCAAGCGCTGCATGAACTGCCGAACGCTCCGCCTCGACCCCGCGTCCGCGTCCGCGTCCGCGTCCGCGTCCGCCGCCTGAACCGCCCCTCCGACCCGAAGGACACGTCGATGAGCACTCCCCCGACCGACATCCCGGCCGATCTCGCCCACGCCCTGCGCGCCGGCATCGACGCAGCACACGCGGCAAGCGCGGCCGCCGCTCACGTCTCCGCCACTGTGCTGATCCGCGCCGCAGACGGCCGGGGCAGCGTCCACCAGGCGTGGCGTGGCGAGGGCCCGGACGCCTGGTGCCAGGTGGCATCGCACGGCTTCAGGGCCCATCTGCTGAAGAGCGGGCACGGCGACCGCGCGCAGATCGCGTTCGTTTCGCTGACTACCGATGCCTACGAGCGCGTACGCGCCCGGGTCCTGGAGCTGGAGGAGTGCCCGCACGACCTTGAGTGCGAGTGCGTGGACGAGCCGTGGCCGTCGGTGGACGACCTGCGCTCGCGCCCGGAGGCCCTGGAGATCGTCACCCGGGACGACGAGGACAGGGGTTTCGCCCGGCTGTCGTCCGGCCGGATCGACCTCACCCTGTGGGACGAATCCGTCCGGCTCCTGTTCGGGCTCATCCAGCTCATCCGCGCGGTCGACCGCCCGTAGTTCGCCGGGGCGGCGGTGCGCTGACCGCGCGCCACCCCACACCCCTGGTCGACTCTTAAAACTTGCGCCCAGCCCCACCGTGAATGTATAGTCTTAAGAGTCGAACGGCGGGTTCCGCCATCCTCTTTCAATTCCAAGGAGTCCACCACTTGCCCACGTCCACGGCGCAGGACAGCGCACCCACGCTGGCAGCGGCGATCACGTTCGTCTCCCTGCACGCTTCGCAGAACGATCTCGACCGGATCTACGCCGCCGCGAAGGATCGGGCCAAGGCCCTGCGCGAGACGCGCGCTGCCTCCATCACCACCGGCGCGCTCATTCGGATCGACAGGATCCGCCCGCAGTACCTGGTCGGCCTGACCGGGAAGGTCACCGCCACCCGCACCGCCCGCACCAAGACCTACGTCACCGTCGAACTGGACGAGGCGTCCACCGAGGAACTGCGGGCCACGCGCAAGCACCCCATCCCCGACGACGTGAAGCGGCACAAGTACGACGGCATCCCCGCCTCCTGCTGCTTCGAGCAGTAGAGGCCCCTCCCCCGGCTGTGCGCCCGGCCCGGCCGGGCGCAACAGGCCCCCTCCCCTCCCCCCGCCAAGGAGCACTCCAGCCATGGGCGCAGAGTCCTACGTCGAAGGCACCATCGCCTTCAGCGAGCCCGTCCCCGTCGAAGGCATCACGCGGGAACTGGCCGAACTGCGCCCGCTGGAGCGCCTCTTCACCCTCACCTACTCCGACGACGCCACCGCACTGCACGGGCTGTCGTCCGGCCAGGACAACGACTGGGGGAGCAGCCGGGAGTGGGACCTCGTGCTCGCCGTGCTGGAGACGATCGCCGGCCAGCACAAGCGCACCCTGCACACGGACGCGAAGTGGGAATCCGACCCCGGCCATTCGCAGGGCACCCTCGTCGTCGACACGGCGGGCCGCTTCCACCACGTCTTCGAGGGCGACGACCCCGCCGTCCACCACACGCGGCACTGCAACTGCCACGCGCACCAGGATCCGCAGGCCTGCGAGCAGTGCGGCTCCGCGGGATTCCTCGCTCGCGAGGACGACCTGCCCACCGCACCGGCCCTGTGCGTCGACTGCCACGAGAGCGCCGGCACCCGCCAGGCCGCCGACGGCCACCAGTGCCGCGACTACTGCGCACTCGACACCGACCACACGGGCCTGTGCCGCCCCTGACCCCCGAGCCTCCCCGACCCAAGGAGCCCACTCCTTCGTGACCTCCACCTTCGTCCCCTACCGCGACCCCAACGACCGCCGCCTGCGCATCCGGATGACCGTCGAGTTCCCCCTGCTCGCCGACGACATCGCCCAGGTCCTCGCCAGCGCCCACCGCGAGAAGGCACCCGACGAACTGCCGCTGCTGCGATACACCGACGCCGTCCACGTCATCCGGACCGAGCTGATCGAGCGCGGCGGCAAGGCGCCGTTCCGCTGGCGCACCGCAGTCGAACGCACGGCCGGCACCGCCCAGGCCGACGCACTGGAGAAGTGGGCCCGCGAGGAAGTCCGCCGCAACTTCCCGGCCCTGAGCCCTTCGAACTGACCCATCCGCTCGCCCCCCGGGCCGGCCCACGCGCCCGCGCCGGCCCGGCATCCACCCCCAGAGGAGACCAATGAACCGCCAGCTCCAGGCGTTCCCGGCCTTCCGCCTGCGCCCGCCCGCCGACGACTCCGCTCCGGCCGACGTCGTCGACGCCAACGACCTGGTCGTGGGCCAGGTCGACGCCGCCGCCGGCGGATACCGCGGACGCGCCGGAGCCGACTCAGGCCCCAAGCGGGCGGACGCGCTGCGGGCGGCCGAGGACGCCGCGGTGTTCCACATCGCCCTGCACGGCCCGGCCGACGCGGAGCACCAGCCGTACTCCAGCGCCTCCGAGGCCCGAGCCGCAGTAGCCCTGATCCCTCTCCAGCGCCAGGAGATCGTCGACGCGGCCGCCCGCGCCTACTTCTTCCACGCCCTGCGCCAGGAGCACGTGACTGCGATCCTCGACGGTCTGGAGGCCATCGTGCGAGAGCACTTCGCCATCGGTACCCGCGGCGGGTGCCGGCGCGTCGCCCGCCTCCTGGACCAGGTCCGCAAACCCGCCCAGGCCCTGCTCTCCCAGGCCGCCGGCGACGAGCGCGACTGGATGGCCTTCCCTCTCGCCCGCCTGCTGGCCTTCACCGAAATGGCCGCCGGCCGCCTCGGCGCTACTGCCACCGAGCCCGTCTCCGACCTCGACGGCCCCTTCCCCGCCCCCCACTCCGCCGACCAGGCCCTCGCCACCGCCTTCCGCACCTACCGCGACGTGCAGGCCCTCGCCAACGCTCTTCCCACCCTTCCGGAAGCCACCCTCCACGCTCTCGGCACGCTCGACGACGCGGCGGCCCAGCTGCCCAGCGGCCCCTGCGCGAAGAACCGGGCCGACTGCCGTACAGCCGCCTCCGCCCTGGGCGAGCTGGCCACCGCGGCCCGCAACCTCCACGCCGCAGCCTCCGACACCGCGGCCGAAGTCCACGCCCTGGCACAGGAACTGACCGCCATCGCCGCCGACACGAGCGCGCGACTGAACGCCACCGCCCTCCTCCTCGAGGACGCCGGCCGCCACGGCAGCGTCCGCACGATCCTCAGCACCCTCCGGGAAGCCGAGCTGGGCGGCGAGTCCGACGCCGGCACCCGCTCCGTGCGCGTCGGCGACACCGAGACCGGCCCCATCCGGCGCACCGAGGACGGCCGCTGGACCGGCCCCGGAATCACCGACCCCTACCGCTCCCCCGAGGGCGCCGCAGCAGCACTCATCGACCACTTCCGCGAACGGCAGGCCGCCGCCCGCCCTCACGCCTGACGACTCGCCCCACCAATCCACGGAGTCAACGTGTCCGACGCCGACCCGACCTGGGTGTACACCGTCCTCGCCTGCGAGCAGACCGACCCGCACGACACCTGCCCCGAATGGCGATGGACGAGCGAACACCCGGACGGCGCCGCCGAGGAGGCCCTCGAACGGGCCCGCGCCTTCGACCACTCCCGCGTCCTGCGCCACCCCGAGGGCTACGCGATGCACAAGTCCCTCGCCTACGAACACCGGACCGGAGGCGTGCCGTGCGCGGCCTGCACCTATGGCCGCGGCCCTTGCGCCGACACCCCGGCCGGCCCCCTGTTCCTGTGCCCCCGCTGCCTCGACGTCCTCGACCGCGAGCTGCGGCACGCCCTCATCGCACTCGGGCTCCCTGACCCCGGCAAGCAGATCACCCGCACCATGGCCAGGTGACGCACCACGCGGACCTGGAACAACACCCCACAAGCGACTCTTAAGACTTGCATCAGCGATCTCTCGCATGTATAGTTTTAAGAGTCAGAGGGGGAGCGGCCCCCGGTAGGGGAGAGCATGTCGAGCAAGGACGTAGACCAGCTGATCGAGAAGCTGCGGGACCAGGGCTTCGAGGTCGACGGCAAGGGCAAGGGCCGCCGGGACGAAGAGGTCCTGAAGAAGGTCCGCAAGGGCAAGAAGCACCACCTGGTCACAAAGAACGGGAAGTTCGTCACCTACCTCCCTAAGACCCCGTCCGACCACCGGTCGCTGCCAAACTGCATGCCCTACCTCAAGCGGGCAGGATTCAAGCCCGAGCCCAAGCGGGCTAAGAAGAAGACCAAGGACTGACCCCGCCGGGCCGCTGGGACTCCCCAGCAGCCCGGCTCAACCGCCGTTTCAGCAGATGAGGACAAAGCCCCGTGCAGCCGTTCAGCGTGTACGTCGAGTTCGACGCCGCAGACGTCTCCCCTGACACCTACGAAGCGCTCTTCGACGCGCTCCACGACCAGCACGGGGCCGTCGGCCCTGCCCCCAACGGCAACCTCTCCGTACGCCTGACCGTCGAGGCCGACAGCGTCACCCAGGCCCTCACGCGCGGAATCGAGTACGCCCAGACCGCCGCCGCGCAGCACAACATCACCCCCGAGACCGTCATCGGGGCCGAGGTCGTCACCGAGGCCGAGCGAGATCGACGGCTGAGCGACGACGAGTTC
>NZ_AGBF01000074.1 GCF_000225525.1 Streptomyces zinciresistens K42 | reverse complement strand
CGGCTTCTTCAACCAGGAGGGCGGCTACGAGTACGCGGCCACCCTCGCCCTGGCCGCGACCGGCCTCGCGATCACGGGGCCCGGCCGGCTCTCCCTCGACCACGCGCTCGGCCACGTCCTCGACCGGCACTGGATGGTGCCGACGGCGCTCGCCGCCACGGCGGCGGCCACGGCACTGGTCGTCGGCGCCCGCAACAGGCGCCTCGACCGCCCGGACAAGCACGACGGCTTCGGCGACCAGGAGGCGCTGTTCGAGAAGTAGCGGCGCGGCGGCGGGGCCGCCCCGGTCAGGGACGGGCGGGGACGGCGGGGTCGCTGCGGTGGGAGACGCGCGGGGACGGCGGGGTCGCCTCGGTGGAAGACGCGCGGGGGTGGCCGGGTCGCCTCGTTCGGGCGGGCGGCGGGGTGCGGGGCCTGTGGCAAGCTGCCCGCATGACTGCTGATCACCCCGCCCCCGAAGACCTGTGGGACACCGTCGACGCCCTGTGGACCTGGCTCGACGCCGACGCCGACGGCGACGCCGCACGGCCGGCCGGGGGCGGCGAGGGCCTGCTCCTGCGGATGCTGAAGCTGTCGGAGGAGGTCGGCGAGGTCGCCCAGGCGGTGATCGGGGCGACCGGCCAGAACCCCCGCAAGGGCGTCACCCACACCTGGGAGGACGTCGAGGGCGAACTCTGCGACGTCGTGATCACGGCCCTGGTGGCACTGCGGACGCTGACGCCGGACGCGCGGGAGGTGTTCCTGCGGCACCTGACCCGCGTGAGGCAGCGCTCCCTGGGGACGGCGTCCTGAAAGCGCCCGCCCTCCGGCGGCAGAGCACCCGCCCCCCGGCGGCAGAGCGCCCGCTCCCCGGCGGCAGAAGGCCCGGCCCCCGGCGGCACGCTACGGCTGCCACCGCCCCGAGCGATAGCCGTCCAGGAGCCGGCGGCTCGCGACGGTGAAGGGGTGCGCGCGGCCCAGGTCGCGCTCCCGGCGCTCCAGGACGTCGGCCATGAGTCCGATCCCCTCCTCCATGTGCCCGAGCGCGGCCCGGGTCCGGGAGAGCAGTTGCCGGGCGGCGAGCGCGATCGGGTACTCGGGTCCGAAGCGGCGCGCGTACGACTCGGCGACCCGCCGGATCTCGCGGTCGGCCTCGTCGAAGCGGCCCAGGAGGTACAGCGCCCACGCGTGGTTGTGCCGGGCGCCGAGTGTCACCGTGTGGTCGGGGCCGAGGAACCGGTCGCACTCCGAGGGCAGCGTGAGCAGTGCGCCCCCGTCCTCCGCGACCACGTCGGCGGCGGGCAGCGTCTCCAGCAGACTGGCCCGCGCCCGCAGGGTCAGCGGATGCGCGGGACCCAGCGCCGCACGCCGTCCCGCCACGGTGTCGCGGAGCAGCGCGACGGATTCCTCGCGTCTGCCGAGGTTCGCCAGGACGAGCTGGAGTCCGTAGCCGCTGTCCGCGGTGTCGGGGTCGTCGGCGCCGAACAGCCGCTCCTGGGCGGAGCGGACCGTGCGGAGCGCCGCTTCCGCTTCGGCGTACCTGCCCAGCCGGAACAGTGCCCACCCCGCCCGGGAGCGCGCGGCGAGGACCGTACGGTGGTCCTCGCCGAGGAGGCGCTGTGCGAGGTCGGCCGCGGTGCGGGCGGTCTCCCAGGCGGAGAGGTAGTCACCGGTCCGGTGCAGGGCCACCGACAGCCGCGTCACGACGGCCAGGGCGTCGGCGGCGGACGGACGGCCGACGCGCCGCAGCAGCGCCAGCGCGTGGGGCACGAGCAGCCGCAGCCGCGGATCGTGCGGCCCCGCGTCCGGCACCCCGGGCACGGCAGCGTCGAGCAGGCGGACGGCTGCCGTGTCGAGGACGGGCACGAGGTCCGCGGGGGTCGCCGCCGCGACGCTGTCGAGCAGGATGCCGTGACTCTGCACGCAGCGCGCACCGGCCGCGTCGACCAGTTCGGACAGGGACTGGTCGAGCAGGGCTCTGAGGGCGGTCTCGGTGCGGGCACGCGGCAGTACGGCGCCGATGGCGGCGTGGTCGAGCAGGGGCAGGGGCAGCGGTTCGGCGGCGAACCGGGCCAGCAGCCTGAGCAGGGCCGCCGCTTCGGGCAGCCCGCGCGCCTCGAACGCGTCGAGGGTGAGCTGCCAGGTCAGGCCGACGAGGTGCCGGGGGTCCGCTTCGGACAGCGCGTCGGCTCCCCGGTCGATGAGCTGGACCCGTTCGTCGCCGTCGAGTTGGTCTCCGTACGCGTCCAGCGTCCAGGGGGCGATGACCTGGTGGGAGAGGAAGCCGCCGGCCAGTGTGAGGGCGAGGGGCAGGCGCCCGAGCCGGTCGGCGACCCGTGCCGCCTGCTCCGCCGTACCGCTGTGCGGGGCGAGGTCGCGCAGCACGAGCGCGGCGTCCGCACGGGGCAGGACGCCGATGTGCTGGAGTTCGGCGCCCGGCCACCACCGGGCGGCAGCGCGCCGGGTGGTGACCAGGACGGTGCCGCGCGGGCTGGTGCGCAGCCAGTCGCCGTCCCGCAGGATCTCCGGTTCGTCGGTGTTGTCGAGGACCAGCAGCCAGGGTTCGGCGGAGCGGTCGAGGTACGTCCAGACGAGATCGGCGGCCGGTCTGAGGCCGTTGCGCGCGGCGAGCAGTTCGCCGTCGCCCGCCCCCCGGTCGGCGGCGACGGCGAGCATGCCGGCGCGCAGGCTCGCCCGGTCGGAGGCGTTGACCCACAGGCCCACCCTGCCCCGCCGCGCGACGGCCTCCTGGAAGAGGGCGCAGGCGACGGCCGTCTTGCCGGAGCCCCCCATGCCGTACAGCACGTAGACCTGGCCGCCGCGCCGCGCCGCGACGCTCGCCCGCAGACGGTCCATCACCTCACCGCGGTCGCGCAGCGCGACGGGGGAACGGCCGACCGCGGGGCGCCGCACCGAGTCCGGTCCGCCGTGCCCCGGCCCGTCGCCTCCGTAGTGGTGGTGCTCGTTGATGTGCTGGTCGCCCGACGACTGGTAGACCCGTCCGTGGTCCTCGGCGTGGCCGTCCGTCCCACCCGTCATCGCTCTGCGATGTGCTGGTCGCGTCCCGCCTGGTAGACGCGGCCCTGGCCGGACGCGGTGGCGCGCTGGGTGATCCGCCGGACGGCCGAGCCGTCGGGATCGAGTCGGTCCAGCAGCGCGCGCAGTTCCCCGGCCGCGGCGGGCCGGGCCACGAGCAGTTGCCGCACCGACCCCTGCCACTGGAGGGTCAGTTCGTCCAGGGTCTCCTGGTCGCCCGCCGCGACGGCGGCGAGCACGTCCTCACGGCCGGCCTCCAACTCGGCGGCGACGGTGTCGGCACGCTCGGGTTGCGTCCGGCGCCAGAGCTGCGTGACCCCGTCACGCACCCGCTGCCAGACGTCGGTCGCCATCAGCATGACCAGGGTGGTCCCCGCCGTCTGTGCGAGCAAGGTCACTTCTGGGTCCACAGCCGCCCCTCCGTTCACCCGTTTTTCCGACAGTGCAGCTGAAAAGCATCTCCTACCAGGCATTGACGCGTTTTTCTTTCCGATCAATATCATTCCACCCGTGAGCGGGATGAGACAAGGAGAAGCCAATCCTCGCCAATACCCAAGGCGGCCGGGCCTCACACATGGTCAGGGCGGCTCGTTGCGCGCTACAGTGAAACGTCCAGAACGATCGAGGGGGCGAGGGAAATGACTCGGCCATGGGAAGCTGATCCGGACACCGGATTCAAGCGGCGACTGGGAAAAACACCCCAGGAGTTAGGTAACACAACCGGCACTCCCGACTGCCCGGACATCTGGGAACTCACCAATGGTGACATCGCTGTCATCGGCAGGGACCTCACCGGTTCGCTCGGCTCGAAGCTGCCGGACGGGGTCTCGATCGGATCGGACGAACGCCTCGTGGTCATCCCCAGGAACATGCTCATCGCGGCGAAGCCGGACATCCCCCATGTTTGACTCCTTCCCCCACGGCACCGCCGTGCGCATGGACCGCCCCGCGTACCACGCCGACCTGAGCAGGGTCTACGGCAGCGGGATCGGCTTCCTCAACAAGCTGGAGCGCGGCCAGAACTTCAAGGAGCGCGGCTTTCCGAGCTGGGAGGCGTTCGCCGGGGGCGACTGGGACGGGGCCCTGGCCCTGGCAGGCGAGAGGCGCGACGACTACGCCGGGGAACTCCGCCGGGCCGCGCGTCTCGGCATCGCCCAACGGCGCCTCCGCGTCGTGGAATTCCCGATCACCCCGTATGTGCAGTGGGAATTCTTCGTCCTGCGCGTCCGCGCGGACCTGGGTGACGACATCAGGGTTCTCGACGCCCGCGCTATTTCGAACATCGAGCGGATGCGGCCGGTTCCAGAAGTGGTCGTTCTCGGCGATACGGCGATGTACGAGGTCGTTTACGACGACGACGGAAACGCCGACGGAGCCAACCGCTACTCGGACCGCTCACTGATCCGGGAGACGAACGCCGGATTCGACGCACTGTACGAGCGCGCCGAGGGATTCCACGCCTTCTTCGACCGGGAGATCGCCCCCCTGGACCCACCGCACACGACCGGCACCCCGGCGGGCTCCCGCGGCTCGCGGTGAGCGCGGGGCGGGCGGGGCGCGGGGCGGGCGGGACTTTCGGAGTTCGCGCAGGTTTTCGCGCGGGGTGGGTTGGAGTTGCAGGTGGGGAATCCGCCCTGGGTTCGGCCGAGGTGGGAGGAGAAGGTGGTTCTGGCGGAGAAGGAGCCGAGAGTTCCTTGCCGTAGCAACCGGGACGGGGATCCACTCGCGCGGTGGAGTTGCCCGACCGTCGGCTCACACGGCCTGGCACAGGCCGGCCCCCGGCGCATACCCAGGGGCCGACCTGTCTCCTACCGAGCAGCGAAGCCAACAAACGCCGCCCAGGCGGCGGCGGCGACCGATATGGCAGGCCGACTCGTGTCCTTGGAGTCACGAACGCCGACGGCGTAGGCGCAGTCGGCGACTTCGACACACTCTCCGCCGGCCCCACCGCTGTAACTACTCTTCCGCCAGGGCCGTTCGCCCATCTCACCGGGGGTCTCGTTCACCTTCGCACCTCTCCAAGCAGCTTCTCAACGAAGTCCAGCGACTCACGCGGAGTGAGGGCCTGCGCACGGATGATGCCGTACCGCGACGCGACTCCCTGAACCTCCTGCCGGTCACTGACCATTGTGCTGCGTCCCTGAGCTTCCAGGTAAGCCACTTGATCGCCTCCGGCGCGGTACAACAAGGTGAACGGACCGTCCACACCGGCGTTGTCTTCCCTGTCGAGCGGCATGATCTGGATCTCGACGTTCCGGAACGCGCCGACCAGCATCAACTGCTCCAGTTGACCACGCATGACCGACCAGCCGCCCAACGGCCGACGTACAACCGCCTCGTCGATGACAAAGCTCAGCAGGGGCGCCGGTCTGCGCTCGAAGACATGCTGGCGTGCGAGACGGGCCGCGACCCGCTGCTCCAAGGTTTCCTCGTCCAACAACGGGCGCCACATGCCGAACACCGCCCGCATGTACTCCTCGGTCTGTAGCAGTCCGGGCACCGCCTGAGTCGCGTACACCCACAGCTCAACCGCCTCCCCCTCCAACCGCGCCGCATCGCGGAAGAAGGCCGGATACTGAGCCCGAGCCACCTCCTCCTTCATCTCCTGGAGGACCCCGCCCGCGTCCAGCACCTCGTCCGCCCGGTCGATGAACCTCGGCGGAGCCACCCGGCGCCCCTGCTCGTACGCGGCGATGGTGGACACCGAATACCCCGTCAGCGAGCCGAACTCCGCCCGCTCCAGGCCCGCCCGCACCCGGAACCGCTTCAACTGACGCCCGAAGACCCGCAGGACACCTGAGCCGGCGTCGGGTTCCGGCTGCCGTTCGCCCCCGTCGCCCTCGCCGCTCTCCGACACCTCGTCCACCAGCCCCGTCGGTTCGCTCATCCCCGCACCACCTCCCCCGGCCAACGCGCCCCCGCGCCCGCCGTCACGCACCGCCCCGCCCACACCCGCGTACCGCGCACCTACAGCGACTCTCCGTGTGCGCGCCGTATCTGGTCACGCTAGGACGGCACCGGCAGCGTGGGCCACATGAACAGCCGAACTTCCCCCACACGGCGAACTCCCGAAGCCGCAGCCGCCGCCGAGAACGACCCCGAGACCGAAGTCGACGCCGAGGCCGAGGCCGCAGGCGAGGCCGCGCCCCGGACCGAACCCTCCTCCCGCCCCCTCCACGAGTTCGCGATGGCCTTCACCTCCTCCCCGCGCGGCGCGCGCCTCGCGCGCAGGCTGGTCTCCCACCGGCTCGACGCGTGGGGGCATCCGTACGGCGGCCGGGTCAACGACACCCTCACCCTGATCACCGCCGAGCTGACCGCCAACGCCGTACGGCACGGGCACGTCGACGGACGCGACTTCCACGTGCGGCTCACCGAGCGCACCGACAACCTGCGCGTCGAGGTCACCGACACCCGGACCGAGCGCGTGCCGGTGCTCTCCGACCGGAAACCGCCCGGCGACGCCGAGTCCGGCCGGGGCCTGCTGATCGTGGCGCAACTGGCGACCCGCTGTGCGGTCGCCCGGCGCGCGGGCGCGCCGGGCAAGACCGTGTGGGCGGAGTTGCGCCTGACGCGAGACGCGCACGACCCGGCCATCGTCGACCGGTTTCACGCCAACGACCAGGACGGCAGACCCTCGTGGGCGTCCGGTGTCAGTGGCGGCCACTAGTCTCGTTCGCCCGGCAAGGAGCCGGTGAATCCAGGGGGAGTACGAGACCGCCATGCCCGACAACCACACCGGATACCTGATCTCCGTCGTCGACGAGGACCCGCTGCGCGCCCGTAAGGACGCGCGGGAACTGCTCGCCGCGCTCAGCAGGGTGGACCCCACGGCCAGGCTGGATCTGCCAGAGCCCGGCAGCCTGGTGGGTGCCGGCGACAAGGGCGGGCCGTCCGCCGAGACGGTCGCGCTGCTGTTGAGCGCCGGTTCGTTCGTCGTCGCGCTGGTGCAGACGTGGCTGGCGCGCGTCCCGCAGCGCACCGTCCTGGTCAAGCGGCCCGACGGGGCGACCTTGCAGATCACCGGCAAGGAGGCCCGCGAGGACGACACGCTGGTCGAGCGTTTCCTCTCGGACGACGGCGACGACGGCACCACGGCGCCGACGGCGGGCTGAGCGGCGATGACCGACAACGACCGGCACGCGTTGCTCGTCGGCGTCTCCACGTACGACAGCGAGAGGTACGCCGAACTCCCGGCCGTACGCGCCGATCTGCACTACATGCGGGCGGTGCTGGAGAACACCGAGATCGGCATGTACAACGAGTGCGCGCTGGCCGCCGAGCCGACGCGCGCGGAAATGCTGCACGCCGTCGAGACGTTCCTGGAGGCACGGCAGCCGAGTGAGACCGCGCTGCTCTACTTCAGCGGGCACGGCGAGTACTGCGAGCAGGACGGCCAGTTGTACTTCCTGACCCGGGACACCGACCCCGCCGACCTGCCGGGTACGGCCGTACCGGCGGAGTTCCTGGAGCGGACGCTGCAGTCCTGCCGGGCCGCCTCCAAACTGGTCCTGCTGGACTGCTGCTCCAGCGGTTCCGTCGTGCAGGGCTGGACCGCGAAGGGCCCGTCGGGGCAACCGGACCGGCCCGCGCCGAGCACCCTGCTGCGGCCGACCGGCGTGTACTTCATCACCGCGTCCGACGCCCTCCAGGCGGCCTCCGCGTTGGCGCCGACCGGGTCGGACCTCGGCACCTCCCGGTTCACCGGGGAGATCGTCGAGGGGCTGCGCAACGGACGGATCAAGGAGGGCGGCTGTATCACCCCGGACGACCTGTTCGACTACCTGACCGCGCAGATGACCCGCGACGGCGTGCCGGAGGAGCAGCGGCCGACCAAGTCCACGATCAGGGCGACGCGGAGCCTTCCCTTCGCCCGGTCGGTGGCACGGCCGGTGCGGCTTCCCGCACTCCCCCACGACGCCTCTGGCGCCGCCCGGCGCTCCCCCGCGCTGTTGAGGGCCCGGGAGTTGGCGCAGGCGGACGAGCGGGACGGCATCGACCGGCAGGGGCTGCTGCGGTACTACGCGGACTGCCTCACCGCGCAGGCGGCGGCCGGAATGCGGCCCGACCGGGACTCCGGCCGGAACAAGAAGTACTTCCTGCTGGCCCAGGGCGAGGAGACCATCCAGTCGGGGCGCGGACCGCACATCCTCGCGCCCGGAGCACTGCTCCGGCCACAGGAGGAGCGGAGCGGTTCGGGCACTGAGGCGGGGAGGCGGCAGGAGTACTGGTACGGCTATCCGGCGATCACGCTGCCCGCGCGGGACGGCGGCCGGGGGCGGCGTGCGACGGTGGAACTGGCACCGTTGCTCATCCAGCAGATGGAACTGGCACCGGACGAGGAGGGCCGGGACGTGCTCCGGCCCGGCGGGGTACCGTCCCTGCACAGCGGCGTCGTCTCGGAACTCCTGGACGCCGGCGACGCGGCCGACCTGGTCGCGCGCTGGCAGCCGGCCTGGCAGGAGGGCAACGACGCGCAGATGCTGCGCGCCATCAGGGAGTTGCTGGACGAGCTGGGGTTGCCGGAACTCGAACCGCTGGACCCGTCCGCGCTGAGCGACCGCACGGTGATGCAGGCGCTGCGTCCCGGCGCGCACAACGCGGCCGTGCTGCTGGTGCCTTCGGGTGCGGAGGCCATGGCCACCCAGGCGCTGGTGGACAACCTGCTCCAGATCTCCACGCGGACCGCGCAGATCGCGGGCACCGCACTGGCCGCGCTGCTGGACGGCGAGGCCCGGCGAGTGTCGGCCACGGCCGCCGTAGCGGCGAACCCGGTGACGCCCGTCGCTCCGGGGCCGTGCAACGAGAGCCAGGAACTGGTGATCTCGTCGGCGATGACCCAGCCGCTGACGGTGGCGACCGGACCGCCCGGCACGGGGAAGAGCGAGGTCGTCACGGCGGTCGTCACCACCTGTGTCGCCGCGGGGCAGTCGGTGCTGGTCGCCTCCACGAACAACGAGGCCGTGAACGTCGTCGCCCAGCGCTGCGACGACATCGCGCCCGGCCTGCTGATGCGGACGGGCAACGCGGAGGCGCTGGAACGGGAGGCGGCCAAACTGGAACGGCTGCTGGCCGAACCGGCCGGGGCGGCGCGGCGCGGATCGGCCACCGTGGGCGGCGAGCTGCGCAACACCAGGGGAACGGCCGACCGGCTGCGGGCACAGGCGGCACACCGCGTCGGCGAGGAAGGACGGCTGCTGGAACTGCTTCGCGACCGGGACGAGCAGGCAGCGGCCCTGGAACTGGCCCTGTCCCTGCTCGAAGAGGTCTGGGCGGCGGACGTCGACGGCGTGGGATCGCTGGGCCGGTGGGCGGAGCGGGCGCGGAAGACGGCCGCGGCCCGCTGGTGGCAGCTGGGGTCATGGCGGCGCGGACGCGCGCTCGCCGCGCTGGTCGCGGCGGGGGCCGAGCGCCCGGACGGTGCCGGACCGGCATGGCCGGAGTGGGCGTCGGGGCGCCCCGTGCCGCCCGAACTGCTGGAGTCGCTGGCCGGGATCGTGTCCGTGGAGCGGGAGGTGCGAGAACTCGTCCACCGGCACGGGGAAGGGGACGAGGAAGGACTCAGGCAAGCCCGGCTCGCGACGGCGGAGGCGCTGTCCGGGCTGTCGGCGGAACTGTCCCGCTCGCTGTCCGCCGAGGCCCTGGTCCGGGCCACCGGGCTCATGAACCAGCGGCTCCAGGCGCTCCGCCGCCGCTCCGGCTACCAGCGCAGCCAGAAGAACCTGATGGCGCACGTCAAGGGGTGGGCCGTCAGCACCCACTCGGTACGGCAACTGGAGCTCGTCCCCCAGCTGTTCGATCTCGTGGTCATCGACGAGGCCAGCCAGTGTTCCATCCCGTCGGTGCTGCCGCTGCTGTTCCGGGCCCGCCGGGCACTGATCATCGGTGACCCCATGCAGCTCGGCCACATCCCGGGCGTGTCACCTCAGCAGGAGCGTCAGGCACGGGTACGGGCCGGGCTGAGCGCCGCGCAGCTGGAGCACCGGCGTCTCACCCACCACGTGTACTCCTCCTACCACGCGGCCGAACAGCACGGCGACAGCGCGCTGCTCCTCGACGAGCACTACCGCTGCCACCCGCGGATCGCGGACGTCGTCAACGGCCATTGCTACGGCGGCCGGTTGCAGGTGCTGACCGACGTACGACGGCAGGTGGCGGCGTACGACCCGGTGGGAGAAGCCGATCCGGTACCGGTGCTCGGCTGGGTCGACGTACCGTCCGGGGAATCGGCGCGCGGCGGCGACGGGCAGTCGTGGCGGAACGCGGAGGAGGCGAGCGCCGTCCGGCGCGTGGTCGACGGTCTGCTGGCGGGGCTCGCCCCGGACGCGACGGTGGGAGTGGTCACGCCGTTCCGGGCTCAGAAGGAGACCCTGGCACGGATGTGGCGGGACGACGACCGCGTCCGGGTCGGCACCGTCCACACCTTCCAGGGCGGGCAGCGGGACGTGATGGTGCTCAGCCCGGTGGCGGCGCACAACACGCCGCCCCGGACGACGTACTGGGTCGCGAGCCAGGTCAACCTGTGGAACGTGGCGGTCACCCGGGCCAAGTCGCAGCTGATCACGGTGGGCAGCCGTGCCTTCTGGCAGGACCAGAGCGGCCTGCCCGCCCTCCTCGCCGCACGTTCGGCGCCGCTGGGAGCGGGCGACGACGGCACGACGGCCCGGGCAGGCGCCCCCGGCCCGGTGCCCGAGGCCCGCGCGGACCTCGCCGACCGCCTGCAGCGGTACCTGACCGGACGCGGCATCACCGATCTGGAGCGGGCCGTGCTGGTGGGCGGCCACCCGGTGGACCTGCTGTTCACCGACGCCGGCGAGAACACGGCGGTGCTGATCGACCCCGGCCCCGAGCCCGGTGCGGACCCCGCGCGGCACCTTCGGCTGACCCACGCGCGAGGCGACCTGCTCACCGGACTGCCCTCCGGGGGCCACGGGGCCAAACCCTGCCCCGTGAGCCGGACGGTGCGGGTGCCCGCCTGGCGGATCCTCGCGGGGGAGACCGCGCTGGCACCGCTGTTCGGATGAGCGCCGGGCAAGGCGGCCGGGATTCGACTGCTTGAGTGACAATTTCACTTGATACACGACGACTTGGGGGCCAAGGCATGGCAACACATATCCACGACGGACCGGCTGCGGAGGCAGCCGGACGTGGGCAGCGAGTCCTTGAGCTTCTGGACAAGGCGATCGACCTCCAGACCCCACTGGTGCGCAAGAACATCGCCCGCGCCCGCCAGCGCAGCCCGGAGGCGACACCGGCACAGGTGATCCGCAGTCTGGAGCGGATGTACGTCAGCGCCTTGACCGGGACGGGCGCCGCGGTGGGAGGGACCGCGGCGGCGCCAGGCGTCGGCACGGGCCTCGCACTCGCACTGTCGGCGGGCGAGACGTTCTCGTCTCTTGAGCTGAGCGCCCTCTTCGCGCTGTCGGTCGCCGAAGTCCACGGAGTCCCCATCGACGAGGTCGAGCGCCGCCGGACGATCGTGATGGGAGTCATGCTCGGCGGAAGCGGCTCCACCACCATCACCAAGGTCGCCGAGCGCACGGGTCGGCACTGGGGACGCCAGGTGGTCGCCAAGGTTCCGGTCGAGACGTTGCGCCAGATCAACAAGATCCTGGGGAGGAACTTCATCACGAAGTACGGGACCAAGCAGGGGATCATCGTTCTCGGCCGAGTGGCACCGTTCGGCATTGGCGCGCTGATCGGCGGTGGCGCCAACGCCGCCCTCGCCACGCTGGCGGTGCGGGCCGCTCGTCGCGCGTTCGGCCCGGCCCCGACGTCGTGGCCGGAACTCACGGGCGGCATGCCGTCGACGTCCGAGGACTCGCAGGGCTGACCTTCGGTGCGCTGAAGGGCGTTGAGCACCCCGCCTCCGCCCCAGGGTCGGCTGTGGCACCTGCGCCACGTGAGCAGGACTCGGTGCGCGCTCCAACGAGCCGGAGGGCTTCACCGCGTTCGGCGCCCCGGTCCGCGGTGGGACCGGGGCGCCGAACGCGTGATGAATTGCGTCGAGTCGCCCGTCGAGCACGCCACGGATGCCGACATACCCGTCCGGGCTTCACCACAGAGCCAGGCCCGCCTCGCCGACCGAGGGCCTCGTTCCTGTCAGAGTGCCGTGAACCCCACGAACGCGGTCCACGCCGTGGGGTTCACGGTGAGTGCGGCGCGGGCGGTGTCCTTGGAGTCACGGACGTGGACCGCGCCGGGGCGGGTGGCCACCTCGACGCACTGACCGCCATCGCCAGCGCTGTAGCTGCTCTTGAACCACTCCAGGCCAATGGTGCCCAGCCGATCCTTTTCCCCGCTCATCTCTCTCCCAGCGGCTTTTCGGTCAACGTCAGCGATTCTGTCGGAGTGTGGGCCTGCGCGCGAAGGAGCCCGTACGTACGCTCAAGCTCCCGCACCTTCCGTCGCTCAGTGTGGACACGACTGTCGCCCTGTACCTCCGTGTACGCGATCCTGCGCCCAACCCTGGTCTCCATCAAGGTAAACGGGCCAGCAAGTCCCGCAGTTCCTTGCCGTAGCAACCGGGACGGGGATCCACTCGCGCGGTGGAGTTGCCCGACCGTCGGCTCACACGGCCTGACACAGGTCTGCCCCTGACACCTCGCCAGGGGCAGACCCAACGCCCTATCGGACGGCGAAGCCGACGAACGCGGTCCACGCCGTGGGGTTCACGGTGAGTGCGGCGCGGGCGGTGTACTTGGAGTCACGGACGTGGACCGCGCCGGGGCGGGTGGCCACCTCGACGCACTGACCGCCCTCGGCACCGCTGTAGCTGCTCTTGGCCCAGACAAGTGCCGGTGCGGGACCGCGCTTCGCTTCAGCGTTCATCTCTCTCCCAACAGCTGCTCGATGAAGGCCAGGGACTCACTCGGAGTGAGGGCCTGCGCTCGGTGATCCCATAACGCGCGGACAGCGCATGGACCGCATCTCGCTCCATAACCAGCGTGCCCCGGCCTTGAGCCTCCATGTAACCGACCTGTTGGCCGTGCCTTGGCGTCAGCAAGGTGAACGCGCCATCGACACCTGCGTTGTCAGCGCGGTCGAGCGGCATCAACTGAAGCTCTACGTTGCGTTTCTGACCGAGCAGAAGCAACTGCTCAAGCTGGCCGCGCCAGACCTGCTCACCGCCGAGCGGTCGCCGTACAACCGGCTCCTCCGTCACGAAACTCAGCAACGGGGCGGGCCACCTGTCGAAGACCTCCTGTCGCGCGAGCCGCGCCGCAACACGCTGCTCGATGGTCGCCTCGTCCAGCAGCGGACGCCGCATCCCCAGCAGAGCCCTCGTGTACTCCTCTGTCTGCAGAAGGCCATTGACCACGTGGGTGTCGTACACGAAAAGCTCAACCGCCTCAGCCTCCAACCGCGCCGCGTCCCGGAAGAACGCCGGATACTGAGCCCGAGCCACCTCCTCCTTGCCCGCGCTCAACACCCCGCCCGTGTCCAGCACTTCATCGGCCCGGTCGATGAACCTCGGCGGCGGAATGCGTCTCCCCTGCTCGAACGACGCGATCGTCGAGGCCGAGTAGCCGGTCAGCGAACCGAGCCCCGCCCGGTCCATCCCCGCCCGCTCCCGGAACAGCTTCAACTGCCGCCCGAACACGCACAACACGCCCGTCCCGACCTCGTACTCCGGCTGCTCAACCCCGTCACCCACGCCGCAGCTCCTCTCGTACCACCGTCCGGTCGGCCAACTCGGCCTCCGGGGGACCGGTCACGCCCGAAGTCACGTACAAGCACGCCACCCTCATGTACAGCCCGTACCCGTCAGCACATCGCCCCTGTTCAACGCTACGCACAGTCCGCAACCGTCGACCCCATGAAGCCAGCAACTCCCCCGAACGGGCATACGCCACAACACCCCGCACCCGAAAACGAGTTCACCATGCGCTTCACCTCGACCCCGCGCGGTGCCCGCCTGGCCCGCCGGCTCGTCTCACACCGCCTGAACGACCGGGGCCACCCCTACACGGCCCCGGCCAACGAAGCGCTCACCGCTCACCCTCATCACGGCGGCAGGGCGCCCCGCGCCGCCGCATGAGCCCGCACACTGCGAACGCGGCGGACCGCCCCGTGGCCGGGGCGGGCCCTGGCACGTGACGTGACTGCGCACGGCGCCCTCCACGTCCGGATGCGGCGCACTGAGACCTCGCCGCCGTCACCGTTTGCACATGCGGGATGGCTCCCCGATCCGTAGTACCGTTTCGATTGGTAGAACGCGACGTCGAGAGAACCGGAGCCCGGTATGCCGGCGGCAGGAGAGACCGAACGTGCCCCCAACGTCGGGAAGGCCGTATGGGAGAGCGCAGGCGAGCGCGCCAAGAGCGAGGGGCTACCGCTCATCTGGGTCATGAGCCGGGCGCTCACCGACTACGCCGCCGGAACCCTCACACTGCCCCGCACCACCCCCGGCGCGGAGGCCGGGCCCCGCCGAGGCCGGACCGTCTTCGCAAGCGACACCGTATGGACCGGTGCCGACAAGCGTCGCGAAAAGGACGAGGTCCGCTCGATGTCCGCGCTCTGCGAGATCCTTCTGGACGCCTACGCCCGAGGCGCTATCCACCCGTACGCATGCATGGTCACCACTGCCCAGCGTGACGCACTCCAGCAGACCACGGCCGCCCCCGTAGCCGCCTGACGAACGCCGCCACCGCGAAGGAACGCCGCTCATGACCACGCTCACCGACACACCGGCGGGGCCGCTCATCCCCATGCCGGACAAGAACCCCGCCGCTCTCCGTGTCGCCGTCGCCCGCCTCAGCCCCGAAGCCCTGCCCAAGTTCGATACGCACTGGGCCGAAGCCATGAACCAGGCTCGCGACGAGTTCAGCCTCCTGCCCGGCCGTCACTTCGTCGACCACTGGTGGGCATGGGTCGCCGTCCAGCGCTGGCCCGAACGAGCCGCCCGGTTCCGCGCATGCGAACACGTCGTCGCCACCAGCGACGACAAGGACGCCCGTCGCACTGCCTCCGCCGAACTCGGTCGCATTCTCGCCGACGCGGAGGCCGACGCCGCGTGAGTGACTGGACCTGGGAGTACAACCCTGACGCCGACAATGTCGTCGGCGACCTCCCCGACCTTCACAGGCGAGACGTCGAAGATCTCGCCCGCCGCATCGCCGAAGCTGTCGGCGTCCGCCGCATCGGACACCCCTTCGACATCCAGGAATCCGCCTCCGGCGTCAAGACCCACGCCGAAGGGTCCGTCATGATCTGGTACCAGGAGGACTACCGCGATGACGTCGTGCTGATCCTCCGTGTACAGCACTACCTGGCCCCCGCTGCCGCCCCGGACAGGGAGGACTGACGGGGGCTCGCACCGCGCGGGTGCCCCCGCTCCGACGATGGCCGACGACGGAGCGGGGGCACCCGCGCGTGAAGTGGCTACGCGCCTGACGGCCCGCCTGATGGCCCGCCGATCACGCCACAGATGAGGCCGGTTCGCTCCTCCGGCCTTGAACACGAGGGCGGGACCATCGACGATCCCCCGTCAGAGTGCCGTGAACCCCACGAACGCGGTCCACGCCGCGGGGTTCACTGCGAGTGCGGCGCGGGCGGTGTCCTTGGAGTCACGGACGTGGACCGTGTCGGGGCGAATGGCCACCTCGACGCATTCCCCGCCCTCCTCGCTGCTGTAGCTGCTCCTGCGCCATTCCAACTGGTCTATGTGCGGCTGACGTACGTGCGCATTCATGGCTCTCCCAGCAACTTCTCTACATACGCCAATGATTCACGGGGCGTCAGGGCCTGAGCCCTGATGATCCCGTACTTGACCTCCAGCGAACGGACGCGTTCCCGCTCCGTCTGCAGACGGCTCACGTTCTGTACCTCGGCGTACGCGATCCTCCGCCCTTCCTTTGTTTCGATCAAGGTGAACGGACCAGCCATACCCGCGTTTTCCTCACGATCGAGCGGCATCACCTGGATCTCGACGTTTCGCCGCTCCCTCAGGAGGAGGATGTGCTCAAGCTGGCCACGCAGCGTGTCCCGGCCCCCGATAGGACGCCTCAGTACGGCCTCATCGATGACAAAACTGGCGAGCGGCGCATCACGGCCAGCCAAGATTCCCTGCCGGGCGAGGCGGGCGCCGACGCGCTGTTCAATCACATCGTCGTCCATGGGTGGCCGCATCATCATGAAGATTGCCTGCGCGTACTCCTCCGTCTGCAAGAGTCCGGGCACTGCCTGGTTCGCGTACACGTGCAGTTCGACGGCCTCCGCCTCCAACCGCGCCGCGTCCCGGAAGAACGCCGGATACTGAGCCCGAGCCACCTCCTCCTTGCCCGCACTCAACACCCCACCCGTGTCCAGCACTTCATCGGCCCGGTCGATGAACCTCGGCGGCGGAATGCGTCTCCCCTGCTCGAACGACGCGATCGTCGAGGCCGAGTAGCCGGTCAGCGAACCGAGCCCCGCCCGGTCCATCCCCGCCCGCTCCCGGAACAGCTTCAACTGCCGCCCGAACACGCACAACACGCCCGTCCCGACCTCGTACTCCGGCTGCTCAACCCCGTCACCCACGCCGCAGCTCCTCTCGTACCACCGTCCGGTCGGCCAACTCGGCCTCCGGGGGACCGGTCACGCCCGAGGTCACGTACAAGCACGCCACCCTCATGTACAGCCCGTACCCGTCAGCACATCGCCCCTGTTCAACGCTACGCACAGTCCGCAACCGTCGACCCCATGAAGCCAGCAACTCCCCCGAACGGGCATACGCCACAACACCCCGCACCCGAACACGAGTTCACCATGCGCTTCACCTCGACCCCGCGCGGTGCCCGCCTGGCCCGCCGGCTCGTCTCACACCGCCTGAACGACCGGGGCCACCCCTACACGGCCCCGGCCAACGAAGCGCTCACCCTGATCACAGCCGAACTCACTGCCAACGCCGTGCGCCACGGGCACGTCCCCGGCCGGGACTTCCACCTGCGCCTCACTCTGACCGAGGACGCCGTCCGCATCGAGGTGACCGACACCCGGGCCGAGCAGCAGCCCGCGCCCAGCCCCCCGCCGACCGACTTACTCTCCGAGTCCGGCCGGGGCCTGCTCCTCGTCGCCGCGCTCGCGGACGACTGGGGCGTCACTCCTCGCCCGGCGGCCCCGGGCAAGACCGTGTGGGCAGAACTGCGCGGACGGCCTCAAGGCCATGCGCTCACATAGCGGTTGGCGCCTGAACCGACGGACCTCAAGCCCCCGGCGGCGACCGACGCGTCGATGATGCCGTGCTCGCTGCGGCAGGTGACGGCCAAGAGACCTGGCCACCCGCAGCGCCGTCATCTCTCGTGGACATTCCCGGCCGGGCAGATCACCAACTGACGCCGAAACTCATGACCACGTGCTGTCGCTACACGTGAACAGAGCCAGTGCTGGACGGTCACGACGTGCCTCCGCTCGCCTCAAGGCCGTTGAGCTCCTCTTCGAGGTCCTCAAGGTCACTGAGCAGGCGGCGGATGGCGATCTGGCGCTCGCGCCAGTGCCGTTTCAGGTCCCCCTCCGCATCCCCCGGCAGGTCGTACTCGGCGGTGGTGGCGCCGTAGAGGCTGAACAGCATGTACAGCAGCGCGATCCGGGCGCATGCCCGCACCTCCCGCATCGGGAGGCTGGGGTGCTCCGAGCGGTAGGCCCTGGCCATCGCCAGGGCGCATGCGGCCCACTCGGTGCTGGTGGCGACGGTGCGCGGGTCGAACGCCGCCCGCCCCAACTCCCAGGCCGGCATCGCGCCGGCGCAGCGGAAGTCGATGACGCCGGTGACCGCGTCGGCGAGGGTGATCAGGTTGGTGCGGCCGAGATCCGCATGCAGTGCCTGTTCCGCCAGGGCCTCGGGCAAATGTTCCCGCAGCTGGTGGACGTGGGCCCGCAGGTCCTCACGCCGCTGGTCGAGGTCGACGCGCAGTTGGTCGAGACGGTCGTGGCCTTGGCTCGTGGCTCTGGCCAGCACGGCGTCGAGTTTCGCTGCGGCGTTCTCGACGGGCTCGGTCCGCCATCGGGTCTGCTGCACGCGCTTCGGCAGCGGGTACGCGGCGAGCGCACGGTGCATGCGTCCCATGACGACGCCGATGTGCTCGGCGAGGGGGACCGTCATCGCCGAGGGGTTCACCCGACCGGGAGCCTCGTCGACCACGGCCCACGCACTGCCTCCCGCGATGGTGACCAGATTGTCGTCGGCGTCGGGCCACACCCGCGGAACGGGGAGCTTCGCGGCCCGGCAGTATTCCGACATGTCCCACGCGCTGCGCGCCTCGTCCAGGCCGGCCATCGACGGGTACTGCTTGACGTACAGCCGCAGCCCGTCGTCCGTCAGGACCCGCCGGTTGATGGTGTCCGTACCCATGTGCACCGGTTCGACGATGTCGGCGACCAGCCCGTACCGGTCTTCCAGCACGTCAGCGGTCAACGTCTCGCCCCAGCCTGTTTCGTCCGTACAGATCACCGACCTTCGTGTGCGGAGGGGCGGTACCCTCCCCTCCGCTCCAGGGACTTTTCAGGGACTTTCAGCGCTGTCCGAGGGACTTCCGAGTGACTTTCCACCGCGTGACGCGGCAAGCCCCTGAAAGATCGGAAAGGGCCTCCGACACAGGTCAGAGGCCCTTCCCGGGCAAAACCGCAGGCAGCGGCAGACGAGCAGGGCTGTACGCCGGGTTCTGTCCCCCGGTCCCTCGCGGGAGGCGGGGTGACGGCCATCCATCTAGGGCCGGTGTTGCCACCGGCCTCGTGCGGTCTACCCGCGGACTCGGGCGGGCAGCCCTCGATCGTCCGCGCAGGGACACCGGGGTGTCCCCTCTTGACCTTGCTCCGGGTGGGGTTTACCTAGCTGCCCAGGTCACCCTGGGCACTGGTGGTCTCTTACACCACCGTTTCACCCTTACCGGGGACCGAGGTCCCCGGCGGTCTGCTTTCTGTGGCACTGTCCCGTGGGTCACCCCAGGTGGCCGTTAGCCACCACCCTGCCCTGTGGAGCCCGGACGTTCCTCGGGGAGTCCCCGAAGGGACTTCACGCGGCCGCCCGCCCGGCTCGTCTGCCGTGCCGACCATGGTACCGGCCCGCGCGGGGCGACGGTCGCCGGCACGGAGCCGGCCAGGGATCAGACGACGGTCGCCGGCACGGAGCCGGCCGGGGATCAGGGCGACGGCCGCGAGGGCGGGCAGGACCGCGGAAGACATGACGGGGGCCGGAACCATCCCGCGCGGCGGGCCCCGCTTGACCTTGCCGCAGCGTCAACGTTTGTACTGGTCCCATGCGGATCGGAGAACTCGCCGCCGCCGTGGGCGTCACGACGCGGACCGTGCGGCACTACCACCATCAGGGACTGCTGCCCGAGCCGGAGCGGCGTGCGAACGGCTACCGGGAGTACGGCCTGCGCCATGCCGTGGTCCTGGCGCGGATCCGGCGGCTGACGGAGCTGGGGCTCGGGCTGGCGGAGGTGCGGGACGTGCTGGCCGAGGAGGCCGGGAAGGATCTGGCCGAGGTGCTGGGCGAGCTCGACGCGGACCTCGCCCGGCAGGAGGCCGCGATCCGGGAGCGGCGGGCCCGGCTGCGGACGCTGCTGGAGACGGAGGGCGGGCTGACGGCGGAGGGTCCGGTCTCGCCGCGGCTGGCCGCGCTGTTCCGGGACACCGCCGCGCACGCCGCCGCCTCGCCGACGGCCGCCAAGGACCGCGAGATGCTCGCGCTGATCGAGAGCACCGCGGACGCGGGGACCCGGGAGCGGTTCATGGACGTGCTGAACGGCGCGCTGGAGCGGCCGGGCGGCAAGGAGCGGGCGCTGGCCGTGTACGGGCTGCTCGACGAGCTCGCCGACGCCGATCCCGCCGATCCCCGTGTGGCGGAGGCGGCGCGGGCCATCGTGGCGTGCCTGCCGCTCGACCTGCTGCCGCGGCCGTTCGCCGTGGACCCCGGCAGCAGCTTCCTGCGCGCCTTCTACGCCGACTTCGCCCCGGCCCAGGCCGAGGCGATCCGCCGTACCCTGCGGATGCTCATGGAGCGGGAGTGAACGCCGTGCTCGCCCTGGCCCGGCACGAGGCACGGCTGCTCGCCAGTCTCGGGCTGTGGGCGGCCCGGCGGACGCGGGGGGCGGGCGAGGGCGTCGCCTTCGGGTACGCGCGCGGGCAGGGCACGATGATGTTCGGCCTCGCGTTCGTGATCGTGATCGAGTCGGTCATGATGTCGCTGCTGCTGCGCAACCATCCGGTGGTGCAGCGGGTGTGGTTCCTGGCGGACGTCTACGCCCTGGTGCTCGTGGTCGGGACGCACGCGGCCTCGGTCGTACGGCCGCACGTGCTCGGCGCGGACGGGCTGCGGGTGCGGCGGGCCGCGCACGTCGATCTGCGCGTCCCGGTGGAGCGGATCGCGCGGGTGCGCCGCGAGCTGCGCACCACGCACGAGCCCGCCGAGGGCGAACTGAACCTGGCGGTGGGCTCGCAGACCACCGTGACCCTCGAACTCAGCGAGCCGGTCCCCCATGTGACGCTTCTGGGCCGCCGCCAGGATGTCCGCCGCGTACGCCTGTACGCCGAGGACGCGGACGCCCTGGTCCGGGCGGTCGAGGCGGCGAGGACGGTGGCGGCGGACGGGCCGTGACGGCGAGCGGGCACGCGTGGCCGCCGGGGGTGCGGCCGCCGGGCACGGGTCGAGCGCGGGCGGGGCCGGGGCGGGGGCGGGCACACCGTACGCTGTGGCTCGGTCCGGTCGAAGCCGATCGCATCCCTCGCATCCCCTCGCATCCCGTAGAAGGAGCACGTGTGCTGGTCCTGCTGCCGCCGTCCGAAGGCAAGGCCCCTTCCGGGCGGGGTGCGCCGCTGAAGCCGGAGTCGCTGTCCCTGCCGGGGCTGGGCGAGGCGCGAGAGGCCGTGCTCGGCGAGCTGGTGGAGCTGTGCGCGGGGGACGAGGACAAGGCCCGGGAGGTGCTCGGGCTGAGCGAGGGGCTGCGCGGCGAGGTCGCGAAGAACGCCGGGCTGGCCACCGCGGGGGCGCGGCCCGCCGGGGAGATCTACACCGGGGTGCTGTACGACGCCCTGGACCTGGCCTCGCTGGACGCGGCGGCGAGGAAGCGGGCGGCCCGGTCGCTGCTGGTCTTCTCCGGGCTGTGGGGCGCGGTCCGCGTGAGTGACCGCATCCCCTCCTACCGCTGCTCGATGGGGGTCAGGCTGCCCGGCCTGGGGGCTCTCGGGGCGCACTGGCGGGAGCCGATGGCGCGGGTGCTGCCCGAGGCGGCCGGGGACGGGCTGGTGCTGGACCTGCGGTCGTCGGCGTACGCGGCGGCGTGGCGGCCGAAGGGCGAGGTCGCCGGGCGCACGGCCGCGGTGCGGGTGCTGCACGCGCCGACCCGCAAGGTCGTCAGCCACTTCAACAAGGCGACCAAGGGCCGGATCGTACGGAGTCTGCTGTCGGCCGGGGCGGCGCCTGAGGGGCCCGCCGAGCTGGTGGAGGCGCTGCGGGACCTCGGGTACGAGGTCGAGGCGGAGGCGCCGGCCGGGGGCGGGAAGGCGTGGACGCTGGACGTGCTGGTGTCGGAGGTCCACTGACTCATTGCATGATGCGCAACGGGCTTTGCGCGCTGTGCATGACGTGGGCAGGATGAGCGCCATGACCTCCGTGCTCGCTCTCGCGCCCGTCGTCCCCGTGGTCGTGGTGGACGACCCCTCCGACGCCGTTCCGCTGGCCGCGGCGCTGGTCACGGGCGGGCTGCCCGCGATCGAGGTGACCCTGCGGACACCGGCCGCCCTGGAGGCGATCCGGGCGATCGCGGACGGTGTGCCGGGCGCGGTCGTCGGGGCGGGCACGGTGATCACGCCGGAGCAGGTGGCGTCGGCGGCCGGGGCGGGGGCCCGCTTCCTGGTCAGCCCCGGCTGGACGGACGTCCTGCTGGAGGCCATGCGGGCGTCCGGGCTGCCGTTCCTGCCGGGGGTGTCGACCGCGTCCGAGGTGGTGGCGCTGCTGGAGCGCGGGGTGCGGGAGATGAAGTTCTTCCCGGCCGAGGCGGCGGGCGGCACGGCGTATCTGAGGTCGCTGCACGGGCCGTTGCCGCAGGCCCGGTTCTGCCCCACGGGCGGAATCGGCCCGGCTAGCGCGCCCGACTATCTCGCGCTGCCCAACGTCGGCTGTGTGGGCGGCAGTTGGATGCTTCCCGCGGACGCGGTGGCGGCCCGTGACTGGGGCCGGGTCGAGGCGCTGGCGCGGGAGGCGGCGGCGCTCGGCGGCTCACGCGCGCAGGTGTGAGGTGTCGTTGAACAGGCGGACGCTGGCGTTGCCGTCGGCGTAGTACGCGACCGCCGAGAGGGAGGCCGCCGAGAGCTCCATGCGGAACAGGGACTCGGGCGGGGCGCCCAGGGCGAGGCGGACGAACGTCTTGATCGGGGTGACGTGGCTGACGAGCAGGACCGTGCGGCCCGCGTACGCGGCGACCAGCCTGTCGCGGGTGGCGGCGATCCGGACGGCGGTCGCGGCGAAGCTCTCGCCGTCGCCGGTGGGGCGGGCCTCCGGGTCGGCCAGCCAAGCGTCCAGATCCTCGCGGTGGCGTTCGCGGACCTCGCCGAAGGTGAGGCCCTCCCAGGCGCCGAAGTCCGTCTCGCGCAGGCCGTCGTCGACGCTCACGTCCAGGCCGAGGCGGGCCGCGACGATGCCGGCGGTCTCCCGGGTGCGGGCGAGCGGCGAGGCCACGACGGCCTCGACGGTGCCGCGCCGGGCGAGGGCGGCGCCGGCCCGCTCGGCCTGCTCGCGTCCGGCGCCGGACAGGGAGGGGTCGGTGCCGCCGCTGCCGGAGAAGCGCTTCTGCGGGGTCAGCGGGGTCTCCCCGTGCCGCAGCAGCACGAACGTGGCGGGCGCCCCCATGTCGGCGGGCCCCCAGCCGGTGGCGGGCGCGGCGGCGCTCCGCGCGGCCCTGACGTCGGCCCCGGCCGTGACGGTTTCGGCGGGAGCGGGAGCGGGGGCGCGGGCCTCGTCCGGCTCCGCCGTGGAGTCCGGCGCCGACCACCGCTCCCCCCGCTGCCCGGCGTCCATCGCCTCGTTGGCGAGCCGGTCCGCGTGCTTGTTCCGCTCCCGGGGGATCCACTCGTAGGTCACCCGGTCCGCCGGGAAGACCTTCGACGCCTCGAAGGCCAGCGGCTTCATGTCCGGGTGCTTGATCTTCCAGCGCCCCGACATCTGCTCGACGACCAGCTTGGAGTCCATCCGCACGTGCACGGCCGCCGCCGGGTCGAGGTCGCGCGCGGCACGCAGGCCGGCGAGCAGACCCCGGTACTCGGCCACGTTGTTGGTCGCGACGCCGATGTACTCGGCGGCCTCGGCCAGCGTCCGGCCCGTGGCCGCGTCGACGACGACAGCGCCGTAGCCCGCGGGGCCCGGGTTGCCCCGCGACCCCCCGTCGGCCTCGACGACGAACTCCCGCACGGCGGCAGGTCCTAGAGGCCGGAGTCGGCCGTGCGCACCAGGATGCGGCGGCAGTTCTCGCAGCGCGCCACCGTGTCGGGCGCGGCCCCCCGGATCTCGTTCAGCTCGGTGATGGGCAGCTCCTGACGGCAGCCCTGGCAGGTGCGCTGGTACAGCTTGGCCGCGCCGATGCCGCCCTGCTGCGCGCGCAGCTTGTCGTAGAGCCTCAGCAGTTCGGCCGGCACGGCGGCCGCGACGACCTCGCGCTCCTTGGTCACGGTCGCCGTCTCGCCGTCGATCTCCTCGAAGGCGGCGTCCCGGCGGGCGGTCGCGTCGTCGGCCTTGCCCTGCACCGCGCCGACCCGCTCGGTCAGTTCGGCGACGCGCTCCTGCGCGGACTCGCGGCGCTCCATGACCTCCAGGACGACGTCCTCCAGGTCGCCCTGGCGCTTGGCGAGGGAGGTGATCTCGCGCTGGAGGTTCTCCAGGTCCTTCGGGGAGGTGACGGCACCGGAGTCCAGGCGCTGCTGGTCGCGGGCGGCGCGCCGGCGCACCTGGTCCACGTCCTGCTCGGCCTTGGTCTGCTCGCGGGCGCAGTCGCTCTCCTCGGTCTGCGCGGCGACGAGCAGGTCGCGCAGCTGGGCGTGGTCCTTGGTCAGCGACTCGATCTCGGCATGCTCGGGCAGCGACTTCCTGCGGTGCGCGAGCTGCTGGAGGCGGACGTCCAGGGCCTGGACGTCGAGGAGTCGGATCTGGTCGGCCGGCGCGGCGTTCAGTTGGGGGCTCCCGTGTTTCTCGTGGTCGGGTTGGACGCCGCGTGGGCGGTCCAGGGGTCGGTGACCGTCCGCGAGACATGGACCCGGAGGTCCCAGCCGTGGCGGTCGGAGATCTCGTCGAGCTGGGCGGCGGCCAGCTCGCACCAGGGCCACTCGGTGGCCCAGTGCGCCGCGTCGAGCAGCGCGAGAGGACGGGGGGCGGCGGCCGAGGACTCCGAGGACGCCGAGGACGCCGAGGACGCCGTGAACTCGGAGACCGGGTGGTGGCGCAGGTCCGCGGTGAGGAAGGCGTCGACGCCCGCGGCCCGCACCTGGTCGAAGAGGCCGTCGCCGGAGCCGCCGCTGACGGCGACGGTGCGGACCGTCGCCTCGGGGTCGCCGGCGAGGCGGATGCCCTGCGCGGTGGCGGGCAGCCGCTCGGCGGCGCGGGCGGCGAGTTCGCGGACGGTCAGCGGGGGGTCGAGTGCGCAGACCCGGCCGAGGCCGCGGCGGCCCGCGGGGTCGGTGGGGTCCGGCACGAGCGGCCGTACGATCCGCAGGTCCAGCGCGCCGGCGAGGGCGTCGCTGACGCCGGGGTCGGCGGTGTCGGCGTTGGTGTGCGCGACGTGCAGGGCGATGTCGTTCTTGATGAGCGTGTGGACGACGCGGCCCTTGAAGTGGGACGCCGCGACCGTCGTCGTGCCGCGCAGATAGAGCGGGTGGTGGGTGACCAGGAGGTCGGCGCCCAGCTTCACCGCCTCGTCCACGATCTCCTGGACCGGGTCGACGGCGAACAGGACCCGGGAGACCTCCTGGCCGGGGTCGCCCACGACGGTGCCGACCGCGTCCCAGCCCTCGGCCCGCTCGGCGGGCCACAGGTTCTCCAGCGCGGCGATGACTTCTGACAGACGGGGCACGGGAGACAGGCTACCTGGCCCGTCCGCGGGCCCGTACCGGCTCCGCGACCGGCGCCCGGCACCCGCAGGCGGCGGCCCGGGACGTCGCGCGCGGCCGCCGCGCCACGCCGGCCGCGCGTCAGCACATCGGTCCCCGCACCCTCAGGCGAATCGTTCCTGTGCCACCCCTTTGTGTGAAGCCGTCCTCGTCGGTCCGCCGCCCGCGCGGGCGAAAACTAGCGTCGTGACCGGAGGTGACCGGACCATGACGGCCTGTGCGATCGAGCCCGCGACGGAGCCCGAGGAGGGCGACGCGCCCGCGGCGGACTGCGTGATCACTACGGACGGTTCCTACGCCGCCCGTCTCGCCCTGGACGGCGACTGCTGGTTCCCGGAGCGCTGGACCCTGGACAGCCCCGAGCCCTACGCCGTTCCGCTCCCCGTCCATCAGCCGGAGGAGCCCGGCACGGAGGTGCAGCCGATGGGCGACGGGCGCGTGCTCGTCCGCCGCCCGACCGACGGGCGGCACCTCTTCTCGCTGCTGTACCCGACCGGTCCCGGCACCGGCGAACTGCCGCTGGGCGCGGTCGAGTGCCCGGACGGGGAGACCCGGCTGCGGCTGCTGCCCCCGGCGCCGGGCGGCGCGTCGGCGTACGCCCTCGCGGTGGGACCGGGCTCCAGCGCGGTCTGGCAGGTGGCGGGCGGCGCCTTCGGGCCGGAGCGGCTCGCGGAGGTCCCCGGGCGCTGCTCGGGCGGGGTGTGGCTGGACCGGGACGGGCGGATGCTGGCCCTGGACCGGGAGACGGGCGGCCGGACGAAGGCCGTCGTGGTGGACCTCGGGCGGGGCGGCGAGGTGTCGCCGCTGCTGGAGATCACGGCCGACAGCGACGACCGGGTGCTGCTCGCCGACCCGGACAGCGGGCTGCTGCTGATCCGCTCGGACGCCCCCTCGCCGGGCCGCGGACGGCTGGGCTGGGGCGTGCTGGGCAGCACGCTGCCGGTGCGCTTCCCGCAGTGCCTGCGGCTGCCGGAGTGCGCGGTGACGCCGTTCGCGATCCAGCCGGGGCAGGTCCTGACGCCGGAGAGCTGCGGCGTCGCCCTGCGCATCGACGGGCCGGTCGGCGGCTGGGTCGGGGTGTGGCGGCCGGCCGAGCGCCGGGTGCGCCATCTCACCGCGCCCAGGGGGTGGTTGACGGGCTCCGGGCTGTGGACGCCCGAGGGCGCCCTGCACCTGCCGTACACCACGGACGAGGTGCGGTGCGGGGTCGCGCGCGTGGAGGTGCCGGCGGGGGCGGCGCGGGCCGCCGCGGCCGGGGAAGGGGGCGGGGAAGGAACCGCGGAGGCGGAGGCCGGGGTGGCGTCCGGGGGCGCTTGCGGGGTGGTGGAATCGGAGGCTCCGGGTCCCGTCGTGCCCCGTCCCGTGCCGTTGCAGCAGGCGCCTCTGGGCGGTCTTGTAACGAAGTAGCGGCGGTTGGCGCGGGCGCCGGATCGGGCCCGAGGAGGGTTGGTTAGACTCACCCGGCTGTTAGAAGGATCATGTTTGACGGGGTGAGCTTTTCCGATGAACAACGCCAGTACGACCCAGTCGTCGTCCGACACCCGGGAGGACGCCGGCCACGGCCGGCACCGGGGGCAGACCTCGGCCAGCGACGGCGAGACGGCCCCTCACGGCCGTCATCGCAGGCCGGCCGAGGAGTCCGAGTCGGCGGCCTGACGCCGAGCGCGCGCACCACCGTACGGCCCCGCTCCTCCCGGGAGGAGCGGGGCCGTCGCCCGTGGGGGCCGCGGGACCCCTCCCCGGAGGCGGTTGCGGTCACCGCGCCCGGCCGCGTTTCAGGCCGAGGACCTCGGTCGCGCCGAACGTCTCGTCCGCAGGCCGGTCCGCGAAGTGCGCGGTGAGCAGGGCGTCCAGCTCCCCGTGGGTGAAGGCGTCCTGCTCGCTGTCGAACTGCGCGGCCACCCGCGGCCGTTCGACGACGGCCACCATGCCGCCGTGCACCACGAGCAGCTGGCCGTTGACACGGGCGGCGGCCGGCGACGCCAGATAGCCGACCAGCGGGGCGACGTGCTCGGGCGCGAGGGGGTCCAGCCCTTCCCGGGGGCGGGCGAGGCCGGCGAAGACGTCCCGCGTCATCCGGGTCCGGGCGCGCGGGCAGATGGCGTTGGCGGTGACGCCGTACTTGGCCAGGGCCAGCGCGGTGGACGTGGTGAGGCCGACGATGCCGCCCTTGGCCGCCGCGTAGTTGGGCTGGCCGGCCGAACCGGCGAGGAACGCCTCCGAGGAGGTGTTCACGATCCGCCCGTACACGGGTGCGCCCGCGGCCTTGGAGCGGGCGCGCCAGTGCGCGGCGGCATGGCGGACGGTGTTGAAGTGGCCCTTGAGATGGACCCGGATCACCGCGTCCCACTCCTCCTCCGCCATGGAGAAGACCATCCGGTCGCGCAGGATGCCCGCGTTGTTGACGAGGATGTCCAGCGAGCCGAACGCGGCGAGCGCGGACTCGACGAGCGCGCCCGCCTGGTCGAAGTCGGCGACGTCCCCGGTGTGGGCGAGCGCCCGGCCGCCCGCCGCGCGGATCTCCTCGGCCACCTCCTGCGCCGGGCCGGCCGAGGCCGCGCCCGAGCCGTCCCTGCCGGGCTGCCCGTAGTCGTTGACGACGACGGCGGCGCCCAGCCGGGCCAGCTCCAGCGCCTCGGCGCGGCCCAGGCCCCGGCCCGCGCCCGTGACGATCGCCGAACGCCCCTCCAGCGGCCGTGACATGACGTCCCCTCTCCGGCGGTGGGTTCAGATCTCGATGCAGGTGCGCAGCGCCGTCCCCGTGCGCATCTGGTCCAGGGCCTCGTTGATCCCGGCCAGCGGGACCCGGTGGGTGATCAGGCCGGCGAGGTCGATCCGCCCCGCGCGCCACAGGGCGATCGTCCGCTCGTAGCCGCGCAGCACGTCGCCGCCGCCGTACAGGGACGGCAGGATGCGCTTCTCGTCGAAGAACAGCTCGAACATGTTGAGCTGGAGGACGTCGTCCACGGCTCCCGCGCCGACGATGACGAGGGTGCCGCCGCGCCGGGTGTTCTCGTACGCCGTGCGGGCGGTGGCGGAGCGGCCGACGACCTCGAAGACGTGGTCGAAGCCCTCACCGGCCGTGATCCGCTGCCTGGCGTCGGCAAGTCCCTCCGGCGGGACGGCCTGGGTGGCGCCGAACCTCAGCGCGGACTCGCGGCGCGAGGCCACCGGGTCGACGGCGACGATCTCGGCGGCGCCCCGGAGCCGGGCCCCCTGGATCGCGGAGATGCCGACACCGCCGCAGCCGATCACGGCCACCGACGAACCGGCTTCCAGATCGGCGGTGTTGAGCGCCGCGCCGAGTCCGGTGGTGACACCGCAGCCGATGAGCGCGGCGATGTCGAAGGGGACGTCGTCGGGGATCGGCACCGCGCAGCCGGCGTCGACCACGACCTCCTCGGCGAAGGTGCCGGTGCCCGCGAAGCCGAAGACGTCGCCGGTGGGGCGCTTGAAGTTGGGGGTGCCGGCGTTCATGAACCCGGCCAGGCACAGCTGGGTCTGGCCCCGCTTGCAGGCGGGGCACGCCCCACAGGCGGGCAGCCAGCACAGCACCACCCGGTCGCCCGGCTTCAGGTGCGCCACTCCCCCGCCGACGTCGAGGATCTCCCCGGCCCCCTCGTGGCCGGGCACGAAGGGGCCCGGCTGGGGCAGCACCCCGGACATGGCGGACAGGTCCGAGTGGCACAGCCCGGTGGCGCGCACCCGGACCCGCACCTTGCCGGGGCCGAAGCCCACCGCCTCGATGTCGTCGAGGACTTCGAGCTTGTCCTGGCCTATCTCGTGCAGGACGGCTGCGCGCATGGTGACGCTCCCCTCTGGAGGACGGACGCGGGCGGACTCAGGAGTGCCGGACGATCGTGTCGGTGAGGACGGGCGCGTCGTCGCGGCCGGCCGCGCTCACGGCGATCCGCGCGGCTCCCTCGCCCGGCCACAGGCGGATGCGCAGGGTCTCGCCCGGGTACACCACCCCGGCGAACCGGGTGTCGTAGGAGCGGACCCGGGTCACGTCCCCGCCGAGGAGCGTGTCCACGACCGCCTTCAGCGTGATGCCGTAGGTGCACAGGCCGTGCAGGACGGGCCGCTCGAATCCGGCGGCCTCGGCGAACTCCGGGTCGGCGTGCAGCGGGTTCCAGTCGCCGGACAGGCGGTACAGCAGGGCCTGGTCCTCGCGGACGGGGCGTTCGACGGTCCGGGCCGGTGGGCCGGCCGGGGGCTCCGGGCGGGCCGAGGGGCCGCGGTCGCCGCCCCAGCCGCCCTCGCCGCGGAGGAAGATCCGGGCGTCGTTGGTCCACAGCGGGCCGTCGGGGTCGGCGACGTCGGTGCGCAGGACGAGGACGGCCGCCGTCCCCTTGTCGTACAGCCCCCCGACGCGGTGGGTCACGGTCGCCGTGCCGTTCGCGGGCAGGGGGCGGTGCACGGTGAGGCTCTGGCCGCCGTGCAGGACCCGGGTCAGGTCGACGTCGATGCCGGGCAGGGACAGTCCGCTGATGACGCCCGGCGCGCCGGAGCCCGCGACGGTGGCGAAACTCGGCAGGACGTGCAGCCGCGACTCCAGGGTGTAGCGCAGTTCGTCGGGGTCGGTGGCGGGCACGCCCGCGCCGATGCCGAGGTGGTAGAGCTGGACGTCCTTGGAGTTCCAGGAGATCTCGCCGGTCCGGGGCTCGGCGGCGAGGGCCTTGGCGGCGTCGATGGGCATACGGCTCCTGACGGTGGCGGGCCCGCCGCCGGGCCGCGCTGCCGGGCCGGCGGGGCGGGGCTTCGGCG
>NZ_AGBF01000075.1 GCF_000225525.1 Streptomyces zinciresistens K42 | reverse complement strand
GGGGGAGGACCGGCCGGGACGCGCGTCCCCCGTGTCAGGGGTGGCGGCGGGGATGGGCGGGTGTCACCCGCCGTAGGCCGCGAGGGCCTTGGAGAAGGCGAACGGGTCCTGGAGGACCGAGCTGCACGTGGCGTCGGCAGCCGGCTTCTCGCCGCCCGCGCACTGCTTGTCGCGGGTCGCCGACCACATCGACAGCCAGCCGAGGCCCTTGGACCGGGCGAAGTTCACCAGCTGGGCGGCGTCCTCGACCTTGAAGATCTCGGTCGTGACGTCGTTGACGCCGATCATCGGGGTGACCGCGACCGTCTTCCAGGCGGCGCTGTCGCCGAGGCCGAGGACGCTCTTGATCTGGGCCTGGGTGGCGGTGGCCGCCTGCTCGGCGTAGGTGCCCATGTCGCCGCTGTAGGCCGGGCCGTAGTCCATCGCCATGATGTTGACCGCGGCGACCTCCACACCGTTGCGCCTGGCGTCGGCCAGCAGGTCCACGCCGGGCTGGGTCAGGCCCTCGGGCATCACGGGGAGGGTGAAGGAGACGTCCAGGCCGGGGTTCTGCTGCTGGAGCCTGGCTATCGCCTGGGCCCGGCGGGTGTTGGCCGCGGTGTCCGGCAGCGCGCCGCCCTCGACGTCGAAGTCCACCTTGGTCAGCTTGTAGGCGCTGACGACCTTGGTGTACGCGGCCGTGAGCGCGTCCACGGACGAGCAGGTCGTGGCCAGCTCGCGGCCCGCCGCCCCGCCGAAGGAGACGCGCACGTCGCCGCCCTCGGCCCGCAGGTCACCGATCTGCGCGGCCACCGCGTCGCCGCCGAGGTCCGTGACACCGCCCCACTTCGGGGTGCAGCCGCCGCCGTCGGTGACGAAGGCGAGGTTGTAGTTCTTCACGCCGGTCGCCGCGGCCATGGCCGCCATGTCGAAGGCCGGGTAGAGCGAGGTGTCGATGTACGGGGCGAAGCCCGCGCCGGACGCCGTGCCGGAGCCCTGCGTGGGCCCGGCCGTGGGGCTCGCGCTCCCGGTCGGGGAGGCGTCGGGCTTCGGCGTGCCCGTCGGGGTCGCGGTGGGGGCCGGCGCAGGGGTCCGGGTCGGGCGGCCGCTCGGCTCGGGGGTGGCGTCGGTGTCGGTGGAGCACGTGGCGCCGTCGATGACGCAACGCGCCGGTGCGCCCGCGCCGTTGACGACGAAGCCGACCGTGAGCGACTCGCCGGGGGCCAGGCCGTCGGTGTCCCACCGGGGCGGGGTGACGGTGACGCGGCTCCCGCTCACGCGCGACTCGGCGTTCCACAGGGAGCCGAGCGTGGTGCCGGACGGCAGGTCGAACTCCAGCTTCCAGTCCTTCTTGACCCGGTCGCTGTCGTTGGTGACGACGTACTGCCCGGTGTAGCCCGTCGACCAGTCACTGGTCCTGGTGTACGCCGCCCCGACCGAGGCCGCCTGGGCGGTACCGGTCAGCAGGACCGCGCCGCCGCCGGCCACGGCCGCCGCGACCAGAGCGCCGATCGCCTTGTTCCTGCCGCTGACCTTGCGCCGATGGGTGCTCATCACGTGCCTGCCTCAGGAGTTGCGGGGGTGGGGGTGCGGCAGCACGCTAGCGAGCGGGAATCGGGCAAAGTGCCTGATCCGGGCGGCGGTTCAGGACTTTAGGGTGGGCTTAAGGAAGGGATCGGGGACGGTTAAAGGTCGAGACCAGCCGGCCCGGTCCGCGGCGGCGCACCGTGCCGCGGTGCCCTCTGCGCACCGGCTCCCGTCCGTCGAGCTGTATCCAGATCCGCACCTCGGTCCCGCCCAGCACGGACGACCCGATCCGCACGTCGCCGCCCGTCGACTCCGCGAGCCTGCGCACGATGTCCAGCCCGAGCCCGGTCGATCCGGCGCTGCCCGAGCCGCGCCCGCGGGCCATCGCCGCCTCGGGGTCGGCGATGCCCGGCCCGGCGTCGGAGACCAGCACGATCACCGCGTCCTCGCCGTTGTGCACGTCCACCGCGAAGGCCGTGCGCTCCGGCGTGTGCCGGAAGACGTTGCCGAGCAGGGCGTCGAGCGCGGCAACGAGATCCGACCGCGCCACGGGTATGCGCACCGGCCGGTCCACGCCGGCCACCCGCACCTTGCGGCCCTCGTCCTCGGCCAGCGCCGACCAGAACGCCATCCGCTCGCGCACCACTTCGGCCGCGTCGCAGCCCGACCCCGGCCCGGCGGCGACGGTCTGCGGCTTGGCCTCGCGTGCCGTGCGGATGATGGTGTCGACCTCGCGCTCCAGCTGGGCGACCGCGGTACGGGTCTGCTCGGCGGCCGGTCCCTCCCCGAGCGAGGCCGCGTTCAGCCGCAGCACGGTCAGCGGGGTGCGCAGCCGGTGGGAGAGGTCGGCGGCCAGTTCCCGCTCGTTGGCGAGGAGTTGGACGACCTGGTCGGCCATGGAGTTGAACGCGACCGCCGCCAGGCGCAGTTCGCTGGGTCCTTCCTCGGGCACGCGCGCGCCCAGCTTTCCCTCGCCGAGTTCGCGCGCGCCCTCGACCAGGCGCCGGGCGGGCCGCACCATGCGCACCCCGAGCCGGTCGGCGACCGCCACCGACCCGACGATCAGCGCGATGCCGACCCCGGCGAGCACCGTCCACGCGGTGGCGAGACCGGTGGTGACCTCGACGTCGGGGACGAACACCTCGACGACGGCGATCTCGCCGGAGCTCAGCGCCACCGGCTGGAGCAGCGTGGAGCCGCCGGGGACCTCGGTGGTGGAGGCCCGGCCGAGCCGCCGTACGGTGCGGATGGCGTCCTCGGCGGCCCGCTGCCGGCCGAGTTCGACGGCGGCGGTGCCGCCGGAGGCCGGCAGGTGCACGGCCATGCCCGCGTCGGACCCGGCCGAGGCGACGACGCGCTCCAACTGCTCCCGGTCGGTGGTGATGGACAGCGCCGGGGCGACGGCCGCGGCTTCCCGTTCGGCGTTGGAGAAGGCGCGGTCGCGGGCCATCTCGCGGATGACGAGCCCCAGCGGGACGGCGAAGGCGACCACGACCATGGTGGTGACCGCGAGGCAGACCTTGACCAGTGCCCACCTCATCGCGGTGGTTCCAGCTTCACGCCGACTCCCCTGAGGGTGTGCAGATAGCGCGGGCTGGCCGCCGTCTCGCCCAGTTTGCGGCGCAGCCAGGACAGATGGACGTCGATGGTCTGGTCGTCGCCGTAGGACTGCTGCCACACCTCGGCCAGCAGCTCCTTGCGCGGGACGACGACTCCGGGGCGCCCGGCGAGGAAGGCGAGCAGGTCGAACTCACGGCGGGTCAGGTCCAGGGGGGTGCCGTCCAGCTCGGCCTGCCGGCGCAGCGGGTCGACGGTGAGGCCGCCGACGCGCAGGACGCTGGAGGGGGCGGCGTCCGCCCCGTTGGACCGGGCCCTGCGCAGCACCGCGGCCATCCGGGCCGAGAGGTGCTCGACCGAGAACGGTTTCGTCAGGTAGTCGTCCGCCCCGGCGTTGAGCAGCCGGACGATCTCCGCCTCGTCGTCCCGCGCGGTGGCGATGATCACGGGTACGTCCGTGATGCCGCGCAGCATCTTCAGGGCCTCGGAGCCGTCCAGATCGGGCAGACCGAGGTCCAGGACGACCACGTCGAAACGGAAATGGGCGACCTCGCGCAGCGCTTCGAGCGCCGTGCCGACGCTGCGCACCGTGTGGGCGGCGTCGGTCAGGTGCCTGATGAGCGCCGAGCGGACGAACTGGTCGTCCTCGACCACGAGCACACTTGCCATGCGCCGCACCGTACGCCATGGCACCGAGCCCGGTCCGGGCCTGTGGACAACTCACGCCCTGTGGACAACTCGTGGGCCGGGGACGACTGTCGACCGGGGACAACTCGTGGGCCGGGGACAACTGTCGACCGGGGACGACTCGTGGGCCGGGGAGGGCGGGGCGCCCGGGACCGGGGCCGGTCCGGTGGACGGGCGGGCGACACCTGCGGGGCGCGTGCGGCAGTATGACCCGCCATGCGCAGAGGACTCGTACACGTACTGGCCTGGTCGCTCGCCACGGGTGCGGCGGTCACGCTGTCGTGGTGGGGTGTCGACACGGTGATGGCCGCCACCGTGTACGACCGGCCGCGCGCCCTGCCCATCACGGCGGCGGACGCGGCGGCCCGGGGGTCGGAGCCGCTGGCGTCGTCGACGAGCCGGCCGGCCCCCGCGAAGAGGCCGCCGAGCAGGACGCCCGAGCCGAGCGCCGCGCCGCGCACGCCGGCCCCCGCGCCGTCGGCGCCGCGCCGCCCCGATGCCTCCCCCACCGCGTCCGGCCGGGTCAAGGGCTACGACACCAGGGGCGGCCGTGCCGTCTTCGAGATCGGCGAGACCTCCGCGTCCCTGGTGTCGGCCACCCCGGGTCCGGGCTGGTCGATGCAGGTGTGGAAGACGGAGACCTGGATCCGGGTGGAGTTCAGCTCCGGCGCGGACCGGGTGTCGGTCTTCTGCACCTGGCACGACGGGCCGCCGCGGGTGCAGATCGCGACGTACTGAGCCGGGCGGCCGTTCACCGGAAGGCGGAGGCGGGCGGCGCGGGTGAGGCGACGGCCGCCGCGTCCGTGACGGGCAGGGCGCCGCCGGCGAAGTCCCGCAGGGACCGGCCGTGTTCGACCCTGCCCGGGTGCGGGTCGGAGGCCGCGCGGCGGGTCAGTTCTGCGACGGGCAGCGGCTGGTCCGCGGCGACGAGGACGGCGTTGCCGAAGCGTCTGCCGCGCAGCACGGCGGGATCGGCGAGGAGGGCCGACTCCGCGAACCGGGCCCCCGCGGTGGCGATCTGGCCCCGCAGGTGGGCGAGGGGCGGGCCGTCTGCGAGGTTGGCGGCGTACCAGCCGCCGGGGCGCAGGGCCCGGCGGACCCCGTCGAGGAACTCCACACTGGTGAGATGGGCGGGCGTACGGGTCCCGCTGAAGACGTCGGCGACGATCAGGTCGGCCCAGCCGTCGGGCACCTTGGCGAGTCCTTCGCGGGCGTCGGCGGAGCGCACCCGCACGCGTGCCGTGCGCTCCAGGGGCAGTTCGCGGCGGACGAGCCGGACGAGGGCCTCGTCGCACTCGACGACCTGCTGGGTGGAGCGGGGGCGGGTGGCGGCTATGTAGCGGGCGAGGGTGAGGGCGCCGCCGCCGAGGTGCACGGCGTGGAGGGGGCGGCCGGGCGGGGCGGCCAGGTCGGCGACGTGCCCGAGGCGGCGCTGGTAGGCGAAGGAGAGGCGGGCCGGGTCGTCCAGGTCGACGTGGGACTGCGGGGCGCCGTCGATGAGGAGCGTCCAGGCGCGCGGCCGGTCCCGGTCGGGTACGAGTTCGGCGAGTCCGCCGTCGACGGGCTCGGCGACGGAGGCGCTGTCCGCCGCCGGGCGCCGGGATTTCCTGGACTTTCCCATGGGGCCATTATCCGGCGCCGGGGCGCAGGCCGGTGAGGGGCGGGTGCCCGCGCCTGACCGGCGGGGGCAGCCCGGTCAGCGGCAGTTGTCCGCCGCCTCGATCAGGCGCGCGGCCTCGCCGAGCGCGGCGCGCAGCACCGCGGGGTCGGTCGCCAGGTCCGCGTCGCCGGGCGGCAGGAGCCAGTCGGAGCCCTCCACCGGCGGCTCCGGGTTCGGCTCCAGGCTCAGCCCGCGCCCGTCGGTCTCGGTACAGGTGCTGCCCGGCACGTCCCACGCGGCAGCGGTGCCCGGCGGGACCACGAAGCCGAGGGTGTCGCACCCGTCGTCGTGCAGGACGGGCCCTACGCCGTCGCCGGGCGCGCGCCGCAGGATGTCGACGGCCTCCAGTCCCTGTCGGGCCGGCACCGTGACCACGTCGCAGCCCGCGCCCGGCGGCCCGCCGCACTCCGCGGCAGGGGTGCGCCCGGCCGTCGTCGACGGTGTGCGAGGAGCGGTGCTCCGGCTGGTCCCCATCCCGACCTCCACCACGGAAACCCTTGTGCAGTCCGAAGGGTTCAACGCGGGACGCCGTCAACGGCTACGGCGGAAGTCAGCCGCAAAGGATGGCAGTTCATGGCGGATCGCGCATGAGATATCCGTTTTGTAGCCAAACACCGCGTGGCGGCTTCGCTACAGCAGGTACGTTCTTGGCCGCCGGGGGCACGGGCGTCGGACGGGTGTTCCGGGGCAGGTCGTCCGCGTCCGGCATGGTTCGACGGTTCGCACGAGAGGACCCGGCCATGGCGTCGTCGGAACTGACCTCGTCCCAGTCCCCCAGGCCACCGCGGCCGAATCTCGCCTTCCGGCAGGTGCGCGGACCGCGCTCGCCGGCCGAGTTCGCCGCGGCGGTCCGACGGGCCGCGCACGAGATCGGCGAGCGGGTCAGCTGTGACGCGCGGTACATCGGCCGGGTAGAGGCCGGCGAGATCCGCTGCCCCAACTACGCGTACGAACGGGTGTTCCTGCACATGTTCCCCGGCCGCACCCTCACCGACCTCGGCTTCGCGCCCCGCTCGTCCGTACGCGGACGCCGGGCGCACGGTGAGGAGTACGCGCCCCCCGGGCCCACCACGAGCCCGGCGCGCACCTCGGGTGAGACGCAGGGTGCCCGCGAGCCGTATGCACCGGAGAACCCGCACCATCCGCATCACCGGCACGACCCGCACCACCTGTACCACTTGTACGGCACAGAGCAGAGTCACGAGAACCACGAGGAGAGCGACGTGCTGCGTCGCGCATTCATGACCGGCGGGGGCGCCACCGTGGCCGCCGCCTCACTGAGCCCCCTGGGGCTCGCCCACGACGCCCTGGCCGCGGAGCGCCCCGTCAGACGGGTCGGCGGACGTGAGGCGGGCGCGCTGGAGGAGGCCGTACGCCGGATCCGGCTGCTGGACGACCGGCACGGCGCCGACGGCCTCTACCGGCGCGCCGCGGCTCCGCTGCGCGCCGCCTACGCGCTGCTGGACGCCGGTACGAGCCGCCAGGCGACCGGGGACCGGCTCCACTCCGGCGCGGGTGAACTGGCCATCTCGGTGGGCTGGCTGGCCCACGACTCGGGCCGCTTCGACGACGCCCGCTCGCACTACGCGGAGGCGCTCGCGACGGCGCGCATGGCCGGGGACGCCGCCCTGGAGGCGCACGCCTTCTGCAACACCTCCTTCCTGGCCCGCGACGCCGGCCGGCCCCGGGAGGCGGTGCGGGCCGCGCAGGCCGCGCAGCGCGCCGCCCGGCCGCTGGGCTCCTCGCGCCTGATGTCGCTGCTGGCGCTGCGCGAGGCGGGCGGCTGGGCGGGGCTCGCCGACCGCACGGGCTGCGAGCAGGCCCTCGTACGCGCGCAGGGCCACTTCGACCGGGGCCACTCGGACGCCGACCCCGAGTGGATGACCTTCTACGGTGAAGCCGAGCTGGAGGTGCTGGAGGCGCAGTGCTGGTCGGCGCTGGGCAACTGGCGGCGGGCGGCCCGGCACGCCGGGCACGCGGTCCGGCTCCAGGACCCGCACTTCACACGCAACATCGCGCTGTGCACGGCGGAGCTGGCGGACGACCTGGCGCGCGGCGGGCGGCCCGACGAGGCGGCCGCCGCCGGGACGCGCGTGCTGGACCTGCTGGACCAGGTGCAGTCCTCGCGGGTGCAGACCATGCTGGCGGGGACGGCCCGGGTGCTGCTGCCGCACCGCCGGGCGAGCGGGGTGTCGGCGTTCCTCGAACGCCACGGGTCCCTGCCCCGGCCGGCCTGACCGGCGCCCCGGCACCGGGCCGACATCGCCCCGCGCGCGGGGCGGCTTCCGGTGCGTCACCCCGGGCGATCCCGCCGGCCGGCATCGCCCCGCGCGCGCGGGGCGGCTCCTCGCGGGCCCGCCCGGACCGTCCCGGCCGGGCGAACCGGGGGGTCAGGCGTCCAGGTGGCCCAGGTCGTTCCAGGACTCGATCGCCGGCTCGCCGTAGGCCCATCCCAGGACGGACAGGGACGTGGGATTCAGGCGTACGCGGGCCGCGAAGTCCAGGGGCAGGCCGAGCCAGCGCGCGCCGATGGACCGCAGGATGTGCCCGTGCGCGAAGACCAGCACGTCGCGGTCCGCCTCCCGCGCCCAGGCCACGACCTCGTCGGCGCGGGCCGTCACCCCGGCGAGGGTCTCGCCCCGCGGCACCCCGTCGCGCCAGATGAGCCAGCCGGGGCGGACGTCCTGGACGGCGGCCGGGGTCAGGCCCTCGTACGCGCCGTAGTCCCACTCCACGAGCGTGTCCCAGGCACGCGCGCGGTCCCCGAATCCGGCGAGTTCGCACGTCTCCCGCGCGCGGGCCAGCGGGCTGGTGCGGACCTCGGCCCCCTCCAGCCCGTCGAACGGCGCCCGGTGCAGCCGCTCCCCCAGCAGCTTCGCGCCCCGGCGGCCCTCCTCCAGGAGGGGCACGTCGGTCCTGCCGGTGTGCTTGCCGGACAGCGACCACGCGGTCTGTCCGTGCCGGACCAGCAGGATGCGCGGTGCCATGAAAACGCCTTTCGGGGAGACACGGGAGGGGTGACCAGCCCATCATCGCGCACCCCGGTCCGGCGCAACCCGCGGGGCGATCTCCGCGTCTTGAGGGCCGGGGCGCCCGAAAGGGGCGCAGACGTTCACCGTAAAGTGGTTCGACCGTCCACCGGGCGCCATGAAACGAAGGGGGAGGCGATCGGATGCCGCACGCCGAGACAGCTGGCGTGGAGGCGACGCCTCGATCCCGCCCGCGCTGGTGGACCGAGCTGCCGCTGATCCTGCTGGTCTACGCCTTCTACTCGGCGGGCCGCCTGCTCGCCCGCGGTGACGTCAGCACCGCCGTGAACCACGGCCTCGCCATCCTGGACTTCGAGAAGGCCCTGCGGCTGAACTTCGAGCAGCCGCTGAACCGGCTCTTCACCCGCGAGCCCTGGATCGGCATACCCGCCGACTTCTGGTACGCCTCGCTGCACTACGTGATCACCCCCCTCGTCCTGGTGTGGCTGTTCCGCTCGCACACCGTGCGCTACCGCGCGGCCCGCACCTGGCTGATGACGTCGACCTTCATCGGCCTCATCGGCTTCACCCTGCTGCCCACCTGCCCGCCCCGGCTGCTCTCCCCGGAGTACGGCTTCGTGGACACGATGGCCCAGTACAGCTCCTACGGCTGGTGGGGCGGCGAGGCCAGCGCGCCCCGCGGCCTGGGCGGCATGACGAACCAGTACGCGGCGATGCCGAGCCTGCACGTGGGCTGGGCCGTGTGGTGCGGTGTGATCCTGTGGCGCTACGGCGGGACGCGCCTCACCCGGATCGCCGCCGTGGCCTACCCGCTGATCACCACCATCGTGGTCATGGGCACCGCCAACCACTACTTCCTCGACGCGGTCGCGGGCGCCGCGGTGATGGGCCTCGGACTGCTGGTGACCCCGCTCGTGCTGCGGATCGCCGACGGGGTCCGGGCCCGGTTCACCAAGGGGATCGTGCCCGCCGCGGTGGCCGGCGGCGAACAGGCCGCGCCCGCCGCCGCGGTCTCCGTCACCGCCGTCCCCGCCGACACCTCCACCCCGGTTGTCAGTGGCGGATGTCAGACTTCCGCGGGTGAGCGAATTCCACGGCAGCGCGATTCCCGGTTCGAATCCGGAGCGGAGCCCAGTGCCTCCCCCCAGGACGCGGGGGACGGCGCTCCGGCACCGGCTCGCTGAGCTGCGCGGTCCCGAGGTCCCGGCCAAGGCGCTGGACGCGCGCGCCCTGGCCGCCCTGGCCGCCAACCCGGGCTGCAGACGCCGCGCCCTGCTGGACGGCGCCGGGGTGAACAAGGCGGCGCTGGCGAGCGCCCTCGGCTCGCCGTCGGCCTTCGGCCAGTCCCAGTTCGCCCTCACCCGGGGCAACGCCTTCGAGGCCAAGGTCAAGGCGGACGGCGGCGCCGAACTGCTGCGCCTGGTCCACGAGAAGCTGGACCGCGGCGCCGAACCGCCCGCTCACGCGCGCGTCCCCGACCTGAGCGCCTCCGGCCCCGAGGGCCGCACCGCCCGTACGGCGCTCGCGCTGCGCGAGGCCGGCGAGGCGCGCGGCGAGTGGACCCTGCTCGACCACCCGATGCTCGCGCTGGACGTCGCCGGCTCGCCTGCCTTCCTGGAACCGGACGCGGTGGTCGTGCACCCGGACGGCGACTGGACGGTCGTGGAGATCAAGTCCTTCCCGATGCTGGACGGCTCGGCGGACCCCGCGAAGGTCGGCGCGGCCGCCCGGCAGGCGGCGGTGTACGTGCTGGCCCTGGAGGCCGTCGCCGCGCGGCTGGGCGCGGAACACCCGCCGGGGCGGGGGCGGGCGCCCGAGGTGCGCCACCGCGTCCTCCTCGTCTGCCCGAAGGACTTCTCCAACCTCCCCACCGCCTCGGCCGTCGACGTGCGCAAGCAGCGTGCGGTGACCGCCCGCCAGCTGGCCCGGCTGACCCGGATCGAGGACATCGCCGACGCCCTTCCCGAGGGCACCTGCTTCTCCCCCGAGCTGCCGCCCGCCGACCTCACGGCCGCGGTCGAGTCGGTCCCGGCGGCGTACGCGCCGGAGTGTCTGTCCGCCTGTGAGCTGGCCTTCCACTGCCGGGCCCGCTCACGCGCGGCGGACGCGGTGACCTCGCTGGGCCGCGCGGTGCGGGCCGAGCTGGGCGCGCTGGCCACCGTCGAGGACGTCCTGTCGGCGGCCCGCGGCGAGTCCGGCGACCCGGACGACCCGGCGGTCGTGGCCCTGCGCAGGGCGGCCCTGCTGCGCGCCGAGGCCCTGGGCCGGGAGGCGGTGGCCGCCCCGTGTCGCTGATCTCCACCCTGGCCCGGCTGGAGGCGGTCGGCACCGGCCGCGCACAGCCCGCCGCGACCGTCCGCCACCGGCATCTGTCCGGGCGGCCCCTGGTGTTCGTGCCGCTGACGACGGCGGGTGAGGCCGGCGCCCCGCTCGGCGCGCTGGTGGGCACCGACCGGGACGCCCCGCGGCTGCTGTGCGTGTCCCAGCCGCGCGACCGCGACCTGAGGTTCGCGTTCCTGTCCGAACTCGCGGACGTCGTCCTGCCGTACATCGACGGCTACGCCGAGGCCGTGGAGGCCGCCGAGCGCACCGAGACCGACCCGGAGACCGGCAAGCGGATCAAGGTCGAGGTCGAACTGTGCGCGGACGCGCCGCAGTTGATCGTGCCGAGCCGCGCGGGCGTGACGTACGTCCGCCTCCTCGGCCGCTCCATGCGCTTTCGGCGCACGGCGGAGCAGGATCCGGAGGCCCCCTACCCGGCTCCCCCGCGCGTGCCGCTCCTCGGCCGCTGGCTGACCCACTTCGGCGAGCGGGCCCGCGTGCCCGGCTCCGCCCTGCTCACCGCCATGACGGACGTGCTGGCGCGGCACTGGGCGACCGGCCAGTCCACGCTGGAGGACCAGCACCTGGGCGCGCTCCTGGCCTGGATCGACCCGCCCGCGGACGAGAGCGGCGCCGCGGCGGCGCTGCGCGCGGAGCTGGCCCGGGACGCGGAGGGCCAGCTGCTGTGCCCGCCCGCGGGGCCCGCCACCGACCCGGCGTTCGACAACAAGCTGCTGGCGCCGGCCCTGGAGCGCCACGACCGTGCCCGCACCGCGCTGGCCGCCGCCGAGGACGGTCTGGAGGCCGACGACCGGCTCGGTGACGTCACCGCGGCCGAGCGCGCCGTCCGCGCCCTCGTCGCGAGCCGGACCCGGCCCACCTGGGACGCGGTGTGGCGGGGCATCGACCTGCTGCGGGAGCTGCCCGAGGCCGCCCGCGTCGAGGAGCGCTGGACCCGGGACCGCTGGTCGTTCACCGGGCACCGGGACCGGGTGCTGGCCGGTGAGCCGCCGCAGCCGCGCCGCGACGACGCGGTCACCGCGGCGAACAAGCTCGCCGCGCGCGAGCGCGAGCAGGCCCGTCTGGACGCCCAGGAAGCGCTGGACGATCCGCTGGTGATGGCGGGGCGGCGGCTGGCGGGAGAGGCGTTCGCGGGCGAGGTCGTCGAGGTGGAGATGGCGTACAGCGAGGGCAGGCGGCCGAGCCCGCGGCCGCTGGTCACCGTCCGCACCTGCGACCGGCCGCATCTGGGCGAGCGGGTCAAGGTGTTCCGCTCGCTCGGCGGACGCCCCCAGTCGGCGGAGTTCGTCGGCCACGAGGGTCCGCCCGACGCGGACGGGGGCGTGCTGCTCGTCCTGCGGGTGCTGGACAAGATGGGCCGCGGCAAGGAACCGGAGGAGGGCTCGGTGCCGCAGAAGGGCGACACGGTCTGCTACACCCTGTTCGAACACGACCAGCGCGGCGGCGCCAAGCTCCCCGACCCGGAGCAGACGCCGTGGACGCACGGCGGGCCGCCCGGGGAGCCGGTGCCCGAGCCCGCCGACCGCCCGACCGGGGAGGACGTCCTGTGACCACCGTGTTCGACCCCGGGGCCGCGGCCGCCGGGGCCACCGCGGCGATCCTGCGGGACACGCTGCACGGCACCGCGCGCGGCGTCGTCGTCGACTCCCCTCCGGGTGCCGGCAAGTCCACGCTCGTCGTGCGCGCGGCTCTGGAGCTCGCCGAGGCGGGCCGCCCGCTGATGGTCGTCGCCCAGACCAACGCGCAGGTCGACGACCTGGTGCTGCGGCTGGCCGAGAAGGAGCCCGGCCTGCCGGTGGGCCGGCTGCACAGCAGTGACGCCGACGCGTACGACCGGGCGCTGGACGATCTGCCGGCCGTCCGCACGTCGGCGAAGGCGGGCGACCTGGCCGGTCTTCCGGTGGTGGTGTCCACGGCCGCCAAGTGGGCGCACGTGAAGGCGGACGAGCCGTGGCGGCACGCGATCGTCGACGAGGCGTACCAGATGCGCTCGGACGCGCTGCTGGCGGTGGCCGGGCTGTTCGAACGGGCGCTGTTCGTGGGCGACCCCGGTCAGCTGGACCCGTTCGCGATCGTCGGCAGCGAGCAGTGGGCGGGCCTGTCGTACGACCCGTCGGCCTCCGCCGTCTCCACCCTGCTGGCCCACAACCCCGATCTGCCCCAGCACCGGCTGCCCGTCTCCTGGCGGCTGCCGGCGTCCGCCGCGCCGCTGGTGTCCGACGCGTTCTACCCGTACACGCCCTTCCGCAGCGGCACGGGCCACGGCGACCGGCGGCTCACCTTCGCGGCGGCCTCGGACGGCTCGGCGCCCGACCGGGTGATCGACGAGGCCGCCGAGGCGGGCTGGGGCCTGCTGGAGCTGCCCGCCCGCCGCACCCCGCGCACGGACCCGGAGGCGGTCGGGGCGGTGGCGGCGGTCGTACGGCGGCTGCTGGACCGGGGCGGCGCGGCCGTCTCGGAGCGCTCCCCCGGACCCACGCCCCTGACGGCGGACCGGATCGCCGTCGGCACGGCCCACCGGGACCAGGCGGCGGCGGTCCGCACCGCGCTGGCCGAGCTGGGCGCGGCCGAGGTCACCGTCGACACCGCGAACCGCCTCCAGGGCCGCGAGTACGACGTGACGGTGGTCCTGCACCCGCTGTCCGGCCGCCCGGACGCCACGGCGTTCCACCTGGAGACGGGCCGGCTGTGTGTGCTGGCCTCCCGCCACCGGCACGCGTGCATCGTGGTGTGCCGGGCGGGCGTCACCGAACTCCTGGACGACTATCCGTCGACGGAGCCGGTGCAGCTGGGCACGGAGGTGAAGTTCCCCGACGGCTGGGAGGCGAACCACGCGGTACTGGCCCGCCTGGCCGAGCACCGGGTGGCGTGGCGGTCCTGAGCCGCGACGACGCGCAGACAGCCGGTCCGGCGAGGCCGGCGCACCCGCGGCGAGGGCACGTGCGACCGCTGCCCTCACGGCTTCCTGTGACAGCCGTCCGCACATGAGCGTCTGCGGACCGTCTCGGCCGGGCACCCGGGCGCGTCGCCGTCCCGCTCGGCGCCGGGCGCGGCCTCGGGCCGACGCCCCCTTGCGCGGGCGCGGGACAATGGACGACGGACCGGGTCCACCGAGCGTGGCGGGACCGGTGACGTACGAGGAGGACACGATATGGCGGAGCTCACGCCGCGCGGGAACGAACAGCGGCTGCGGCCTGCGCCCCTGCTCTTCGAGCCCGCGCAGGCGGCCTCGGACCCGGAGCACTTCTTCGACCTGGAGTCGATCGACGACCCCCGGGCGCTGCTCGCGCGGGCGACCGAGCTGACGCAGGCGTTCCGGGCGGCGGCCGACCGCGCGGTGGAGTTCCAGGCCATGGCGGCGGCCCAGCTGGCGGACCCGCGCCGGTTCGACCGGCTGACGGCCGCGGACATCGCGGAGCGGGCCGACTGGACCGAGGACTACGCGAAGAAGATGGTGGAGTTCGGCAGGGACCTGATGCGCGGGGTCGAGGGCGCGGGGCACGTCGACCCGGTCTGACCGGTACTCCCCGCACCTTCAGCGCATATGCCAGGCGGGCAAGATACCCGCCGCACCCCTCGACTGTCCCGCTTTTCGGCAACTCAGGGAAACGGATCCCTCACAGCCGGTAGATGTATGCGCCATGAGCAGTGCACGGGACGACCTCATCTCCGACGACCGCCTCGATGCCGCCGCGGCCGGTGCCGTCCGCGGGGCCCGCGCGGACGGCGTCGCCTGGCTGGCCTCCGCAGGAACGTATCCGCGCAGCACGCTCACCCAGTGGGCGGAGCGCCCCGAGGCACCCGTGGTCCTGCCCTGCGGCTCGGTCTTCGACGTCGTCAGCGCGCCCGCGATCTTCGGGCGCCGGATGCTCGACCGGCTGTGGGACGAGGGCCCCGGCTCGGGTCCGGTGGCCGCCTTCCGCGGACGCCTGCTGATGTTCGCCGCCCCGGGCACGGCCCAGCGGCTGCCCTCCCTGCTGCGCTGGGAGGAACTCGGCCGCGCGGACGGCATCCCGCCGCTGCTGTGCCACGGCACCGGGGACGCGGTCACCGTCCCCTCGGCGATCGGCGCGGGGGCGGGCGCCGCCACCTCCTCCGGCTCCCGCTGGCTGGTCGCCCCGGACGCCCGTAATCCCTGGCTGCCGGGGCCCGAGGTGCTTCTGTGGGCGGCCGTGCGGGCGGCACGGGCGGCCGTGCGGATATCGATTTTTCCCCACGCGGACCAGGGTGCTAAGGTCTACGACGTCAGCAGGCGCCGCTAGCTCAGTTGGTTAGAGCAGCTGACTCTTAATCAGCGGGTCCGGGGTTCGAGTCCCTGGCGGCGCACGACAGTGAAGGCCCCTCGGGAAACCGGGGGGCCTTTCGCTTGTGCGGACGCCGGTGCACCGCGGCGGACACCGTACGCCTCACCGCGACGCCAGGGCACCGCGACGCCAGGGCACCGCGGCTCCGTGCGCCTAGCGCGACGTCGTGATCTTCACCGTCCACGCGCCCGAGGCCGTCCGCCCCTCGACCTCCACCCGGACGCCCTCCCCGGGCACGGTGAAGCTCTCGCCGAGCCCGACCGGCGCGTCCGCGAGCGGCGGGTACACGGACTCCTCCCCGCACGCCTGACTGCGCGGATGGGCGTCGATCACCTCGACGGGGCCGCCGCCGGACTCGGTCCGGCTGCGCACCCGGTACACCAGCAGTCCCTGGCTGCACGTCTGCACGTCGTTGCCCACCGGGCCGCGCACCTCGAAGACGAGGGCGCTCTCGCGGCCGGTGCGCACGACGGCGAGCTTCGCCCCGCTGCCCAGTCCGAACCCGGGTACGGCGCTGCGCTCGCCGAACGCGCCGGGCGCCCCGGCCAGTCCGGCCGGCACCGGGGTGCCCGGTCCGGCCGACAGCGGCTCCAGGGTGAGCCGCGCCGCCTTCACCCCGCTCGGCGGCACGCACACCACCTGCCGGGGGTCCAGCCAGCCGAGCTTCCACTTGTGCCAGCCGAACAGGTCGGGCGCCATCGCGAACTGGCTGCCCATCAGGTCCCAGTCGCCGACGTAGGTGTCCCAGTCGCCCTTGCCGTCCGTCGGGCGGTGGTACAGGTCCGGCAGGTCGAAGACATGGCCGGTCTCGTGCGCCAGGACCAGCCGGTCGGGCGGAGACTTCTCGAACACGGTGACGACCCGGCGGATGTCCGTGCCGTCGGCCCGCAGCGGGGAGTCCAGGTTCACGACCTTCGTGGCGTCCGAGTCGACGCCGGGCGCGTCCGGGTCGGCGACGAAGTACACGACGTCGTAGCGGGAGAAGTCCACCGTGCGGTCGGCGGCGGCGAGCGCGTCGCGCAGATAGGCGGCCCGGTCCGCGGGCCGCCAGTCGCGCCGTATGGCGTACGCCGTGGACGGCCGGGGCATCCGGATCCAGTTGCGCTGCGGGTGGGGGCGCAGGGTGAACCTGCCGTAGGAGGCGCGTTCGAAGAACCGGGAGGTGGCCGGGAAGTGGTCGGCCGTCAGCCGCGCCGTCGTGGTCCGGGGCACCGCGTCCGGGAAGGACAGGTACACCATGACGGCGTCCATGGCCCGGGACGGCCGGGGGTAGGAGGCGTTCCAGGTGTCCAGGCCCTCGGAGTGGTGGGCGCTGGTGCGTTCCAGGGCGCAGGGGGCCGCGTCGAACGGCTCGGCGACCGAGGGGCCCGCGATCATGGAGGTCGCGGCGAGCGCGGACATGGTCGTGAACACCGCGGCGGTGCTGCGCATCCGGCGGTCCCGCAGCAGGCCCGTCCCACGGAACAGGGGGAACTGACGCGGCACGTGGACCTCCGGGAGCGGTTCGCGGGACACCGCACCCAGCCTGTGTGGGATTGTCGTACTACGTCCTGTTGAGCTGCACCGGACGGGTGAGAGGGTCGACTGTGCGGAGGCATCGACACCCCCGAATCGCTCACGGAACGTCACAACTGGTCGGGGGGACCAATAAGCCGTCCAGGTGCGGGCAGAAACGATCTGTCGGAACCGCACCGGGGGCGGGAAGACTCGGCAGTAGGTGGAAGGGCCTGGGGCCAGCCTCTATGATCGGCACACTTTCCTGACACTTTCCTGCACGGACACGGCCGGGCGGCCGACCGCCTCCCGGCCACCCATTCCGATGAGAACCATCCGAAGATCGAGTGCACTGCGGGAGCGAGCGGTGAGCGGAACGTCCGAAGGGCCGACGCCCGTGGCAGACCTCATCGGCCAGGCCGTCACAGAGAGTCACGCTCTGGCATCGGCCGGTACGGGTGCGCCGCCCTACTCCGCCGCCTTCTCGGCCGCGCCGCTGGCGATGGCCGTGGTCGACCGCGAGGGCCTGGTCACCGACGCCAACTCCAGCCTCGCCGAACTGCTCGGCACGGCGCTCGCGGAGCTGACCGGGTCCGCCGCCGCCGACCTGGTGGACCTCGCCTCCGACACCCGCACCTGGCAGAGCTACCGCGAGGTGCTGCGCGGCCGGCAGGCCGAACTACGGTGCACGCGCCGCCTGAAGCACCCGGACGGGCACTCCCTGTGGGCGCAGGTGACGGTGGCGCCGCTGGCGGGCGACACGGCCGGCGGCCCCGCCGACGGCGTGCTGATGTGTGTCTCCGACATCAGCGACCACCGTGAACTCCAGGCCCGGCTGCGGCACTTGCAGATGCACGACCCGGTGACCCGGCTGCCCAACCGCACGCTCTTCTTCGAACGGCTGTCGGCGGCGCTGGAGGTGGAGTCCTACGACGAGAGCGGCAGCACCGGCCGGATCGGCCTGTGCTATCTGGACCTCGACGGGTTCAAGGCCGTCAACGACACCCTCGGCCACCGCGTCGGCGACAAGCTGCTGGCGGCCGTGGCCGAGCGGCTGACCCGCTGCGCGGAGCAGGCGGGCCACACCCGGACGATCCCGCCGCTGGTGGCCCGGCTCGGCGGGGACGAGTTCGCGCTGCTCGTCGAGGACTCCACCGGGACCGACCAACTCGCCGACCTCGCCGAGTCGGTGCTCGCCGCGCTGCGCGAGCCCTTCGACGTCTCGGGCCGCCGGCTGTCGGTGTCGGCGTCGATCGGCGTGGTGGAGCGCCAGGCGGCGGGCACGGGCCCGACCGCCCTGATGCAGGCCGCCGACACCACGCTGTACTGGGCGAAGGCCGACGGCAAGGACCGCTGGACGCTGTTCGACCCCGAGCGCAACGCCCACCTGGTCACCCGTCAGGCGCTCGCCGCCACGCTGCGGGCCGCCATCGGGCGCGGGGAGTTCGCGCTGGAGTACCAGCCGCTGGTGAGCATGGAGGACGGCCGGCTGCGCGGGGTCGAGGCGCTGGTCCGCTGGAACCACCCGCAGTTCGGCGTCCTCGCGCCGAATCGGTTCATCGGACTGGCCGAGGAGGACGGCTCGATCGTGCCGCTCGGCCGCTGGGTGCTCGCGACCGCCTGCCGGCAGGCGGTGGCCTGGCAGGCGGCCCACCCCGGCGAACCGCCGATCTTCGTCAGCGTGAACGTGGCCGTGCGCCAGGTCTGGGACTCCGACCTGGTCACGGACGTGGCGCGGATTCTCGACGAGACGCGGCTCGCCCCCCAGCTGCTCCAGCTGGAGCTGACCGAGTCGGCGGTGATGGGCTCGGCGGGGCGGCCGCTGGAGGACCTCCAGGCGCTCAGCGACATGGGCGTGCGCATCGCGATCGACGACTTCGGCACCGGCTACTCGAACCTGGCGTACCTCACCCGGCTGCCCGTGTCGGTGCTCAAGCTGGACGGCGCGTTCGTGCGGGGCTTCCAGTACGAGGGCGAGGACACCGCGAGCGTGGCGCCCAACCCGGCCGACGAGGTCGTGGTCGAGGCGATGATCCAGCTCGCGCACCGGCTCGGGCTGACGGTCACGGCCGAGTGCGTGGAGACGCTGGCGCAGGCGTCGCGGCTGCGCCGGATCGGCTGCGACACCGGCCAGGGCTGGCTGTACTCCCGGCCGGTGTCACCGGACCGCATCTCCGAGCTGATGGGCGTGCGGGCCTGAGCGGGCTCAGGCGGCGGGCGGCGGGGTGCGGGGCAACCCGTAGGCGTCCGCGATGAGTTCGTAGGAGCGCAGGCGTACGTCCATGCCGGGGGCGTTGCTCGTGAGCATCAACTCGTCGGCGCCGGTGCGCTTGTGGAGGTCGTCCAGACCGGCGCGGACCTCGTCCGGGGTGCCGTGGACGACGTTGGCGTTCCAGTCGTCGGCGAACTCCCGCTCCATCGCGCTGAATTCGTACGCCTCCGCTTCCTCGGGGCTCGGGATGAGGCCGGGGCGGCCGGTGCGCAGCCGGATCATGCCGAGGGCGGCGGCCTTGACCTGGCGGCGCGCCTCCTTCTCCTCGTCGGCGGCCAGCGCGGAGACGCCGATCAGCGCGTACGGGCGGTCCAGCAGGGCGGAGGGGCGGAAGGACTCCCGGTACAGGTCGAGGGCGGGGACGGTGTTGCGCGCCGAGAAGTGGTGCGCGAAGGCGAAGGGCAGCCCGAGCAGGGCGGCCAGCCGGGCGCTGAAGCCGGAGGAGCCGAGCAGCCAGACCGGCGGGCGGTGCGGGGACTGCACACCGCCGGGCGAGGTCGCCTGCACCGGGCCGGGCACGGCGTGGATGCGGCGGTAGGGGTGGCCGTCGGGGAAGTCGTCGTCGAGGAAGCGGGTGAGCTCGGAGAGCTGCTCGGGGAAGTCGTCGGCGCCCTGGTCGAGGCGGTCGGTGCGGCGCAGGGCGGCGGCGGTGGCCCCGTCCGTGCCGGGGGCGCGGCCGAGACCCAGGTCGACGCGGCCCGGCGCCAGCGCCTCCAGGGTGCCGAACTGCTCGGCGATGACCAGCGGGGCGTGGTTGGGCAGCATGACGCCGCCGGAGCCGAGGCGGATGCGCCCGGTGTGGGCGGCGAGGTGGGCGAGGATCACCGCGGGCGAGGAGGAGGCCACGCCGGGCATCGAGTGGTGCTCGGCGACCCAGAAGCGGTGGAAGCCGCGGGACTCCGCGAGGCGGGACAGCTCCACGCTGGTGCGCAGGGCGTCGGTGGCGGTGTGGCCCGCGCTGACCGTGACCAGGTCGAGGACGGAGAGGGGGGTCGGCGCGGTGCCGAGGGCGGTGCCCCGGATCCCGTCGCCCTCGGGGGTGTCTGCGGCCACGTGCTGCCTCCTGCGGTGTTCCCGTACGGTCTGCCTGGGGCCGTAACAGGAGGGAGTCTCCGCTTTATTCCCGGACCGCCTCCCTTCCCGGACCGCCCCCCTTTCCGGACCGCGCGCGGTTCCCGGGCCGCCCTCGCTTCCCCGGACCGCCCTTGGCTCCCGGGCCGTCGGGCGGACCGCCCGGCCCCGCTCCGGGCGGGCGGGGGCCGGGCGCGGCTATGCCTGGACGATCGGCTCCCGGGTGAAGAGCTCGCCGAGCTGCGGGGCGTTCACCCGGCGGTCCGTGAGCCGCAGGGCCTCCCAGACGGTGACCTGGTTGGCGGTGAGGACCGGCTTGGCGAGGTGCTGCTCCAGGGCCTGGACGTGGGACGCCGTGTGCAGGGCCGTGCCGGGCAGCAGGACCGCCTCGGCGCCGGGGTGGTCCGCCTCCTTCGCCAGGGCGTACAGCTCCTTCCCGCCCCAGTCGCCGGCCTCGGCCGCGGTGACGGCCCCGGCGCCGTGCGACGCGGTCACCTCGACGCCGCCGGCGCGCAGGAACTCCACGAAGAGCGCGGTCACGTCGTCCGGGTAGGCGGCGCCGACCGCCACCCGCCGCACCCCGAGCTCGCGCACCGCGTGCACGAAGGCGAACGACGTCGAGGACGCCGGCATCCCCGCGGTCCGGGCGAGGCCGCGCACCTGCTCGTGGGCGCCCTCCCAGCCGTGGACGAAGCTGCCGCCGGTGCTGGCCCACACCACCGCCTCGGCACCGGTCAGCCGCAGCTCCGCGACGCCCGCCGCGAGCCGCTCCGCCGAGCCCGTCCGCAGCAGGGCGTCCACCCGGTGCGCGTCCTCCCCGATCTCGGTGTGCACCAGATCGAGCCGGATGTCGCTGGCGATCAACTGTTCGATACGGGGATAGTCGTCCTCGGCGGAGTGGCCCGGGTAGAGGAATCCGAGTGCGGTCATGTCAGCCTTCCTGCCGTTCGCTGCGCGGGTCGGCGCGCCTGCTGCCCACTGCTGCTCCTGCTCAGGAACACCAGGCACGTCCGGAAGTACAGGACCGCCACGCACCGGATCGATCAGCGCCTGACAGGGCCCCACCGCTCGGGTACCCAGTCGGCGCGGCGCGGCCCACATCGTCACCTGGTTGGCCGAGATCACCGCCGCGCCGCCCGCGCGCCGTGTCGGCCACCTCGCGGTACGGCGCCTTACCGGATGTGCCGGGTCGGCCCCGCGTACGCGCACCCCGCGACGGCGACGCCCGCGAGCTCGTGGCGGGCACCGCCCGCACTGCGGGAGAAGGGTGGGCAACGGATCGTGCGCACGCCCGTGTTGGTGAGCAACGGACCGTGTGCGCGCCCGTGTTGACGAAGGTGGGTTCGGGTGCGAGCGTGGTCAAACCTCGCATGTCAGGCGGCCGTTCGCCGCCTCGGAACCCGGTGGGACGGCCGGGTAGCGCCCCGCCACGCCCCCCTGACGGCAGGGAGACCTCCCCGACCGACCGCCCGCCCGCCCCTCGCCCCTCGCCCCTCGCCCCTCGCCCCTCGCCCCTCGCCCCCGGGAGGAACGACCCCGCATGAGCGCAGCCACCCCCGGCCCGTCCCCCTCCCCCTCCCCCGCCGGCCCGCCCACGCTGCTGGTGCTCGACGCCGAGCCCCTGCCCCGGCTCGGCAGGCTCACCGGCCGGGCCCGCGTGGAGCACGCGGACGCCTCGACCCTCGCCGAGCGGCTGCCCCACGCGGACGTACTGCTGGTCTGGGACTTCGCCTCGCACGCCGTGCGGCACGCCTGGCCCGGCGAGGGCCCGCGGCCGCGCTGGGTGCACACGGCGAGCGCCGGCGTGGACCATCTGCTGTGCCCGGAACTCACCGCGTCCGACACCGTGGTCACCAACGCGCGCGGGATCTTCGACGAGCCGGTCGCCGAGTACGTCGCCGCGCTGGTGCTGGCCATGGCGAAGGACCTGCCGCGGACCCTGGAGCTCCAGCGCTCCCGCCGCTGGCGGCACCGCGAGGGGCAGCGGGTGGCGGGCACGCGCGCGTGCGTGGTCGGGTCGGGGCCCGTCGGCCGGACGATCGCGCGCACCCTCAAGGCGCTCGGCGTCACCACCGCCCTGGTGGGCCGGGTCGCGCACACCGGCATCCACGGCCCCGAGGACCTGGACCGGCTGATCGCGCGCGCCGACTGGGTGATCGCGGCGGCGCCGCTCACCGAGCGCACGCGCGGCATGTTCGACGCGCGGCGCTTCGGCGTCATGCAGCCCTCGGCACGGTTCATCAACGTCGGGCGCGGGCCGCTGGTGGTGACGGACGCCCTGGCGGAGGCGCTGGACAAGCGGTGGATCGCGGGCGCGGCACTCGACGTGTTCGCGCACGAGCCCCTGACGTCCGACAGCCCGCTGTGGGGGGTGCCCGGACTGATCGTCTCGCCGCACATGAGCGGGGACACGGTCGGCTGGCGCGATGAACTCGGTGTGCAGTTCGTGGAGTTGTACGAGCGGTGGGCGGCGGGCAGGCCGCTGCTGAACGTGGTCGACAAGCAGCGCGGGTACGTACCGGGACGCTGAACTCCGCACGGATGCCGAGCCTGGAGGACGGGACGCATGACGGATCTCACCGAACTGACCGCCGTACAGCTCCTCGACGGCTCCCGCACGGGCGCGTTCAGCCCCGTCGACGCCGTGCGCGCGGCCCTGGAGCGGGCCGAGCGCATCCGGCCCGGGGTCAACGCCCTCGTCCGGCTCACCGCCGACGCGGCCCTCGCGCGTCCCGGACCGCCGCGGGGGTCGGCGGGCCCGATCTGCCGGGAGGCCGGCCGCGCGGTGGATGGCCCCGCGCGACGAGCGACACCTCGATGAACCGTGCGGTCATGCGATCCGGAGTGCATACATCGCATCGACCCGGGTAGCCGCGCCGCCATGGCTCCACCTAATGGGAACGACAGAACCACACCAGGGACCACACGCCGGTCGCTGCTCGCGGGGGTGGCGGCGCTCGGCGTTGTGGGAACCGCGGGCTGCTCGCGCGTGGCGACCGCGTCGAGCGAGGACGGCGGCGACCTGCTGGACCGGATGAGGGCGGCGGGCGTCGTACGGCTCGGCATAGCCGGCGAGATACCGTTCGGCTACATCGACAAGGACGGGAAGCTGACCGGTGAGGCACCGGAGCTGGCGCGCGTCGTCTTCAAGCGGCTCGGCGTCGACCGGGTGCAGCCGGTGCCCACCGAGTTCGGCTCGCTGATCCCGGGCCTGAACTCCCAGCAGTTCGACGTCGTCGCCGCCGGGATGTACGTCAACCCCGAGCGCTGCGAACAGGTCATCTTCTCCGACCCCGACTACCAGATGCTCGACTCGTTCATCGTGCGCAAGGGCAATCCGCTCGGGCTGCGCGGCTACCAGGACGTCGTCGCGAAGAAGGCCAGGTTCGCCACCGGCACCGGCTACGCCGAGATCCAGTACGCCGTCGAGGCGGGGTACGCCGAGAGCGACATCCTCATCGTGCCGGACCAGGTCGCCGGGCTGAACGCCGTGGAGGCGGGGCGCGTGGACGTCTTCGCCGGAACGGCCCTGACCACCCGCGAGGTGGTCAAGAAGTCCGCGAAGGCGGAGTCGACGAAGCCCTTCAAGCCGATCGTCGGCGGAAAACCGAAGGTCGACGGGGGCGCGTTCGCCTTCCGGCCGACCGAGACGAGGCTGCGGGACGCCTTCAACTCCGAGCTGCGCAAGCTCAAGAAGAGCGGGGAGCTGCTCCGCATCCTCAAGCCCTTCGGCTTCACGGAGGCGGAGATGACCGACCTCACCGCGAAGGAGCTGTGCGGCGGATGACCTCCGGACTCTGGGAACTCGTACTGAGGGGAGTCTGGACGACCGTCCAGCTCCTCGTGCTCAGCGCCCTGCTGGCCGCCGCGGTGTCCTTCGTCGTCGGCGTCGCGCGCACCCACCGGCTGTGGATCGTGCGCTTCGTCGCGGGCGTCTACACCGAGGTGTTCCGCGGGACCTCCGCGCTGGTGATGATCTTCTGGGTGTTCTTCGTGCTGCCCCCGGCGTTCGGCTGGCAGCTGGTGCCGATGTGGGCGGGCACGCTGGCGCTCGGCCTCACCTACGGCGCCTACGGCTCGGAGATCGTGCGCGGCGCGCTCGGCGCGGTCGACCCGGCGCAGCAGGAGGGCGGCATCGCGCTCAGCTTCACGCCCTGGCAGCGGATGCGGCTGGTCCTGCTGCCGCAGGCGGTGCCGGAGATGATCCCGCCCTTCTCCAACCTGCTGATCGAACTGCTCAAGGGCACCGCCCTGGTCTCGGTCATGGGCATGGGCGACCTGGCCTTCAGCGGCAACCTGGTGCGGCTCGCCCTCCAGGAGAGCGCCGAGATCTACACGTACATCCTGCTCATCTACTTCGTGATCGCCTTCCTGCTCACCCGTGTGATGCGCGGGCTGGAGAACCGGCTGAAGCCGGGCGGCGGCAGGGCCCCGGCGCACGAGGCGTCCGCCGACGAGCCCGAGCCCACGGAGACGACCGGTGCCGGCGCCTCCACCCGGGGAGGTGTTCTGCGATGACGTGGGACTGGACGGCGGTCGCCGACTTCATGCCGTACTTCTGGGACGGGCTGCTGGTCACGCTGCAGGCCCTCGCCCTCGGCTCGGTGATCTCCTTCGCACTGGGCCTCGTGTGGGCGCTGCTGATGCGCGCGCCCTCGCGCTGGGTGCGCTGGCCGGTCGGGGTGGTCACCGAGTTCATCCGGAACACCCCGCTGCTGGTGCAGCTCTTCTTCCTCTTCTACGTGATGCCCGAGTGGGGCCTGACGATGTCCGCGCTGACGACCGGCGTCCTCGGCATCGGCCTGCACTACTCGACGTACACGATGCAGGTCTACCGGGCCGGCATCGAGGCGGTGCCCGTCGGCCAGTGGGAGGCCGCGACGGCGCTGAACCTGCCGGTGGCCCGGACCTGGCGGGTGGTGATCCTGCCGCAGGCGATCCGCCGCGTCGTGCCGGCGCTCGGCAACTACGTGATCTCGATGCTCAAGGACACGCCGCTGCTGATGGCGATCACCGTCCTCGACATGCTCGGCCGGGCGCGGCTGTTCTCCCAGCAGAACTTCCAGTTCACCGAGCCCCTGACCGTGATCGGCGTGGCCTTCATCCTCATCTCCTACCTGGCCTCCCTCCTCCTGCGAGCCCTGGAGCGACGTCTTGCCCACTGAGACCCCCGACACCCAGCACAGTCCCGACGCCACCCCCGCCGCCGGCCTGCCCCCGGGCGAGCTGATCCGGCTGGAGCAGGTCACCAAGCGGTTCGGTGACAACACCGTGCTCGACCACCTCGACTTCTCGGTCGACGCCGGCAAGCACGTCACGCTGATCGGGCCGTCCGGATCGGGCAAGACCACGATCCTGCGGCTGCTGATGACGCTGACCAAGCCCGACGAGGGCCGGATCACGGTGGACGGGCAGCAGCTCTTTCCGGCCACCGAGAAGGAGGTCCGCGAGGTCCGCAAGAAGATCGGGATGGTCTTCCAGCAGTTCAACCTGTTCCCGAACATGACCGTGCTGCGCAACATCATGGAGGCCCCGGTCACCGTCCTCGGGCTGCCCAAGGACGAGGCCGAGGCGCGCGCCCGCGAGCTGCTGGAGATGGTGGGGCTCGCCGACAAGTGCGACGCCCGGCCGACCCGGCTCTCCGGCGGCCAGCAGCAGCGGGTGGCGATCGCGCGGGCCCTGGCCATGCGGCCGCAGGTGCTGCTGCTCGACGAGGTGACCTCCGCGCTCGACCCCGAACTGGTGGCGGGCGTCCTGGACCTGCTGCGGGACATCGCGCGCTCCACCGACATCACGATGCTCTGCGTGACCCACGAGATGAGCTTCGCCCGGGACATCTCCGACCAGGTCCTGATGTTCGACGAGGGCCGGGTCATCGAGGCGGGCAGCCCGGAGAAGATCTTCAACGATCCCGAGAACGACCGCACGAGGGAATTTCTCAGCGCGGTGCTGTGACCGGCGGAAAATGAACGCGGTTCAACCTTCGAGGTCGGGGGCGGCGTGGCATGACAGCGGCATGTGCCGCGCTGCCCCGCCCCTGCCCTCGGGGGTGCGGGTGACGACGGAATCTCGTCAACAACCGCTCACCGCACACCTCTTGGCGGCTATCGTGATAGTGCATCACTGTCCGGATACGGCCCACTCCATCACGCCGCTGCCCGAGCGACCGAGCGACCGCAGGGGGAACCGTGGCCCTGACGCACGAGCCGACCGCGCCGTACCACTCGACCCAGGACGCCCTGCGCGTCCTGGAGACCGTGGCGCGGCGCACCACCGGAGTGACCGACGCCGAGCTCGCCCGGCTCACCGGGGTCGGACGGGAGCGCCTGACCGGCCTGCTGCGGATGCTGCGCCGCGAGGGCTACGTCGCGCAGGTCGGCGACGGGGCCCATGTCAGCGGTGACGCGCTGGAGCGCCTCGGCTCCGCCCGGGGCCGCCGGCGGGCCCTGCGGGAGAACCTCCAGCGCACCCTCGACCGGCTGCGCGACTCCGTCGGCGCGGCCGTCTACGTCAGCCGGTACGTCGACGGCGAGGTCACGATCGACCAGTTCGCCGCCGGACCGGCGACCCCCGTGGTCCACGAGTGGGTCGACTTCCGCTTCTCCGCCCATGCCACGGCGATCGGCAAGAGCCTGCTGGGCCAGCTCGACCACGACGGGCGCCGCGACCACCTCGCCCGCCACAAGATGGCCCGGCTGACCTCCCGCACGATCACCAGCGACCGGGTCCTGCTCTCCCGGCTGGAGTCCCAGCCGCCGACCGTCCCCCACCTCGACCTCCAGGAGTACGCGGTGGGCACGGTGTGCGCGGCGGTCCCGATCACCGCCGGGTCCGCGGTGGGCTGTCTCGCGCTGTCCCTCCCGGTCGAGCACGCGCACCGGCTGCGCCAGGCCGCGGACGCGCTCAACCGCAACGCGGCACCGGTCCTGCTCTCGCTCGCGATCTAGGGCGCCGGGAGGGTTCGCCGGAGGCTCGCGGCGTCCGGTGCGGTGCCCCGCGAGGCGGAGCCTCGTCCGCGTACCGGACGTGCCCGGGTGAGGCGACCACGCGGCGAGGGGCCGGGCCGGGCGTCGCGAGCCGGTGAACCCTCCCGGCCGCGGCACCAGGGCCGCGGCGGGCATCAGCACCCCCGGGAGGATGGTCGGAAGCACCCCCGGGGACCGGGTAGTATTTTCTCTGTCGCCGCCGCGAGGAGCAGGAAGATCGCGGTCGGCGGGAGTCTGCGCCGCTAGCTCAGTTGGTTAGAGCAGCTGACTCTTAATCAGCGGGTCCGGGGTTCGAGTCCCTGGCGGCGCACGATGGCGATGGCGAGGCAAGTTCGCGCAAGCGTGGACGACACCTCGCCATCACTGTTCTTGCGCGGTATCGCCGCGCGTATCGAGGGCCTTGCCGCCCTCGTCCCATGCCGAAGGGCCCCTCGTGGGAGCGAGGGGCCCTTCGGCATGGGCGAGGTCCCGGCCCCGGCGAGCCTGCGACAGGCCCGCTCCCCCGGGGGCCGCCACCACACCGGGTCGGCGCACCTGGGCCCCTCGGCACCCCAGGGCCGCCCGGTGGATCTTGTTCGCGGCGGTGACGGGCAGCCGCTCCGCCACCGGCTCCGCGACCGTGCCCCGCCCCTCCGGCTCCATGACAGCGGCGCTGGATGACGTACCGTCAGATACCCAGGGGGCGGGGGCCGTTCCTCGTGTGCGCGGCCTAGGACAGCTCGCCGTAGGTGACGACGAAGCCGACGCAGGCCACCATGACCACGCCGAGGAAGGCGATCGCGCCGAGGGCGGTCGCCGCGTGCCTGACCCGGCCGGGCCGGTGGGCCATGGCCGCGATCCGGGGCCCGTCGGTGTAGTGCACCGTCACGAAGTCGCCCTCGACCGTGGTGGCGGGGCCGCCCTCCTCCTCGAAGCGGACGGCGCGGCCGTCGCGGGCGGCGAACTCGTACACGTGGTGCAGGACCGTCGTGACGCGCGAGTGACCGCCGCCGTGGGTCGTGGTGTACGTCCGCAGACACCGCCCCTCGGCGGTCAGCCCGCTGTTCCAGGCGGCGCGCATCTGGAGCTGGCGGCGCACCACCCGGTAGGCCAGGAACACCGCCACGGCCATGATCAGGCCGGGCACGGCATAGAAGAACAGGTCCATCACTCGTCCCCCCGAGTCGACGCGCCGACCCCGACGGGCCGGCATGGGAGGAACCTACCCACGCCGGCCCGGTCGCCGACTCAAGGGAACCTCAGAACGTGACGTCGGCACACACGTAGAACGCGTTGGCCGTGTCGGCGATCGTCCATACGCCGACAATGACCTGACGACCCGTCAGTCCGCTGGGCAGGGTGCCCGTGTGCGAGAGCGTGGACGGCGGGCGCTGCCCGTTGTACGGGACCGTGAAGAACGGCGTGAGGTTGAGGTCGGCGCGGGTCAGGGGGCGGTTCTGGTTCCAGCCCGGCTTGGTGATGTAGTACTTGAAGTCGCTCGTGGCGTGCATGGCGGTGAACTGCCAGCGGAACGTGTAGCTCTGGCCGCCGTTCACCTTGGTCGCGGGCCAGGCGGCGCCGGACGGCGTGCGGGGCGCGCTGAGTTGGCTGAACTGCGAGAGGCCGCCGTTGCAGATCTGCCCGTCGGCCGGGCCGGAGCCGGGGAAGCCCTTCGGCCCCTCGACGCTCTGCGGTTCCCACTGGATGGAGCCGCAGTTGGTCACGGTGCCGTTCTGGCAGAGCTTCTGCCGGCTGACGGGGAGGTCGGTGTAGCCGTGGCTGCTCGCGCCTCCGGTGGACAGGGTCAGGGCCCCGGCCGTGGCGAGCCCGAGTGCGGCGGCGTACATCTTGGTCTTTCGGCGCATGCTGCTGCTCCTGGGAACGTGGGGGAAGTTCGACGAGCGGTGCAGGTCTAGACCAAGCCTCAGATTATTGGCGACAGTTGAGCATGTCCATACCAAACGGCGGACGTGTTCGACGGGCCGTCAGCCCGCCGTTTCCCCGCGCCCCGCGCAGAACGCCACGGTCAGGTCCTTCACCAGCGCCTTGCGCTCGTGGTCGTCCAGGTCCACCAGGCCCCGCACGGTGAGCCGGGTCACCGTGTCCTCCACCGAGTCCACGACCGACGACAGCACGGTCGCCCGGTGCCGCGCGTCCAGCGCCGCGATCCGGCGCCGGTGCATGGCGGCGGCCACCTCGGGGGCGTACTCCGTCCGGACCGGCCGCACCGAGAACACCTCGACGCCGACGCCCGCGGCGTCGCGCACCACGAGCCTGGTCAGCACCTCGCCGGCCGCCTCCGCCGCGCCGCGCGCACCGCCCGGCATCTCCACCGGCACCCGCGCGAGCGCCGCCTCCACGCACTCGCGCAGGTACCGCTCGTGGTCCTCCACCGCGAGCGTGGCCCGCGCGGTGTCCCGCACCCGCCACACCACCAGCACGACCACCCGCAGCGCGACGCCGCCGCAGTCGGCCGCGGGCATCGGCTCGCTGCGCCAGTGCCGCAGCCGTACGTCCACCCGGCGCCGCAGCACCAGGGGGTTGACCCACATCAGCCCGGTGCGCCGGACCGTGCCCCGGTAGCGGCCGAACATCCCCAGCACCCAGGCCCGTCCGGTCCGCCCGCGCGCCAGCCCGCCGAACCCGAAGAGGCCCAGCGCCCCGGCCCCCGCGTACGCCGCCCACTGCACCGGGCCCGGCCCCGCGCCCGCGGACGCCGGGACGCCGAGCGCCGCCACCGCCGCCGACGGCAGGGCGCCCGCCCACCACGAGGTGGCCAGGCACCCC
>NZ_AGBF01000076.1 GCF_000225525.1 Streptomyces zinciresistens K42 | reverse complement strand
GGGACCGTACCCGGGGGGCGCCCGCCTGTTCGGGAGGGGCGTCGCTACCGCCCCGCGAGCGGGTTCCGCAGGGTGCCGACCAGCTGGAGGGCGCCGGACGGGTCCGTGAGGTCGACCATCTGCCGGTTGTCGCGCAACTGCAGGCGGTTCAGGCAGGACAGCGCGAACTCGGGCGCGAACAGGTCGTACCGCTCGAACTTCTCGGCGAGTTCGGGCACCGAGCGCTGGTAGTCCCGGGTGACCTCGGCGACCGTGCGCCAGAAGTCGTCCTCCGGCAGGATTCCCTCGGCGGCGAGGTTCGCGGCCAGGAAGCGGAAGAAGCAGTCGAAGACGTCCGTGAAGACGGACAGGAGCTTCATGTCCTCCGGCACGTCCACGCGCACCCGCTCCACGGCCGGCGGCAGCACCGCGTCCGGGTCCATCACCGCGATCTCCTCGGCGATGTCCTTGTATACGGCCCGTTCCACCACGCCGTCCCGCAGGACCAGGACGACGTTCTCGCCGTGCGGCATGTACACCAGGTCGTAGGCGTAGAAGCTGTGCAGCAGCGGGGTGTAGTACGCCTCCAGGTAGCGGCGCAGCCACTGCGCGGGCGCCAGCCCCGAGCGCTCGATCAGCGCGCCCGCGAAGGACGCGCCCTCGTGGTCGACGTGGACGAGCGAGGCCATCGTGGCGAGGGACTCGCCCTGCGCGAGGCGGGGCACCGGGGACTCGCGCCACAGGGCCGCCAGCATCTTGCGGTACGGCGAGTGGCGGTCGGTGGCCGCCTCGTACTCCAGGTGCCGGTAGCCGACGGCGGCCCGCTCGCGGATGATCGACACACCGGTGCTCCGCAGGACCGGGTCGTTGTCGATGAGCTGGGCCAGCCAGTCGTTGATGGCGGGCGTGGCCTCCATGTAGGCGGCCGAAAGCCCGCGCATGAAGCCCATGTTGATGACGGACAGGGCCGTCTTCACATAGTGCTTCCCCGGGCTGGTGGTGTTGAAGAACGTCCGGATGGACTGCTGGGCCAGGTACTCGTCGTCGCCCTCGCCCAGGCAGACCAGGTGGCCGCGGGCGACCTCGGCGGCGAAGGTGACGGAGAGCTTGTTCCACCACTGCCAGGGGTGGACGGGGATCAGCAGGTAGTCGCCGGGGTCGAGGTCCCGCGCGCGCAGCACGCCGTGGAAGCGCTCGACGGTCTCCTCGCCCAACTCCTCGCGGAGGAACGGCTCGTAGTCGATGCCGGCCCCCGCGGTGAACGCGGCGCGCGAGCGGTGCGCGGCGAGCCAGACGAGCCGGACGGGGCTCGCGGCCTCGGGGGCGTAGGCGTGGTACTCGTGGATCCCGAAGCCGAGCCGGCCGTTGTTGGCCACGAAGCAGGGGTGGCCCTCGGTCATCCCGGCCTCGATGTCCTGGAAACCGGACCGCGCGAGGTCGGCGGCCGTCACCTGCGGCTTGGCCAGTTTGTAGCAGGTGCCGGACAGGGTGGAGGAGATCTCCTCCAGGTAGACCGGCAGGATCTCCTCGCTCAGGTGCAGCGACTTCTGCATCTCGATGAAGAAGTCCAGTGCGGCGAGGGGGAGTTCGTCGCCGTCGCGGTGCCGGGTGATCGAGTCGGCGTCGATCTGCCAGTGGTCGAGCGCGCGGAGCACCGCGGTGAAGGTGTACCGCGTCCGGCCGTCGTCGCCGAGGACGGCGTAGCCGCCGTCGCCGGTGGCCCGCGGTGTGAGGAGCCGCTCGTGCGCGAACTCGGCGAGGGCCTTGCGGATCAGCAGGCGGTTGGCCCGCGCCCAGTGGTGGGGGGACAGATGCGCCACGGCGTCGGACGGGGTCATTCGGCTACTCCTCGGGCGGCCAGGAACTGTGCGCGGGTGCAGAAGCTGAGCAGCGCGCGCTTCTCGGGCTTCTCGATCTCGCGTACGGGTACGAAGCCGACGGCCTCGTTGAGCGCGTGGACGGCCCTGTTGCCCACGTCGGGCTCGACGACGACCCGCCGGGTGTCCGGGTCGGCGAACAGCTCCTCCAGCACCGCGGTGATGACCGCCCTGGTGAAGCCGTGGATCGGCCGGTCGGTCGGCGCGACGAGGAAGTGCATGCCGACATCGCCGGGTTCGGGCTCGTACAGGCCGGTCAGCTCCACGTACCGGGGGTCGTAGCGCTCCATCAGGAACGCCGGGACCCCGTCGTGCAGGCCCAGGTGGGCGTGGTGGTGCTCATGGGCGGCGATGCGCATGTACTCGCGCTCGACGTCCTGGAGTCTCGCGTCCTGCATCATCCAGAACGCCGCCTTGGGGTCGGTGACCCAGGCGTGCAGCAACTCGGCGTCCCGCAGCGGGTCGAGCGGGCGCACGGTGAGCGTGCCGATGCCGGTCGTGGTGCTCATACGGAGAACTCCTGGAACGCGATGGTCTTCTCGACCGGGTAGTACTCGGTGCCGAGCAGCTCGCGGATGATGTACGCGTTGCGGTACGGCCCCATGCCCAGGTCGGGGCTGGTGATGCTGTGGGTGTGGACGCCGGCGTTCTGCAGGAACACGCCCCGGCCGGTGATGTCGACGGCGTAGTTGCGGGCGACGTCGAAGTTGCCCCGGGAGTCGTGGACCAGGCGGTCGCGCACCGGCTTGAGGAACTCCGGCTCGCTGTAGCGGTAGCCGGTGGCCAGCACCAGCCCCTGCGAGTCGAGTGTGAAGTCCTTGCCCTGCTCCTCCTGGCGGAAGGACAGGGTGTACGTGCCGTTCTCGTACCGCGCGCCGTTCAGCGAGGAGTTGGTGAGCAGCCGGGTCGGGACCGGGCCGCCGAGGTTCTTCTGGTAGAGCAGGTCGAAGATCTCGTTGATCAGATCGCCGTCGATGCCCTTGAACAGGCCCTTCTGCTCGGCGGTGAGCCGGTAGCGGGTGTCCTCGGGCAGCTCGCGGTAGTAGTCGGCGTACTCCGGGGAGGTCATCTCCAGCGTGAGCTTGGTGTACTCCAGCGGGAAGAACCGCGGGGAGCGGGTGACCCAGTTCAGCCGGTAGCCGTGGACGTCGATCTCGCTCAGCAGGTCGTGGTAGATCTCGGCCGCGGACTGCCCGGAGCCGACGAGGGTGATCGACTCCTTCTTCTGGAGCTCCGCCTTGTGCTGGAGATAGCGGGAGTTGTGCAGGAAGTCGCCGCCCAGGTCCCGGCACGCCTCGGGGATGTGGGGCGGGGTGCCGGTGCCGAGGACGAGGTGGCGGGCGCGGTAGGTGGCACCGGTGGCGGTCGCGACGACGTAGACCGCGTCCGCCTCCTCGTACGTCACCTCCGTCACCGTGGTGTTGAACCGGACGCTGCTCAGCTTGTTCGCTGCCCAGCGGCAGTAGTCGTCGTACTCGACCCGCAGCGGGTAGAAGTTCTCCCGGATGTAGAAGGAGTACAGCCGGCCCTTCTCCTTCAGGTAGTTGAGGAAGGAGTACGGCGAGGTCGGGTCCGCGAGGGTGACCAGGTCCGACATGAACGGCGTCTGGAGGTGGGCGCCCTCCAGGAACATGCCGGCGTGCCACTCGAAGTCGGGCTTGGACTCCAGGAAGACGCCGTCGAGTTCGGCGATCGGCTCGGTCAGGCAGGCGAGGCCGAGGTTGAACGGGCCGAGCCCGATCCCCACGAAGTCATGGGTGGTGGTCGGGTTTTCAGGACGCGCGGTCAAGGGACTCTCCCAGGTACTGCTCGGCGTGGCCGGCGATCAGGTCGAGGACGACGGCGATGTCCTCGGCCGTCGTCTCGGGGTTGAGCAGGGTGAACTTCAGGTAGTGGCGCCCCTGCACCTTCGTGCCCGCGACCACGGCGTCGCCGGAGGCGAACAGGGCCTTGCGGGCGTACAGGTTGGCGCGGTCGATCTCGGCCGGGTCGGTGACGGCGGCCGGGATGTAGCGGAAGACGAGGGTGGAGAGCGTGGGCCGCACGACCACGTGGTAGCGCGGGTCGGCGGCCAGCAGCCGCCAGCCCTCCACCGCCAGGTCGCAGACCTCGTCGAAGAGCTGCCCTATGCCGTCGGCTCCCATCGTGCGCAGGGTCATCCACAGCTTGAGGGCGTCGAAACGCCGGGTGGTCTGAAGGGACTTGTCGACCTGGTTCGGGATGCGCTCCTCGACCGTGCGGCGCGGGTTCAGATACTCGGCGTGGTAGGTCGCGTGGCGCAGCGTGGTGGCGTCGCGGACCAGTACGGCGGACGAACTCACCGGCTGGAAGAAGGACTTGTGGTAGTCGACGGTGACCGAGTCGGCGCGCTCGATGCCGTCGATCCGGTCCCGGTACCTCACCGAGGCGAGCAGACCGCAGCCGTAGGCGGCGTCGACGTGCAGCCAGGTGCCGTACTGCTCGCACAGCTCGGCTATCTCGGGGAGCGGGTCGATGGAGCCGAAGTCGGTGGTGCCCGCGGTGGCGACGACCGCCATGGGCACGAGGCCGTCCTCGGCGCAGCGCGCCAGCTCCCGGGCGAGCGCGACGGTCTGCATGCGCTTGTCGTGGTCGACGGGGATCGTCACGACGGCGTCCGGGCCCAGGCCGAGCAGTTTCGCCGACTTCTGCACGCTGAAGTGGCTGACCTCGGAGGCGAAGACGCGCAGTTTCGCGGCCGAGTCGGTCTTGGCCTCCTCGCGGGCCAGCAGCAGCGCCTGGAGGTTGGACTGGCTGCCGCCCGAGGTGAACACGCCGTCGGCGTTCCCGCCGAGGCCGATGCGGGCCGCCGTCCAGTCGACGAGCCGGCGCTCGATGAGCGTGCCGCCGGCCGACTGGTCCCAGGTGTCGAGGGAGGAGTTGACGGCGGAGAGGACCGCCTCGCCGACCAACGCCGGTATGACCACAGGGCAGTTGAGGTGGGCGAGATAGCGGGGGTGGTGGAAGTAGACCGCGTCCCGGAGGTAGACCTCCTCCAGTTCGTCGAGGACCGCGCCGGAGTCGTGCAGCGGCTTGTCGAGGTCGATCGCGTCGATGGCGGGGGCCAGGGCGTCGACCGTGACGCCGGTGAACGGACCGTCGGTGGCGGCGAGTTTGGCGGCCACCCGCTCGATGCCTTCGGTCACGGAGCGGCGGTACCGCTCCGCGGTCGTGTCGTTGAGCAGGTGCGAGCGCATGGGGAGGTCCTCCGGTGGGGACGGGCTCTGGGGTGCGGGTGCGGTGCGGGTGCGGAGCGGGCGGGGCTCCGCGATCTAACTTAGGTTAGCCTAACCTAAGTTAGATCCGCTCGGGCCGGCATCGGGCGTGACGACGATCACTCGGATCGCGGCCGTGCCCCGATCTCCCGTACGCGCTGCGGCGGTTACGCCTGCTCGCGCAGCTGCTCCTCGCTCATGCCCCGCCGCCAGTACCCCACGAAGGTGACCCGTCGCCGGTCCGTCCCGCGCTCGCCGACGAAGTGCCGGCGCAGCGCCTTCACGCACCCGGACTCGCCCGCGATCCAGACGTACGGCCGCTGGGCGGCGGGGAGTTCGGCGGCGCGGATGACGTCGAGGGCCATGGGGGAGTCCTCGGTGTGCGGGCCGCCCTCCCGGGCCAGCCAGGTGATCTCGGCGTCCGCGTCGGTCGCCAGGTCCTGGACGTCGGCGGCGCCGTGCACCTCCAGCCATACCCGGGCGCGGGTCCCGGCGGGCAGGGACTCGAGGATCGCGGCGACCGCGGGAACGGCGGTCTCGTCACCCCAGATCAGCACGAGGTCGGTGTCCCGCGGCGGCCGGAACCGGATCGCCCGGTTGTCGGCGAGGGCGGGGCCGAGCAGCAGGACCCGGTCACCGGCGGTGGCCCGGGAGGCCCAGCGGGAGGCGGGACCGGCCGGGGAGAGGGACCCCCGCGACTGAGCGGGTGCGACGGCGGGGGAGACGGTGGGGGTGCCAGTGGGTGCGACGGCGGGGGAGACGCCGTGCAGGGCGAAGTCGATGTCGATCTCGTCGGGGTCGCGGCGCAGGGCGCGCAGCGTGTACGAGCGCATCACGGCCCGTACGTCGTCCGGCAGTTCGCGCCAGCCCTGCCACCAGCCGTCCCCGAGCTCGACCGGGACCCGCGGTTCGCGCTGTCCCGCGTGCGGCAGGAAGAGCGACAGGCTCTGGTCGCGGCCGTCCGAGTGGAAGGCCCGCAGATCGGTCCCCGCGAAGGTGACCCGCACCATCGACGGCCCGAGCCGCCTCGTCCGTACGACGTGCAGGGAGAAGAAGCGGAACGGGGCGGCTACGGCGGTGGTCATGCGGTGACTCCTGCGTCCACGTCACGGGTGCGGGCTTCGGGGCGGGGGCGGGCCGGCGGTCGGCCGCGGGCCCGCCCGCGCCCCGGGCGGCGCCGGGTCAGGCGACCTTCCTGGCCTTCTCGATGGCCTCGGCCAGGCTGGTCAGCAGCGGGGTGCACTTGGCGTACGAGGGGATCGGCTCGGGGGAGCGGGCGATGACCTGGCCGGCCTTGACGGCGGGCAGCTTCTTCCAGGTGGCCTCGGTGATGTCGGCCGGCTGGATGGTCGAGCTGCGGTCGTCCATCATGATGATGTCGGCCGGGTACTTGTCGACGTTCTCCCAGCTGAGGTTCTCGAACCAGCCGCCGCCCTCCTTCTTGGCGCTCTCCGGCGGCTCCACGAAGTTCACGCCGAGGGCCTTGAAGTACTCCAGGTCGATGGAGAGGTTGGTGCCGGAGACGTAGAAGATGTCCTGGCTCGCGGAGCCGGCCATCACCTTGATCTCGGGGCGCGCCTTGGCGGCCTTGCGCAGCCGTTCGGCGGCGGCCTCGAAGTCCTTCCTGGACCGGGCGACCTTGTCGGCCTTCAGGTCCGCGCCGAGGGACTCGGCGAGCTGCCACACCCGCTCCAGCGGCTGGGTCAGCTGGCGGTCGTAGACGGAGACCGCGGCGCTCGGGGCGAGCTTGGCGATCTTGTCCTTGGACGCCTCGGGGACGTACCAGAGGGTGCCGGCGCTGTCGAAGGTCGTGGAGAGCAGGACCTCGGGCGCGAAGGCCGCGTACTTCTCGACGTTGAACTGGTCCCAGACGTTGCCGAAGACGGTCAGCTTGCTGACGTCCATGTCGCCGGCCTGCACGTCGGCCTTGCCGTCCTTGGTCTTCGTCGGGCCGAAGACGCCCTTGACCTCGATGCCGTAGTCGTACAGGGCGGCCGCGAGGCCGACGAAGGCCACGATCCTCGTCGGGACCTTGTCGAGCTTCACCGTCGTGCCGCGGTCGTCCTTGAACGTCCAGGGGCCGGACTTCGCGGCCGCCGCGTCGCCGGAGCCACCACTGTCGCCGCTGTCGTTCCCGCAGGCGGCCAGCACGGTCCCGAGGCCGAGGGCGCCGCCCGCGGCGAGGATGCCGCGACGGGTGAGGTGGGTGGCTCTTGCGTTGGGCATGGCTACGCTGCTTTCGAACAGGGCCGATCACCGGCCGGACAATTCGAAGGTAGGTTAGCCTAACCTGATCTGATGTCCAGGGGTGGGGCCCGCCCCTCGGGGGCCGCGCACCGGCCGGAACTCTCCGCGCGGGAGCGCCCGAACCCAACCGCCCTGCCGCTGCGGCCCGTTGACATCCCCCGCCGGGCTCCGCCCCTCAGGACCGGACGAGCCGGGTCACCGCCTTGGTGAGACTGGTCCTGGCCACGACCAGAGCGAAGCCCTTCGCCTCGGCGGGGGCGCGCTTGGCGTACCAGGGCAGGGCACGCCGGCTCCACTTGGCCGCAGCGAGGCCGCCGGGCAGGGCCGGGAGGGGCAGCGCCCAGTCGCCGAGCCGCAGTTCTCCCCGCCAGACACCGGCCGGCAGCGTGCTCACGGGCACCCGCACGGTGAAGGTGTCCCCGGTCGCGGTGACCGGGAAGGCGGCGCTGTCTCCCCGGTCGCTGCGCAGGGCCAGCCCGAGCGTGCCCGGGGGGAGCGCGGCGAGAGCGCAGCGACCGCTGAACTCCAGTTCCGCCGGGGCGTCGGAGGCCCACCGGATGGTGCCGTCCAGCCGCAGGCCGCGCGTGACGGCGTGCTTGCGCTCGTCGAGGTCGAGCGTGAAGTTGCCGTGCGGGGCGGTCGTGTAGAGCGTGACGGCCCGCAGCCCCGCGACCGTGTCCACGACGTGGGTGGCCGCCGCGCCGGACACCCCTTCGGCCCGGCGGCTGCCGATGCGGACCTCCTTGCTGATGCCCTGCGCGCCGACGGCCAGCGAGATGTCCCACAGACCGCCCGGCAGCGGACCGCCGCCGGCGGCCGTCGCGATGTCGACGACGGCCTCGAAGCCGGCCCTGCCGTACGTGAAACGGCCCTGGTCCTCCTCGGCGCCGAGACCGGGCGTCCCGGTGTGCGTGACGGGCAGCCGGTGTTCCGCCTTGGTGTCGCGCTCGCGCAGCACGAGTTCCGTGGTGACGTCCTCCGTGCCGACGCGGTGCAGGTACGCGTGCCCTTCGAGGCGGAGGGCGGTGCCGGTCAGTTCGGCGCGGCTGACCTGATGGCGTACGCCGAGCTGGGCGGTGACGTCGTAGCAGCGGTCGGGGACGGCGCGGTCGGCGTCGCGCAGGAAGGGGTAGCGCGCCAGGGCGCGGCCGTCCTCCACGAGCACCGGCGTGGCGACCTCGCCGCGGGCCAGTTCCCTCTCGAACTTCACGAGGGTCAGCAGTTCGTCCAGCATCCGGTGGCGGATCAGGTGCAGCCGCAGCCGGGCCATGGCGGAGAGGCGGTCGTCGATCCCTTCGTGCCACAGCGGCGCGATGGTCTCGGCGAGGCGGCTGAGGGCCTTCTCCTGCTCGGGCCGCGGCTCCTGCGCCAGGTGGCCGAGGAGCTGCTGGACCTCGACGGTCAGGTGCCGGTGCGCCAGATGGTCGCGGCCCTGCCCCGGCGGGACGCTCTCCAGCAGGAGGTCGACCATACGGGGCAGGAACCTCAGCCGGGACTCGGTGCCGCCCGTGCGCAGGGTGATGTTGCCCTGGTCCTCGCGCTCCACCCAGTAGAGGCAGTCGTACGAGGCCAGCACGGAGATGCCCGCCGCGTGCAGGTAGGCGGGCGCGACGAAGAGCTGGTCCTCGCCGATGGACAGGTCCTCCGGGAAGCGCAGGCCGTGGCGCTCCAGCAGGTCCCGGCGGAAGAGCTTCATCGGGTTCAGCGTCCAGTAGACCCGGGAGGAGAAGACGTCGGCCCTCGGCTGGTCGCGCCGGAACATCGACTGCGGGGCCGCCCGCCCGCCGACGCCCACCATCTTGCCCAGCACGATGTCGGTGGCGTTCTCCTCGGCCATGGCCACCATGCGCTCAAGGGCCTCCGGGCCGAGGTAGTCGTCGGCGTCGAGGAAGAAGACGAACCGGCCGCGGGCGTGGCCGAGACCGACGTTGCGCGGCGCCGAGGGCCCTCCGGAGTTCTCCTGCGCGAAGACCCTGATCGCGCCCGGGTGGGCGTCCGAAAGACGCCGCAGCTCCTCGGCCGTGCCGTCGGTCGAGCCGTCGTCGACGACGATGATCTCGACCTCGTCCCGGCCGATGCTCTGCTCGACTACGGACGTGACGCAACGCGTCAGATAAGGCATTGCGTTGTACGCGGCGACAATCACCGAAACGGCCGGGGCAGCCATCGTCATGCTCTCCAAAGAATACCGGGGGCACGCCCCGTTTTTGGATGGCTTGATTTGTGTGGTGGCTGAAATGCCGCAATCGCCATTCGCGGGAAAGCGCCGCAAAGAACTGTGAAGATATCATGATCTGCCGACGCCCCGGAGGTGACCGTCCGGTGAAGGGTGCAGGTGGGCGGTGGGGCGGCGGGCTGTGGGCGGTGGGCCTGGACGGGGTCGGGGTCCTCGGTGGGGCGGTCCACCGAGCGTCGGCGGCGGGTTCGGGCTGCCTGTCGTGTTCAGTGCCCATGCAGCGGAAAACCCCGCGCATTCCCTATGGGTGATGTGCGGCGGCGCTGTGATTCATGTCACGCGCCGAGTGGGTACCGGGCGTATCGCCTGTGGCTGTCACGTGAAGCCGAGATACCTCGACCTTTTAACTTCTCTTTAGTTCCGGGGTGTCTGTGTCGAGGCCGGGGAAAGTGTGGCGGCACGGCGTCGCCCTTGTACTGACGGGGACGCTGCTGACGTGGGGGAGCGCGACGGGCGGTGCTCGGTGTGGACCTTGGAGGCGTCCTCGCGGAAGGCGGTGTCGCGGACGAAGTGGAGCCGGTTTTCAATGACCCACTGTGAACGGATGATCTTCGCGAGCCGCTGCGGGGAGGCTTCCCGGCTGGTCATAACGGTGATGACGTAAACGGTCTCGCGGCTGCGCCTGCCGGTCTTCAGACAGGTGCGGTGGCGTACGACCTGGGCGACCTGGGCGACCTGGGTGACCTGGGTGACCTGGGCGGCGTGCGGGAAGTCGAGGTCATCGACGGTCAGGACCTGCACCACGCGGGTCTCCTTGCGGCCGTGTCCCTCGGTGCGGTCGTAGAACTTCGCGGTCACTTCCCTCAAGGGCAGCGTGTGCAGCCGCTCGTGGAGACCGGCTTGGTTCTTCTTCACGCACAGCGAGCGCGTAGCGCGCCTTCTTGTCCTCCGCGAGGAAGCGGGCGTGGCCGCGCTGAGCGTGCAGGGCATCGGCCGTCACGGTCACCCCGGTCAGGTCGAACGGGGCCAGCAGGCCGGCGAAGCAGGTGATTTCATTCGTCTTGTCCGGGACTCGCGGCTGCGTGATGGTTAGCCCGCCACCGGTCACGGCGGCGAGCAGATGCGCGGCCGGGGTGTCACCATGGCGGGAGCCACGGGCGCTCTTGCCGTCCACCGCGAGGGTGTCGGACCCGGCCGGGTCGGCGCCGAGCAGGTCGGCGAGCACGCCGGGACAGGTGCGGTTGACGATCCGGCGGACGGTCGCGGTGCTCGGCGCGACGCGGACGGCGAACACGCTGGTGGTGCGGGCACCGAGCCGGGCGAGGGCCTCGTGCGGGGCATTCCTGGCCCACTGGCCGATCGCGGCGAACGAACGCGCTCCGCTCAGCACGGCCGAGCACGCGATCAGCAGCACGCTCACGAACGGGTGACGCTTACCGCGCCGGTGCCGCGGATCGGCCAGCGTGGCCAGCCGCCGCGGCAGTCCCGGCAGTGCGCGGTGCTGACGCGAGGGCGACTTGATCAGGCAGACGCCGGCAGACTGACGGCACATCGAAGCTCCGGTTCGGCAGGGCGACTTGAGAGGTCACCCGCTCCAACCGGAGCTTCGTCGTGTGAGGGACGGGTCGACCGGAAGCCGGCACGCCGCCGTGAGCTGCGACTTCGCAGCATCAATCGGACTTTGAAACAGCCCTGGACTCCGCTGCGCAATTCCGTGCGGGGCGACGGTTGGGCGCGGGGGGATCGTCCGTGTGGTCGTTGTCCTGTCGTGCGGCCGTGGGGGTGATGCGGTTGTCGATGCGGCCGAAGGGGCTGCCGGAGGTTCCGGCACAGACTGCGGTGGTGGCTCGGGCGGCGTTCCCGCAGGGGAGCCTGGCGATCCGGGTGCGGGACCGGCTCGCGGAGGTCTTCGCCGACGGGCCGTTCGCCGACGCGTTCGGGGTGCGCGGTGCCCCGGGTCTGTCACCGGGGGTGTTGTCGCTGGTCACGGTGTTGCAGTTCGCCGAGGATCTGACCGACCGGCAGGCCGCGGCGATGGCGGTGCGGGCGATCGACTGGAAGTACGCGCTCGGGGCCGAGTTGACGGACACGGGCTTCGACGCGAGCGTGCTGAGCCGGTTCCGTACCCGGCTGGCCGGGCACGGCATGGAACGGGTGGTCTTCGACCGACTCCTTCAGCTCTGCAAGGACGGAGTCTGTCAAACGAATGGTGTAACCAGGGTGGTTGGAGTTACTGGCGGGCCGCGGAGAGTCGGCCGTCGAAGGTGATATCGAAGGCGTTCAGGGCGGTCTTCCAGCACATGGTCCAGCGGGCCTGGCCCTTGCCGGTGGGGTCCAGCGACATGATGGCCATGTAGACGCACTTCAAGGCGGCCTGCTCGTTCGGGAAGTGGCCGCGGGTTTTGACCGCCCGCCGGATCCTGGCGTTCACGGACTCGATCGCGTTGGTGGTGCAGACGATGCGGCGGATCTCGGTGTCGAAGCGGAGGAACGGCGTGAACTCCTCCCACGCGTTCTCCCAGAGCCGCACGATCGCCGAGTGATCGCCAACCTCGGCAACGGCGAATGGGACTCGTACATCCTCGGCGACAGCCGGGAGCTGGACAAGACCAGACCCTGTGTACGTGCCCATGTCCCGGCCGCTGACAAGCAGTTCGCCGACGCGCAGCTCACCGAGGGCTTCGCGGACCAGCGGGTGATCGACGCCGATCAGTTCAAGGTGACGTTCTCCACGCCGGAGACCGGGCCGCACGGCCGCTGCCTGGACACCTCCCCGGCCGGTTCGCTTCCCAACGGCGACGGCTGGATCCTGAACACCACTGAACCGGTTCCCCACGTCAACAAGACGACCGATCCGATCGGCCCGGCCGGTACACGGCCGACCCGGGCGCAGGCATGCCTGGGGAAGGGGCCCGTCAAGGGCAGTGGCGCCTCGGGCGACATCACGGGCTGGCAGGACGCGCAGCTTTCCAACCAGGCGAACCCGCCGACGTCCTCACAGGCCCGGTGCCACCTGATCGCGAACATCCTCGGCGGGAAGGGCCAGATTCTGGACGGCGGTCAGAACAACCTCGTCCCCTGTTGGCAGACGGGAATGAACACCGGCACGCCCAGCATGCGGACCTACGAGTCCATGGCGCAGAACATGCTGAAGGACGGCACCTTCGGAGTGGACGACGCGATCTTCTACCAGGTGACGCCCGTCTACACGGACGCAACCAGCACGATCCCGGTGGGCGTCACGATGACCGCTAACATCGAACGGGCGAACGGGACGACCGAGGAGCTGTTCCCCAATATCCACGTCCCCAACACCAAGGGGAACACCGGGTTGTTGAACCTCGGTAACTGATCACAGCCAGTTCGCACCAGCAGGAGCCGGCATGAGTTTCACCACCCCGCCGCGGCCGCTAGACGTGACCGCGCTCTTCCCTGAACTGGCCCCGCTGGCGCGGAAGGCGACCCGGCTGCACCCGCGGCCGGGGTCGCCGACGATGCGCGACAGTTCTGTCGGCGGGCCGCTCCTGTGGCCCGCCGACGAGCCGTGGCCGCACTGCGACGGGGACCACGTGTGGGACAAGTGGACCCCGGCGCTCTCGGCGGAGGACATCCGGCAGTCGCGGCGCCCCCAGGCGGCGGCCGAGGAGCGCCACGGCCGCCCGCAGCCCGAGGGCCCGATCCCCATGCTCCCCGTCGCCCAGTTGTACGGCCGTGACGTTCCGCTCCCGGCCCCGCCCGGCGCGGATCTCCTCCAGGTCCTGTGGTGCCCCTTCGACCACCCGACGCACCCGCGGACCGCGCTCTTCTGGCGCTCCGCCGCCGAGGTCACCGACGTCCTCGCCGCGCCGCCCGAGCCGTCCGCGGTCCAGCTGGTCACCTATCTCCCGGAGCCGTGCGTGCTCGCGCCGGAGCAGGTCACGGAGTACCCCCATCCCATGGAGCTGAGCCAGGACCTCCAGCGGCAACTGGCCGAGGTGAGCCGGTGGGAGGCGGCCGGCCCGGCCTGGAACAGCGCGTACGCGATCGCCCCCCACGAGTTCTACCGGAACGAACTCGCCTATGCCTCCGGCTGGAAGGTCGGCGGCTGGTCCACCTGGGGCCTCACCGACCCCGTGCCCCGCCCCTGCCCCGAATGCGGCACCGAGGCGCTCCCGCTCCTGACGATCGCCAGCACCGAATGGGACGGCGGCAGCGAGAGCTGGGCCCCGCAGGAGGAACACACCAACCCCACCCCGCTTCCCCCGGGCTACCCGACGGCGAACTTCACGATGATCGACATCGCCAGCGGCTACAACCTGCAACTCCACGCCTGCCCGGCATCCCCGGACCACCCGCAGGTCGAGCTGATCCAGTGAACGAGTCCGACGCGTAAATAACCGCAGGCAAAGGAACTTTCGGGCCGGGGCGCGGGCGGCCCTCGCGGAGCGCTGCAGTCCTCCCGGCCCGGGCCGGTGACCCCACAGTACGGTCACCCAGGCCGGTGCACCGTGGACAGGCCGGGCACCGGCTACCAGCCCGCGCTGCCCAGCTCGCGGACGATCCGGCGAGCGCCCCGGCGTGGGGAGGAGGGGCGTAGTTCGCAGACCAGGGCCTCGACCTCGACGAGCACCTGATGCACCGAGAAGTACGGTCGGCACGACCTGGCCACCAGCGCCTCCAGCCCGCTGGCGTGGTATCGCCCGCTCCGTGTACACCGACGTCCGCGACGCGCCGAACTGGCGGGCTACCCTGCGCGACCGGCGCTCCGCCCAGCCCTTGGAGTACCGTGCGGCGAAGCAGGCGCAGGCTCTTCTCGATGGTGTCCCACTCAGTGGTGTAGCAGCGATCTCTGTATTGCCCCTGGTCAAGAGGTGGCCATCGCACAACTCTCCGAGTAGCGAAGCTCGTTGAAACGAGAGGTGACGCGATGGCCTTGTCCCAGCATGACTTACTCCGCCTGATGGAGTCACTGAGCCTTTTCCATCCTCAGTCTGAGCTGGCCAGGTGGAGGGTGAGGACGGCTTGGACGAGGCTTGTGATTCGGGTGGTCGAGCAGCGGAGCTTGCGGAGGAGCCGCCAGGACTTGAGGGTGGCGATGGCCTGTTCGACCAGTGCTCGTACCTTCGCGTGGGCCCGGTTGACGGCCTGCTGGCCGGCGGAAAGGCTGTCCCATCGGCCGCGGTAAGGGAGGCGGACCGTGCCGCCCGCGCCCTGGTAGCCCTTGTCCGCCCAGCAGTTGATGCCGGCCTGGGCGAGAGCGTCGATGATGCCGTGCTCGCGTGCGGCCCTGACGTCATGGACGGCACCGGCCAGAGCTGGTGAAGCCCACAGGAGACGGCCCTTCGGGTCGGCTATGACCTGCACGTTCATGCCGTGCTTCTTGTGTTTGCCCGAGTGGAACGGCCGGTCGGCGGCGATTCTGTCGATCGGCAGAAGTGTCCCGTCCAGGATCAGGTACGCCTTCATCGATGCGGCCCGTACTGCCTCGGCGAGTGTGGGGGCAAGGGCGGCCAGGAGCTCAACGGCCTCGGTGACGTACCGGTAGACGGTGGTCGTGCCGACCCCGAAACCGGCCGCGAGCTGGGCATAGGGCTGGCCGTTGCGGAGGTGGGTGAGGGTGAGCAGGGCCTGCCGCCCCGCGCTCAGGCGCCGCCATCGGGTGCCGAGAGTGCGTCGGTGTTCCCTCAGACGGGCGGCGAGGAAGCGGAGGGCAGAGCTGGAAACGTCGACGCCGGACGAGTAGACGAGCATGCGAAGCCTCTGGTGGAGACGGTTCTCTTGGTCGAAAACCCATCTACCAGGGGCTTCACCCGTCTGTCAGGCCAACTACCCAGCCTGCACGCGAGGTTGGAAAAGGCTCACTCTCGTATCCACCACGACCCACCCCTACTGGGTGGAAGCGGAGAAGCAGTGGATCGAGGCAGGTGACCTGAAGCCGGGCATGCTCCTGTACACGGCGGACGGCTCCCGGGCCGAAGTGCAGGCCATGCGCTTCTTCGAAAAGCGCCAGCGCACGTACGACCTGACGCTCACCGAGATCCACACGTACTATGTGCTGGCGGGGGCGACGCCGGTCCTTGTCCACAATTGCAACCTCTCCGCGCGGGCGAGTGAAATTCAAGCCGCCGAACCGGACGAGTTTGTTCGTAAAAACGTAAGTACGGTAGCTGTAATTAGGGCTGACACTCCTCATGGCCCGATCAATGTTGTTGCCGGATCTGGTGATGGTCTGACGCCAGCGCAGATGTCCGCCATTGGCAAGGGTGAGATCGTTGCCGACAACATTCCAGGCACTCACGCAGAGCAGAATGCCCTACTCTTCATTAATGACATGGGATGGACTCCCATGTCAGGAGGCGCGTCTCGTAACGTTTGCCTGGGTAGGTGTGCACCACTCATCCGAGGCACAGGCGGTAAGATGATGGGCGAGGTGTATCCCGGAAGTGGGACAACTACAACTCGCCAGAGGAGCTTTGAGTGGTAGTCGACGAGGCCGTTGCGGCAACCCTTCGAGAGCAGTCTCAGGATCAGGTTGCAACCTTCGTTGCGAGCTGTGCGGAGCGGATGGTGCAGGTCTTCACGGGTTTGTGTGGCGACGATCCTGCGCGGAGTGGCGATGCTGATTTCATCGTCCGCGTCGTAGAGGATCTTTGGAATCCTGGAATTCCGGCAGAATCATTCCAGAGGTACGTGGTCTCTCTGGAGGGTTTTCAAGAGCTCGAGCCGTCTGACGAAGAGCTCGTCGAGGTGAGAGGAATCTATTCCTTCTACTCGGTGCTTGCGTTGCGTTACGCTGCCCTTTATCGCTCCAATGCTGATACTGAGGATGCACTCAAATGCGCGCACGCATGCCTGACGTCGATGGGTCAATTGGATCAGAACCTTCCGGGTGCTGAATTCTTCGCCCAGGAGGCCGAGTCTCAGCGTCGTGCGATTTTTGCTCCTCTTCTAGGGGTATTGAGTGCGGGGCTTATCTCGCAACTCAGAGAGGGTGACCGAACCGCTAGCCGAGAGCGTCTGGTGGCGATTAAGAGTCGATTGGCGAGCTGACCCAAAAGTAATCCAGGAGCCCCACCGAGGCACATTCTCGGTGGGGCTCCTGGGGTGTTTGATGGCAACGTCAGCGGACGACGGCTGCGGTGGGTGGGTCGTCGGGGGCATCGTCGCCTTGGCCGAGGGCGTTGCCCAGGGTGTCGATGGCTTGGCGTTGGAGGCGGAGCCTTACGTGTGCGTAGACGCCGATGTGGGCGTGGCCGAGGAGTTCCTTGATGACGACGAGGTCGATGCCCTGTTCCAGGAGCAGGGTCGCGGTCGAGTGGCGGAGATCTTGGAAGCGGATCGTCCGGAGTCCTGCGCTGTGGAGGAGACAGTGGAAGCGGCGGGTGAGGTTGGTGGGGTCGAGCGGTCTGCCCTTCGAGGTGGTGAAGACGAGCCCGCTGTCCGTCCAGCCCGCTCCGGCTGCCCCACGTTCTTCCTGCTGTCGTTCCTGGTGGGTCTTGAGGGAGTTGATGCACTCGGTGGGGAGGGCGATGCGGCGTTCGAAGGCGCGGGTCTTGGTGTGAAGGATGGTCAGGCCGCCGGTGGGGGTGCGCCAGGGCTCCGTCAAGTTCCTTGATTGCGTGAAGGGTTGGCGATCAGCCGGTAGGGGCGGACAGCAGAGCAGGCACGGGGGTTCGTGATCATTGTGGTGTCGAAGCCAGATGATCACGAGGACGTCCCGTGCCTGCTGTTGCATCTTCCCCCCATCCCTGCCGCGCTGGAGAGACTGGGGCCGCTGGATGCGGACCGGATCGCTGACCTGCGTCCCTACCTCGAATCGGTTCCGGATCCGCGCTCACGCCGGGGCCGGTGGTACTCGCTGACGGCGATCTTGCTGGTGTGTGCCTGCGCGGCCGCCCGCGGCGCGAAGAGCATCGAGGAACTCGCTGAGTTCGGCGAGCGGGCCACGAACTCGCTGCTGGCATCCCACGGGGTACGCCATCACCCGCCCGGCTGGCGGCGCAGCCCCAGGCCGGTCACTCTCGGACGCGTCCTTCAGGCACTTGACGGCGACGCCCTGGACCGGGCTGTGGGCGCCTACCTGGCCGACCGGCACCGCATCACCGCGTCCGCGGACGTGCCCGGGGCCCGATCGCGGCAGGTCATCGCCGTGGACGGCAAGACTCTCAAGGGCTCGGCCCGCGTGGACAGGCCGCGCCGTCACCTGCTCTCGGCGGTCACCCACGACCGCGTCGCCACGACTGCCCAGGTCGAGGTGGGGGCGAAGACCAACGAAGTGCGCCACTTCAAGCCCCTCCTGGCGCCGCTCGACCTCGCCGGCACCGTCGTCACCTTCGATGCCCTCCACTCGGTGAAGGCCAACATCACCTGGCTGGTCGAGACGAAGTAGGCCCCACACCCCACACCCCGCGCCCCCGCGCCGCCCGGTGGCGCGGAGTCCTGGGATGTCAGCCCGTCAGGCCCAGTTCTCTGGCGATCAGCATGCGCTGGACCTCGCTCGTGCCCTCGCCGATCTCCAGGATCTTGGAGTCGCGCCACATGCGGGCCACCGGGTACTCGTTCATGAAGCCGTAGCCGCCGTGGATCTGCGTGGCGTCGCGGGCGTTGTCCACCGCGACCGTGGAGGAGTGCAGCTTCGCCAGCGCCGCCTCCTTCTTGAACGGCTCCCCGGCGACCAGCCGCGAGGCCGCGTCGCGCCAGGCGAGGCGGGCGGTGTGGGCCTTCATCTCCATGTCGGCGAGCTTGAACTGGATGGCCTGGTTGGCGCCGATGGGCCGGCCGAACGCGTGCCGCTCCTTGGCGTACTTCACCGACTCGTCCACACAGCCCTGCGCCAGGCCCGTGCCCAGCGCCGCGATGGCGATGCGGCCCTCGTCCAGGATGCGCAGGAACTGGGCGTAGCCGCGGCCCTGTTCGCCCAGCAGGTTGGCGGCCGGGACCCGGACGTCGGCGAAGGACAGCTCGCGGGTGTCGGAGGCGTTCCAGCCGACCTTGGAGTAGGGGGCCGCCACCGTGAAGCCCGGGGTGCCGGACGGGACGATGACGGCGGAGATCAGCGGCTTGCCCTCGGGCGTGCGGCCGGTGACCGCCGTGACCGTCACCAGACCGGTGACGTCCGTGCCGGAGTTGGTGATGAAGCACTTGGTGCCGTTGATCACCCACTCGTCCGTCGACTCGTCCAGGCGGGCCGTCGTACGGGTCGCGCCCGCGTCCGAGCCGCCGTCGGGCTCGGTCAGCCCGAAGGCGCCGAGCATCTCGCCGGAGCACAGCTTCGGCAGCCACCGCCGCTTCTGCTCCTCGGTGCCGAACAGATGGATCGGCATGGCGCCCAGCGAGACGCCCGCCTCCAGGGTGATGGCCACCGAGGAGTCCACCCGGGCCAGCTCCTCCAGGGCGATGCCGAGGGCGAGGTAGTCGCCGCCCATGCCGCCGTACTCCTCGGGGAAGGGCAGCCCGAACAGCCCCATCCGGCCCATCTCCCGGACGATCTCGTACGGGAACTCATGGCGCTCGTAGAAGTCGCCGATCTTCGGCGCGACGACGTCGTGGGCGAACTCCTCGACCGTGCGGCGGAGTTCCTCCAGCTCGGGGGAGAGGCGGTGGTCCATGGCTGTTCACTGCTCCTTGTGGGACAGGGCGCGGACGGTGCGGGACGGGCTGGGCCGGCCCAGGTGTTCGGCCATCCAGACGCTTGTGGCGACGAGACGGTCGAGGTCGACTCCGGTGTCGATGCCGAGGCCCCGCAGCATCCACACGAGGTCCTCGGTGGCGAGGTTGCCGGTGGCGGACCTGGCGTACGGGCAGCCGCCCAGCCCGCCCGCGGAGGCGTCGACGGTGCTCACGCCGTGCTGGAGGGCGGCGTAGGTGTTGGCGAGGGCCTGGCCGTAGGTGTCGTGGAAGTGGACGCCGAGGACCGGCGTCGGCACGCCCGCCCCGTCGAGCGCCGTCAGCAGTGCCCGCACCTGGCCGGGTGTGGCGACGCCGATGGTGTCGCCGAGGCTCAGCTCGTCGCAGCCCATGTCCCGCAGCGCCCGGCAGACCCGCACCACCTGGTGGACCGGGACCGCGCCCTCCCAGGGGTCGCCGAAGCACATCGAGACATAGCCGCGCACGTGCGCGCCGGCGTCCCTGGCGCGGGCGACCACCGGCTCGAAGACCGCCAGCGACTCGTCCAGGGTGCGGTTGAGGTTGGCCTTGGCGAAGGACTCCGTGGCGCTGGCGAAGACGGCGACCCGGCGGGCGCCCAGGGCCAGCGCCCGGTCCAGTCCGCGGTCGTTGGGGACCAGCACCGGCAGGTCCACGCCCGAGAGTCCGGCGACGAGCGGGAACAACTCCTCGGCGTCGGCGAGTTGGGGCACCCACTCGGGGTGGACGAAGCTGGTCGCCTCGATCGTGGTCAGCCCGGCCCCGGCGAGCCGGCGCACGAACTCCGCCTTCACCCGCGTCGGCACGCTCGCCTTCTCGTTCTGCAGGCCGTCGCGCGCGCCGACCTCGTGGATGCGCACCCGGGCCGGCAGGCCGGGCGCCGGGACGGTCATGGGCAGCGTCATCGGTCCTCCTCCGCCGGGGCGACGACCGCGAGGACCTGGTCCATGGCGACCGTCGAGCCGGGCCTGACGTCGAGTTCGGCGACCCGGCCGGCGTGCGGGGCGGAGATGACGTGCTCCATCTTCATCGCCTCCACGACCAGCAGGCTCTGCCCCGCGGCCACCTCGTCGCCGACGGCCACCTTCACCACCGTCACCGTCCCCGGCATGGGCGCGGTGAGCGAGTCGGCGCCGGCGCGGCCCGCCCCGGAGAGCGAGGCGGCCACCGGGTCGTGGTCGCGCACGTGCCAGGCGTCGCCGTCCCGGCCCAGCCAGTCGGCCGCGCGGTGGAAGGTGTGGCGGACGCCGTCGAGGGTCACGGACACGGCGTCGTCGGTGACGGTGGCGGAGCCGCGCGGGGCGTACTCCACCGGCTCCGTGACACGCAGGGGGAAGCCCACGGGCCGCGGGGTGCCGCCCAGCCGCCAGCCGCTCGGCACCGAGAAGGGGTCCGTCCAGCCGCCGCCCGCCGGACGCAGCGCGTGCAGCCGTACGGCAGCCGCCGCCTCGTAGACCTCGTCGGGCACGTCCGTGGTGACCAGGTCGTCCACCACGCGCTCGACCAGGCCGGTGTCCAGCTCGCCCGCGACGACCGCGGGATGGGCCAGCAGGCGGCGCAGGAACCCGGCGTTGGTCTGCACGCCCAGCGTGACCGTCCGCGCGAGCGCGCCCCGCAGCCTTCTGAGCGCGGTCGCGCGGTCGGGGCCGTACGCGATCACCTTGGACAGCATCGGGTCGTACAGGCTGCCGACCTCGGTGCCCTCGCTGAGCCCGGAGTCGGTGCGCACGCCGTCGCCGTGCGGCTCGCGCAGCCGGAGCACGGTGCCGCCCGACGGCAGGAAGCCGCGCGCGGGGTCCTCGGCGCAGACGCGGGCCTCGATCGCGTGACCGGTGAGCCGTACGTCGTCCTGGCCGAAGTCCAGCGGCTCGCCCGCCGCCACCCGCAGCTGCCACTCCACCAGGTCGAGGCCGGTGACCAGCTCGGTGACCGGGTGCTCGACCTGGAGGCGGGTGTTCATCTCCATGAAGTAGTACGAGGAGGGGTCGCCGCCCGGCACGATGAACTCCACCGTGCCCGCGCCCCGGTAGCCGCAGGAGCGGGCCGCCTGCACGGCCGCCTCGCCCATCCCCGCGCGCGTGGCCGCGTCCAGGAGCACGCTCGGCGCCTCCTCGACCACCTTCTGGTGCCGGCGCTGGAGGGAGCACTCGCGCTCGCCGAGGTGGACGACGCCGCCGTGGCCGTCGGCCAGCACCTGGATCTCGATGTGCCGGGGGCGGTCGATCCAGCGCTCGACCAGGAGCGTGTCGTCGCCGAAGGAGGCGCGGGCCTCGCGCCGGGCGGCGGCGATCTCCTCCGCCAGCCGCTCCTCCTCCCGCACCAGCCGCATGCCCTTGCCGCCGCCGCCCGCGGACGGCTTGAGCAGGACCGGCATGCCGATCTCCCGGGCGGCGTCGGCGAGTTCCGCGTCGCTGAGCCCGCTGCCGCTGGAGCCGGGCACGACCGGCACGCCCGCCGCCCGCACCGTCTCCTTGGCGCGGATCTTGTCGCCCATCAGGGAGATGGCGTCGGCGGGCGGTCCGACGAAGACCAGCCCGGCGTCGGCGCACGCGCGCGCGAAGCCCGCGTTCTCCGCGAGGAAGCCGTACCCGGGGTGGACCGCCCGCGCGCCCGTGCGCGCGGCGGCGTCCAGCAGCCGCTCCGCGGACAGATAGCTCTGCGCCGCGGGCGCCGGGCCGATCCGGACCGCGGTGTCGGCCTCGCGCACGTGCCGGGCGTCGGCGTCGGCGTCGGAGAAGACGGCCACCGAGCGCACGCCCAGCGAGCGCAGCGTACGGATCACCCGGACGGCGATCTCGCCGCGGTTGGCCACGAGGACCGTGTCGAACATGGCCTGCGTCATCCGCACAGCCCCCCTCACATCCGGAAGACGCCGAACTGGGGGTCACCCAGGGGCGCGTTGGCACAGGCGGTCAGGGCCAGGCCCAGCACCTGGCGGGTCTCCAGCGGGTCGATGACCCCGTCGTCCCACAGCCGGGCGGTGGCGTAGTAGGCGTTGCCCTGGCGCTCGTACTGCTCGCGCACGGGCGCCTTGAAGGAGTCCTCGTCCTCGGCGGGCCAGGATTCGCCGCGCGCCTCCAGCTGGTCGCGCTTGACGGTCGCGAGGACCGAGGCGGCCTGCTCGCCGCCCATGACGGAGATCTTGGCGTTGGGCCACATCCACAGGAAGCGGGGCGAGTAGGCCCGGCCGCACATGGAGTAGTTGCCGGCGCCGTAGGAGCCGCCGACCACGACCGTCAGCTTCGGCACCCGGGTGCAGGCCACCGCCGTCACCATCTTGGCGCCGTGCTTGGCGATGCCGCCGGCCTCGTAGTCCTTGCCGACCATGAACCCGGAGATGTTCTGCAGGAACAGCAGCGGGATGCCGCGCTGGTCGCACAGCTCGATGAAGTGGGCGCCCTTCTGGGCGGACTCGGAGAACAGGATGCCGTTGTTGGCGACGATGCCGACCGGGTGGCCGTGGACGCGCGCGAAGCCGGTGACGAGGGTCTGGCCGAACTCGGACTTGAACTCCGCGAAGCGCGAGCCGTCGACCAGGCGCGCGATGATCTCGCGGGCGTCGTAGGGGGTGCGAGGGTCGGCGGGGACGGCGCCGTAGAGGCCGGACGGGTCGACCTTGGGCTCCACGGCCGGGGCGACCTCCCAGGGCAGCGCCCCGCGCGCGGGGAGCGTGGAGACGATGGTGCGCACGATGCGCAGGGCGTGCGCGTCGTCCTCGGCGAGGTGGTCGGTGACGCCGGAGACCCGGGAGTGGACCTCGCCGCCGCCCAGTTCCTCGGCGGTGACGACCTCGCCGGTGGCGGCCTTCACCAGCGGCGGGCCGCCGAGGAAGATCGTGCCCTGGCCGCGGACGATGACGGCCTCGTCGCTCATGGCGGGGACGTAGGCGCCGCCCGCGGTGCACGAGCCGAGGACGGCGGCGATCTGCGGGATGCCGGCGCCGGACATCCGCGCCTGGTTGTAGAAGATCCGCCCGAAGTGCTCGCGGTCGGGGAAGACCTCGTCCTGCATCGGCAGGAAGGCGCCGCCGGAGTCGACCAGGTAGAGGCAGGGCAGCCGGTTCTCCAGGGCCACCTCCTGCGCGCGCAGGTGCTTCTTCACGGTCATCGGGTAGTACGTGCCGCCCTTGACGGTGGCGTCGTTGGCGACGATCACGCACTCGCGCCCGCTGACCCGCCCGATCCCGGCGATGACGCCGGCGGCCGGGGCCTGCCCGTCGTACATGCCGTCGGCGGCCAGCGGCGCGAGCTCCAGGAAGGGCGATCCGGGGTCGAGGAGGGTGTCGACGCGGTCGCGCGGCAGGAGCTTGCCGCGCGCGGTGTGCCGGGCGCGCGCCTTCTCGCCGCCTCCCGTGCGGGCGGCGGCGAGCCTGCCGCGCAGCTCCTCCGCGAGCGCGCGGTGGGCCCGGTCGTTGGCCCGCCAGGTCTCCGACGCGGGATCTGCCGCGCTGTGGAGCTCCGGTGCCTCGTCCATCCTGCGGTCCCCTCACCCTTGTTAATGAGCGTTAACGCATTTCCCTCAGGTTAACGACCGCTAACCTCCCTGTCTAGAATTGCTCGCATGGCCACCAGAACCGACGCCTCCACGCGTCGCGAGCAGATCCTCAAGGAGGCCGCGCGGCTGTTCGCCGAGCGCGGCTTCCACGGTGTCGGTGTCGACGAGATAGGCGCCGCCGTGGGCATCAGCGGACCCGGTCTCTACCGGCACTTCGCCGGCAAGGACGCGATGCTCGCCGAGCTCTTGGTCGGCATCAGCGGACAGCTGCTGACCGGGGCCAGGCGGCGCCTGGCCGAGGCGGACGGGGTCGCGCCCGGGACGGTGCTCGACTCCCTGATCGAGGGCCACATCGACTTCGCCCTCGACGACCGCCCCCTGATCACCCTGCACGACCGGGAGCTGGACCGCCTGCGCGACAGCGACCGCAAGCTCGTCCGCCAGCTCCAGCGCCAGTACGTCGAGCTGTGGGTCGGGGTCGTGCGGGAGGTGTACCCGGAGCTCGCCGAGCCGACGGCCCGCTCGGCGGTCCACTCCGTCTTCGGCCTGCTGAACTCGACCCCGCATCTGGGCCGTCCGGGCGCCCTGCCGGGGCGGGCGGTGACCGCCGTGCTGCTGCACCGGATGGCGCGCGGGGCCTTCGGCGCGGCGGGCGCCGTCTAGCGTCGCGGCACCGGGGGCACCCTGGAGGGGCGGTGGTGTGCGCGCCGGGGCGGGCGTGACGAGCGTTACGGCTCGGAACCCCTGGACGCCCGTTCGTACCCGCCGGTACGGTTGAGTGAGCAAGCGCTTAGACAGGTATGTGGAGGTGGCGGCGGTGCGCCGTACGGTGTTCAACGAGGATCACGAGGCGTTCCGGGAGACCATCCGCGCCTTCATCGAGGCCGAGGTCGTCCCGGTCTACGACGAGTGGTTCGCGGCGGGTCAGGCGCCGCGCGACTTCTACCACAAGCTCGGTGAGCTGGGAATCTTCGGCATCAACGTGCCCGAGGAGTTCGGCGGCGCGGGCCTGGACACCCACAAGTTCGAGGCCGTCCTGTACGAGGAGACCGCGCGCGCGGGCGTGCAGTTCGGCGGCTCGGGCGTGCACGTCCTGCTGGCCCTGCCCTACATCAAGTCGCTCGCCACCGACGAGCAGAAGAAGCGCTACCTGCCGAAGTTCGTCTCCGGCGAGGAGATGTGGGCGCTGGCGATGACCGAGCCGGGCACCGGCTCCGACCTCGCGGGCATGAAGACCACCGCCAAGCTCTCCGGGGACGGCACGCACTACGTCCTCAACGGAGCCAAGACCTTCATCACCGGCGGTGTCCACGCCGACCGGGTGATCGTGTGCGCCCGCACCTCCGCGCCCACCGCCGAGGACCGCCGCTTCGGCATCTCGCTGTTCGCCGTGGACACGACGTCCGAGGGCTACTCCGTCGGCCGCAAGCTGGACAAGCTGGGCCTGCGCACCTCCGACACCGCCGAGCTGGCCTTCGTCGACGTCAGGGTCCCGGTCGAGGACCTGCTCGGCGAGGAGAACAAGGGCTTCCACTACCTCGGCCAGAACCTCGCCTCCGAGCGCTGGGGCATCGCCTTCGGCGCCTACGCGCAGGCCAAGGCCGCCGTGCGGTTCGCCCAGCAGTACGTCCAGGAGCGCACCGTCTTCGGCAAGACCGTCGCCTCCTTCCAGAACACCAAGTTCGAACTGGCCGCCTGCCAGGCCGAGGTGGACGCCGCGGAAGCCGTCGCCGACCGTGCCCTGGAGGCGCTGGACGCCGGTGAGCTGACCGCGGCCGAGGCCGCCTCCGCGAAGCTGTTCACGACCGAGGTGGCCCACCGCGTCATCGACCGCTGCCTCCAGCTGCACGGCGGCTACGGCTTCATGAACGAGTACCCGATCGCCCGCCTGTACGCGGACAACCGCGTCAACCGCATCTACGGCGGCACCAGCGAGATCATGAAGTCGATCATCGCGAAGAACATGGGCCTGTAGGTCCCCGCACCGGCAACGGCCACCAGAAAAGGTGCCATGAACGAGGCGCTTCAGGGTCTCCTCGATCTGCTCGACCTGGAGCAGATCGAGGTGGACATCTTCCGCGGCCTGTCCCGGTCCGCCGTCGTCCCCCGGGTCTTCGGCGGGCAGGTGGCGGCCCAGGCGCTGGTCGCCGCCGGGCGCACGGTCCCGGCCGACCGCCCCGCCCACTCCCTGCACGCGTACTTCCTGCGTACGGGGGACCCGGGCGCGCCCATCGTCTACAACGTGGAGCGCATGCGCGACGGCCGCTCCTTCACCACCCGCCGGGTGATCGCCGTCCAGCACGGCAAGCCGATCTTCGCGCTGTCCGCCTCCTTCCAGGTGCACGAGGAGGGCATGGACCACCAGGCCGCGATGCCGCCCGCGCCCGACCCCGCCTCGCTGCCCACCTCGCAGGAGCGGCTGCGCGGCTACGGCCATCTCGACGCGGACGTGGTCGAACGGTTCCTGGAGGCCCGCGGTGCGGTCGACCTGCGCTATGTCGAGGAGCCGCCCTACGGCCGGTTCGGCGAGCCCCGCGAGCCGCACTCCCAGGTGTGGTTCCGCACCGACGGCAAGCTGGCCGACGACCCGCTCCTGCACGTCGTGCTCGCCACCTACGTCTCCGACATGACCCTGCTCGACTCCGTGCTCCTCGCGCACGGAAAGGGCGGCTGGGCGGTCGGTGACGTGGTGGGGGCCTCCCTGGACCACGCGATGTGGTTCCACCGGCCCTTCCGCGCGGACGAGTGGCTCCTGTACGACCAGGAGTCGCCGTCCGCGCACGGCGGGCGCGGCCTCGGGCAGGCCCGTATCTACACGCAGGAGGGGCGGCTCGCGGTCTCCGTCATCCAGGAGGGCGTCGTCCGGGTTCCGCGCTGACGGGCGGCTCCGCGTCCTCGCGCGGACGCCTGCGCCGTCCGCGCCCGGACCGCAGCAGCCGCATCGCCATGAAGACGACGATGGCCGCGATCACCGCGATCAGGATCACCTTGGAGTAGATGCCCACCAGATCGGTGACCTGCTGCCAGCGCGCCCCCAGCGCGTAGCCCCCCGCGATGAACGCCGTGTTCCAGATGAGGCTGCCCGCCGCGGTGAGGGCGAGGAACACGGGCAGCCGCATGCGCTCGACGCCGGCCGGTATCGAGATCAGGCTGCGGAAGATCGGCACGAAGCGGCCGAAGAAGACCGCCTTCGTCCCGTGCCGCACGAACCACGCCTCGGTCCGCTCGATGTCGGACACCTTCACCAGCGGCAGCCGGGCCGCCACCGCGACCAGGCGGTCCCGGCCCAGCAGCGCGCCCAGCCAGTACAGGACGACGGCGCCGACCACCGAGCCCGCGGTGGTCCAGGCGACGGCGGAGACGACGTCCATCCGGCCCTGGCTCGCGGTGAACCCGGCCAGCGGTAGGATCACCTCGCTCGGCAGGGGAGGGAAGAGGTTCTCCAGGGCGATGGCCAGCCCGGCGCCCGGTCCGCCGAGCTTCTCCATGAGGTCCGCGGCCCAGCCGGCGACTCCGCCGACCGGTGCCCCGGACGCAGCAGCAAAGATCATGGGCCCCATTTTACGAACTCTTGACCTAAAGACCGCATGAGGACGGCCCGCGAGGGCCGGAAACGTCCCTAGGCCGCCGCCGCGCCGGGCCGGAACCGCCGCGAGGGGCGCCGTACGGCGGCCCCTCAGGCCAGTCCGGCCTCCGCGAGCAGGAACGCCGTCATCGGATCATAGTGGCGCGGGCTGACCACGTGGTCGTCCAGGGGCACCACCACCTGCACCGTGCCCTCGGCCTCCGCGAGGAACAGCGCGGGGTCGTTGCAGTCGGCGTACCCGGCGGAGTCGACGCCGTGCCGGCCGGCGTAGCCCGCCCAGCCGTGGTCGGCGACCACCAGGTCGGGCAGCGGTCTGCCCTCGCGCTCCAGACCCGTGAGGATCGCCTTCATCGGGTCCCCGGAGTGGGTGTGCCACAGGGTGGCGCCGTGCTCCAGGACGGCCACGTCGGCGAACTGCATGACGTAGCCCTCCTCCGTCTGCAGGCCCTCCGGGATCACCGTGATCTCGCAGCCCGCCGCGCGCAGGGCCGCGGCCGTGGCGCGGTGCACGTCCAGCAGACCGCCCGGGTGGCCGGTCGCGAACAGCACCCGCTGCCCGCCGTCGGCCGCCTTGCGCAGCCGGGCCGCCAGCCGCTCCAGCGCGGCCACCGTCAGCTCGGGGTCGATGGTGTCCTGGCCGTGGCGGTGCTCCGCGTCGTCGCTCACGCCGACGCGCTCCGCCATCACCGCCAGCACGTCCTGCTCGTCGGTCCAGCGCTCGCCGAGCTCCAGGCCCAGCCAGTAGTGGCGGTTGCCGTTCGCCAGCTGGCGGTAGTGGGAGAGGTTGTTCTCGCGGGGTGTCGCCACGTCGCCCGCGATACGGGTGCTGACGAGATGGTCCACGAGTGCGGCGCGGCTGGGTGTCCCGGGTATCGGCATGGTTCCCATTGTGAGGCAGACGACTGTCGGCAGGTCGTCCGCCGGTACGCGTGCGACGCGGGTCACTGCCCGCCGGGGCCGGTGCCGCGGTGCCGCAGCGCGAACCACAGCTCCATGCGCACGTCCGGGTCGTCCAGGTCCGCCCCCAGCAGCGCGGCGCACCGGGCGATCCGCTGGCGGACGGTGTTGCGGTGCACGGACAGGGCCACCGCCGTACGGTCCCAGCTCCCGTGCAGCGACAGCCAGGTGCGCAGGGTCTCCGCGAGGGTCCCGGTGAGGGGCGCGAGCAGCGCGCGGGCGTGGCCCTCGGCCGCGTCGGGGGAGAGCAGGTCGGCCAGGGCCGGCCGGTGCGAGCCGTGCCGGTACAGGCCGGTGCGGGTCGCCCGCGCGCGGGCGAGGGCGCGGGCCGCCTGGGCGTCCGCCGCAGGCCAGTCCGGCGGTGTCGCGGGCGCGCTGACGCCCAGCGTCCAGCCGGGCTGCGCGGACGGTTCGCGGTCCGCCGGGACGAGCACGCGCACGACGTCGCGCGCGAGGTCGACCAGCGGGGAGCCGAGGGCCGCGCCCAGCGCGGAGGCGGCCACCGGGTCGCAGGGCGGGCGGACCGGGCTGCCGTGCACCACCAGCCAGCGGTCGGCGCCCAGCAGCGGGGCCACCGTGCGCGGCTCGGCGCCCAGCAGCAGCCGTACCAGCGCGAAGGAGCGGGCGGCGCCCGAGCCGCTCTGGTGCTCGCCGGTCAGCAGCGACAGCAGGACGGCGGCGACGGAGGCGACGGTGTGGTCGCCGGGCTCGCGGTGCGGGGCGGCGACCCCGAGCACGAAGCCGTGGCCGGCGCCCAGCGCGTACGCGGCGAGCGGGACGCCGTCCGCGGTGTCGGTGGCGGAGGACGGTGTGCCGGTGGCGGAGGAGGGGGCGCCGGGGCCCGCGGGCCGGACGACCGCGGCCAGCCCGGCCAGCCGCCCGGCCGCCGCCGGCA
>NZ_AGBF01000077.1 GCF_000225525.1 Streptomyces zinciresistens K42 | reverse complement strand
GTCAGGCCCGGGGCGCCGCGCGGGCGGGGCGGGTCCGAGGCGGCGCGGCGAGTGCGCGAGCTGCTGGCAGGCGTACTCCGGGACCGCCCGGCGCGGAGTGGGCCGTCACCACGGTCCAGCCGGCCCGCCCCGGAGCCAGTTCGGCCGCCCGCGCGGGGGCTCGGCGATGAGCCGTGTGCCCGGCCCCGCGTCCGGCGTCCGGCGTACGCGGCACGACGTACCCGCACCGGGGATCGCCGGACGCCCGGTGGCGGTGCGCTCCCCCTGTCCGGACCGTCCCCGTCGACCCGCCCGCCGCCCGCCCGGCCGCGGTGACGGCAGTGACGGACGGCGCCTTCAGCGTGCGCCGGTCGGCGACTCCAGGACGCCGCCCGCCTCGTCCAGGAACGCCTCGGTCCAGTAGTGCCGGCCCTCGCCGCCCGCCGCGGTGCCGGTCGGGTCGACCGTCGAGAGGACCTGGAGCATCGTCATGGCGAGCTGGTCGTAGGTGTCGGTGGTCAGCTCGTGGCCCGACTCCTCGTCGATCGCCTGCTCGCGGTGGAGCAGCCAGAGGGTGAAGGCGAGCGTGGAGACGTCCGTGTTCAGCGGGTGCAGGCGCCCTTCGGGCTCGCTCCAGTTGAGCACCGCGCCCGTCTCCCCGTCGACGACCAGGCTGTTGTCCTCGACGAGATGGCCGAGGCGGATCAGGTGCGCGGCCCGGGGCGGCAGGCGCGGCGGGTCGTCGGAGTCGGGGCGGTCGGCGCAGTACGCCGCGAGCGTCGCCAGCGGGACGTCGGTGTCCAGGGTGAACAGGAAGCCGTCCTCCGGCAGCCCCGCCTCGCGCAGGAAGCGGCGGGTCGGCTCATGGGTGAGCGTGGCGGGGAAGTCGACCTCCTCGAAGCGCACGACCTCGCGCCGGCCGAACTCCTGGTCCAGCAGCCGCGGCGGCAGGTCCAGGGCCAGCCCCGACTGCCCCGCGCGCCCGGCGACCAGGGCCAGCGGCCGGATCAGCGCGGCCATCCTCCAGAACGGCGCCGGCGCCCCGTCCGCGCCCTCCTCGAACACGGCCAGCAGATGACGGGACGCCTCCGCGACCGCCTGGGGGCCGTAGCGCCCGGCGTAGGAGGCGAACTGGCCGCGCAGACCGGCGAGTTCGTCCGTGGCCTCGGCGAAGCGCAGCAGCGTCCGCAGGGAGGGCGCCAGCGCGCGGCGGTCCATGAGGTCGGGGCGGTCGTGCAGGAAGTACGTCGTCGAGATCTCGCCCGTGGCGCCGTCCAGCAGGACCGACTCGGCCTCCAGGCCGCCGGGGCCGAGCAGTTCGCCTATCACCAGCTGGCCGCGCAGCTCCGCCGCGAGCCGGTCGCCGGGGTCGCCGGTGGAGTCCCCGACCGTGCGCAGGCCGTCCCGGCAGAGGCCGGCGAAGCTCAGCACTCCGCTGTCCCCGGGCAGTCCGGGTCCGGTCAGCCAGCGCCGCGTGGACGCGTGCGTGACGTACGGGTCGAGCTCGGTCTCGGTCAGGATGATCGACCGGTCACCCGCGTGGGTCGTGATCGTCGTGCTCATGGCTCCCCCGCATGCGCTTGCTCACCGCCCCTGGGACACGGCGGGGCCGTCCGGCCCGCCGCACCCGCCTGCCGTCCCCACTGACCAGAAGCCTACGCGCCACCACTGACAACGCCCCCGGAACCGGTCCGCCCGGCCGCGGCGCCCCGAAACCGGCACGCCCGCCGACAGCGCTTCACTCGTCGGACGCCCGGCGCACCCCCGCGCGTTCCCGTGCGTTCCCGTCCACCGTGGTTCCCCGTCCCCCGCGCGTTCCCGCGCCGCCGCGATCCGCCGCGGCGGGTGCTCACTGGCCGGTGACGACGGCGGCCTGCGGACGGATGGGGAGCCGGTTGACGGGACGGCCCGTGGCGGCGCGCACGGCCGCCGCGACGGCCGCGGGCGACGTCACCACCGGCACCGCGCTCACCGCCTTCGCGCCGAACGGGGCGACCACGTCGCGCTCCTCGACCAGCTTGACGATCCGGATGTCCGGCGCGTCCAGGGCCGTGGGCAGCGAGTAGCCCGTCAGGTCGGGGTGGCGGATCAGCCCGCGCGCGGAGCGCAGGTTCTCCGTGAGCGCTATGCCGACGCCCTGCGTCACGCCCGCCTCCAGGCGTGCCCGCAGCTGCGCCGGGTTCAGCACCCGGCCGACGTCCTGGGCGAGCGCCAGCTCGACCACGCGCACCGAGCCCAGCTCGATGTCGACGTCCACCACGGCGCGGATCGCGCAGAAGGCCATGCCCACGAAGGCGTCGCCCTGGCCCGCCTCGTCCAGGGGTTCGGTGGGGTGCGGGCGGCACTGGGCGGTCGCCCACAGCTCCTTGCCGTCCATCGCCTCGGTGACGGTGGTCGACAGGACGCCGTCGTAGGAGGTGATCTTGCCGTCGGTGATCTGGAGCAGTTCGGTGGACATGCCGAACTTGTGGGCCAGCGGCTGGAGCAGCTGGGTGCGGACCATCTTGGCCGCGCGCTCCACGGCACCGCCCGACACCCAGGTGTGGCGGCCGCGGCAGCCGGCGCCGGCCGGGGGCTGGTCGGTGTCCACGGGCGCCACGTGCACCTCGTCGATGCCCAGCGTGTCCTGGACGATCTGCCGGGCCAGCGTCGTGAAGCCCTGGCCGGTCTCGACCGCCGCGCACAGCACGGTGGCGACGCCGTCGTGGACCTTCACGGTCGCGGTGGAGACCTCGTCGGCGCCCTCGGCGCCGAGCATGTGGACCATGCCGAGGCCGTAGCCCACGCCCCGCCGCACCGCGCCCGGTTCACCCGCGCCCTCGGGGCCGCCGGGCAGCAGCCACTCGTCCTCGGGGGTGTCCTTGGGCAGCGGCGGAAGCGGATGGTCCCGTACCGCCTGGAGCAGTTCGGCCACCGGGGCCGGGCAGGTCACCGTCTGGCCGGTGGGCAGCACGTCGCCCGTCGCGAGGGCGTTGCGCAGCCGCAGTTCGGCCGGGTCCGCGCCGAGCTTCTTGGCGAGCTTGTCCATCTGCGCCTCGTAGGCGGCGCACACCTGCATCGCGCCCTCGCCGCGGACATGGCCGGAGGGCGGGTTGTTGGTGCGTACGGCCCAGCCCTCGATGAAGGCGTTCGGCACGACGTAGGGGCCGCAGGCGAAGGCCACCGCCGCGGCCAGCGCCTCGGAGGAGGTGTCGGCGTAGGCGCCCGCGTCGAGCAGGATCTGCGCCTCGACCTTGACGAGCCTGCCCTCGGCGTCGGCGTGGTGGCGGTACCGCAGCAGGGTGGGGTGGCGGTGGGTGTGGCCGAGGAAGGACTCCTCGCGCGTGGCCGTCAGCTTCACCGGGCAGCCGGTCTTCAGCGCGAGCAGTCCGAGCGGCAGTTGGAAGCCCTGGTCCTCGCGGTCGGCGGTGGCTCCGGGGACGCCGGTGACGACGACCTTGACGCGCTCGGGCTCCAGGCCGTAGCAGGCGGCGGCCCGGTCGCGGTCGGCGTGCGGGTCGGTCGAGGCGAGGTACAGCTCCACGCCGCCGTCCGGGCGCGGCACCGCGAGGCCCGCCTCGGCGCCGATGGGGGCCGGGTCCTGGCGGCCGATGCGGTAGAGGCCCTCGACGACGACGTCGCCGGCCGCGTCGGGGTCGCCGTGCCGCAGCGGGATGTGGCGGATCAGGTTGCCGTCGGGGTGCAGCGGCTCGGCCTCGAACGCCTGCTCGGGGTCGATGACCGGGTCGAGCACCTCGTACTCGACGATGACGGCCGCCGCGGCGAGGCGCGCGGTGTCGGGGTGGTCGGCGGCGACGGCCGCGATGGGCTCGCCGTGGTGGCGCACGACCTCGGAGGCGAAGACCGGCCGGTCGGCCCGGCCGCGGCCGAGCAGTGTGCTGCCGGGCACGTCCTCGTGGGTGACGACGGCCCGTACGCCGGGCATCTCGCGCGCGTGGGTGGTGTCGATGGAGATGATGCGCGCGTGCGGGTGCGGCGAGCGCAGTACGGCCGCCCACAGCAGGCCCTCGGCCCACAGGTCGGCCGCGTAAGGGAAGGTGCCCTCGGTCTTCGCGCGCGCGTCGGCGGCCGGCAGGGAGGTGCCGAGGCCGTGCGGGACCGGCTCGGCGGCGGGTGCCGCCGCCGGGTCGGTGGTCGCGGTGGCGGCTTCGTTGCTCACGCCTGGCCTCCGTCCTGGCCGTACTCCTGGTCGTGCGCTCCCGCGCCGCCCGGTGTCCCGAACGCCGACGGGTTGACCCCGCCGCCGCCCGGACCCGCCTGGTGCGGAATGCGCGGTTCGTCCCCGTCGCGCTCGGACGCCTCGGCCGCGGCGTGCGCCTCGCGCTCGGCGACGACCTCCTGCACGGCGTCCACGACGCCCCGGTATCCGGAGCAGCGGCAGAGGTTGCCGCACAGTGCCTGGCGGGTCTCCAGCTCGGTGGGGGCCGGGTTGCCCTCCAGCAGGTCGTGCAGGGTCATCGCCATGCCGGGCACGCAGAACCCGCACTGCACCGCGCCGCAGCGGGCCAGCGCGCGCTGCACGTCGGAGGGCTGCCCGTCCTCGGCGAGGCCCTCCACGGTGCGGACCTCGCTGCCGGCCGCCGTCACGGAGGGCACCAGGCAGGACGCGACGAGCCGTCCGTCGACCTGGACGTTGCAGGCGCCGCACTCGCCCTGCGAGCAGCCGTCCTTGGCGCCCGCGAGGCCGAGCCGCTCGCGCAGCACGTAGAGCAGCGACTCGCCGATCCAGGCGTCCGAGACGGGCCGGTCGACGCCGTTGACGCGCAGCACGTAGGAGGCGAGGGGGTGTTCCTCACCGGACGGCGGCGGTACGTCGCCGGGGGCGGCGCCCTCCTCATCGGCGGAGTCGGCCTCCGTGTCGCCGGCCTCGGCGTCGGCGGTGGGCTCCTGCGGGCCCTCGGCGGCCTCTGTGGCGGCGTGGGGATCCGCGCCGGGCTCCTCGTGCCCCGCGGGGGGTGCGGCGGCCTCTGGGGCGCCTTCGGCGTCGTCGGCGGGGTGGGCGTAGCCGCCGGAGTGCGTGTGCGGGTCCTCGGGGTGCCCCTCGGCGGGGTAGGGCGTGTGGCCCGTCGCCTCCGGCTGCCGGTCCCAGGGCTGCCCCGCGGGCTGCGGCGCCCAGGGCGCGGAGGCGCCTCCCGGGAGCGCGGCGGGGGGCGCGGCGCCCCACTGCCCCACCAGGGAGGACGTGGTGAACTCACCCGACTCGTCCGCGAGGTCGCTCTCGGCGAGCGGGATCGACCACTGCCCGGTGCCGTCGTGGCCCGCGGGGTCCTGGCCCGGCCGCCCGGCCGCGCCGTCGCCGGTGTTCCACTGCTGGGTGGCCGTGGGGTCGTACGCGAACCGGTCGCCGCCGGTGTCCTGGCGCGCGGCGTCCGGGGCGGGCCAGCCACCGCCCTCGGCGGGCGCTCCCGCGACCGGCCAGCCGCCGGGGTCGGCGGGGTCGGTGCCCGCGGTGGTGCCCGACGCGACCGTTATCTGCGGCGGGACGTATCCGTGCCCCGGTGCGGCGAGCGGGCTGTCCGCGGAGGCCAGGAGGGCGTCGATGCCGCCCTCGGGGAGCTCGACGAAGGCCGTGGCGCCGTCGTCGTAGTCGCCCTGGGGCAGCGGGTCCCAGCGGCCCGCGCCCTGGGGCGTGCCCTCTCCGTGCCGGTCGTCGCTCACGACAGCGCCCTCCCCAGTGCTCGTCGGGCCAGCGCGGCGACGGTGCGCCGCAGGTGCAGTACGGCGGGCGGATGCTGCGTCACGGACCCGTCCTCGGCGGGGGCCGGGTCGGGGATGCACGCCGCGGAGACGTACTCCCCGAATGCCTGCAGCGCCTCGGGCACGATCGTGCGGCTGTTGTCCCAGTCGATCAGCTGGGCCACCCACTGCTCGGCCTCCAGCGGCCGGAGCGGCATCGGCGCTATGGCGCCGACCGCGCACCGGATGCCGCGCCGGGCGGGATCGAGGACGACCGCGACCGAGGCCATCGCGCGCCCGGGGCCGGTGCGGCCGGTGGCCTTGAGGAAGACCTGCGGCGCGTGCAGCAGCGGTACGCGCACGTAGCCGATGAGTTCGCCGGCGCGCAGCATGTCCACGCCCGCCAGCAGGTGCGAGACCGGGATCTCCCGGCGGGCGCCGTCCGGGCCCGCGATGATCAGGGTCGCTTCGAGGGCGGCCAGGACCGGCAGCGCGTCACCGGTCGGGGACGCGGTGGCGATGTTGCCGCCGAGGGTGCCGGCGTTGCGGATCTGCGGCGGGCCGGCCGCGCGCGCGGCGGCGGCGAGCGCGGGGATCAGCGCGGCGAAGTCGGGGCGCCCCATGCGCGCGTGCGTGAGGCCCGCGCCGAGCAGGGCGTGGCCGTCCTGGTACTGCCAGCCGCGGATCTCGCTGATCCTGCCGAGGCCGACGAGGGCGGCCGGCCTGAGCTGGCCGGAGTTGACGGCGGCCATGAGGTCGGTGCCGCCCGCGACGGGGACGGCGGCGGGCACGGCGGCGAGTGCCGCCACGGCCTCGTCCAGCGTCGTGGGCAGCGTGACGGCCTTCGCCGCCTGCGGTGCGTGCGTGGTCAAACCGGCTGCCCCTTCCCGCTGCCCCACCTGGTCCCGCCTGTGCTGCCGTACGGTACGTGCTGACAGGGCGGACGTGGCAACTCTGGCACATCTTCGCAGGGCACGAGGACACGGGTCCGCTAGGAGGCATTCGCCCACCTCATCGGGGAGATGGTCTGTTTTCGCACGCCCTCACCGATGAGTGCCGTTTGACACTCACCGGTGACCCCTTGCCGGTTTTATTGCGCTATCTGTTCGGGGGCGGGCCGTCGATCGGGCGGCCGAGCACCCCGGGCCGCCGCTGCCAGGGGCGCGGTCCGGACGGCGGCCGGTAGGCGACCCCGAGGGCGTCGAGCCGCCGGTAGTGGGCGCCCATCCGCCGCTCGAAGGCGGCGAAGTCCCGTTCCGCCGGGGCGGGCAGGGCGCTCCAGGCCACCTCGGCGAAGGCGGCGAGCCGCGGGAACGTCTGGTAGTCCACGCGCGCGTGATCCTCCATCACCTCGGTCCACACGTTGGCCTGCGTGCCGAGCACGTGCCGCGCCTCCTCGGACGTCAACTCCGCGGGAACGGGCTCGAACCGGTAGACGTCCTCCAGGGTGCGGACGTAGCCGATGGGGACCGGCTCGTCCGCGCCCGCGTCCTGCCGGTGGTCCAGATACACCTGCTGCTCGGGGCACATGACGACGTCGTGGCCCGCGCGGGCGGCCGCGATGCCGCCCGCGTACCCGCGCCAGGACGACACCGCCGCCCCGGGCGCGAGACCGCCCTCCAGGATCTCGTCCCAGCCGATGAGCCTGCGCCCGCGCGCGGTGAGCCAGGTGTCGAAGTGGCGGATGAACCACGCCTGGAGCCCGTCCTCGTCCCCGAGCCCGAGTTCCCGGATGCGCTCCTGGGCGGCCGGTGAGCGCCGCCACTGGTCCTTGGGGCATTCGTCGCCGCCGACATGGACGAACGGCGCGGGAAAGAGTTCCAGGACCTCTTCGAACACGCCCTCGTAGAAGCGCAGGGTGCGGTCGGTGGGGGCGAGGACGTTCGGGGAGATCCCCCAGTCGTCCCAGACGGCGAGGGCGGCCGTGTCGACGACGTCGGTGTTGCCGAGTTCCGGGTACGCGGCGATCGCGGCCTGCGAGTGGCCGGGTACGTCGATTTCCGGGACGACGGTGATGTGCCGCTCGGCGGCGTAGGAGACGATCTCGCGGATGTCGTCCTGCGTGTAGTGGCCACCGTGCGGCTTCTCGTCCCAGAGCGGGGAGGCGCGGTGGCCGAATTTCGTGCGCGCCCGCCAGGAGCCCGTCTCCGTCAGCCGCGGGTACCTGGCGATCTCGATGCGCCAGCCCTGGTCGTCCGTCAGATGGAAGTGGAGGACGTTGAGTTTGTGGGCGGCCATCAGGTCCAGATAGCGCAGCACGCCGTCCTTCGGCATGAAGTGCCGGGCGACGTCGAGCATGAGTCCGCGCCAGCCGAACCGGGGGGCGTCCTCGACGGTCACGGGCGCGATCCGGAGGGGGGCGCCGGGCCGGACGGGCGCGCGCCGGAAGGCGTCGGGGCCGAGGAGCTGGCGCAGGGTCTGGGCGCCCCAGAACACCCCCGCCGGGCCGCCGCCGCGGATCTCGACGCCGTCCGGGGCGGCGACGGTGAGCCGGTACGCCTCGGGCTCCATGGTGTCGTCCAGGCGCAGCCGTACCCCGCCGGGGCGGTCGGCCGGCCCCGGGCGCAGCGGGAGCGCGAAGGCGGCGCCCAGCGCGGCGCGCAGCCAGCGCTCGGTGGTCCCGGTGCCCGGCGCGGCCCACAGGGTGGTGTCCTGGTCCAGCGTGACGCCGCCGGCCGCGGGGGCGGCGGCCGCGCGGGGCGCGGGGATCAGTTCTGCGGGCTCCGTGGGGCCGGTGGGTTCCGTGGGTTCGGTGGGTTCCGTGGGTTCCGTGAGAGAGGTCATGTCAGTCCTTGACCGCCCCGCCCAGCCCGGACACCAGCCGTCGCTGGACGAGGACGAAGAAGATCAGCACCGGAATCGTCATCACCGTGGACGCCGCCATCACACCGCCCCAGTCCGGCTCGTCCGGCTTGTAGAAGACGAGCAGGGCCATGGGCAGGGTCGACTGCGAGGTGTCGCTGATGATGAAGGACTTGGCGAAGAGGAAGTCGTTCCACGCCGAGATGAAGGAAAACACGCTCGTGGCCACGAGCCCCGGGAAGACCAGCGGGAAAAGGATCTGCCACAGGAATCGCGAGCGGCTCGCGCCGTCGATGTAGGCGGCCTCCTCCAGGGCTTCGGGGACCGCTTTCACGAAGCCTCTCAGCATCCAGATCGCGAAGGGCAGGGAGAAGGCGATGTGCGGCAGGATCAGCGAACCGAGGGTGTTCAGCTGGTTGAAGTCCCGCATGAGGAAGAACAGCGGGATCGTCAGGGCTTCCACGGGCACCATCTGCGCCACGAGAAACATGATGAGCAGGGTGGTCCGGAAGCGGAAGCGGAATCGCGTCACGGCGGTCGCGGCGAGAAACGCGATGAGTGCCGAGGCGATCACGACCGAGCCCGCGACGACGAGGCTGTTGAGGAAGTAGCGGCCGAATTCGTTCTGCTCGAAGACGCGCCGGAAGGAATCCAGCGAGGGGTTCAGCGTCCACGGCCGCGGTTCGCTCGACTCGATCTCCCCGGCCGGTTTGAAGGCGCCGAGCACCATCCAGTACAGGGGGAACGCCACCACCACGGCGATCAGCAGCGCGGAGGTCTCCGCGAGCAGCCGCCAGGGCCGCCGTACGAGGCGCAGCGGATTCATGAGGTTCACAGCTCCTCCCCCTGCCTGCGCAGCAGCCGCAGGTACACGAGTGTCACGGCCAGCAGGATCAGCAGCATCACGACGCCGATGGCGGAGCCGAGGCTGTACTGCGAGGACGCGAACGCCTTCTGGTAGGCGTAGACGTTGAGCACGAGGTTCTGGCCGGCGATGCCGCCGCCGCCCGTCATGACGTAGATCTGGGTGAAGACCTTGAAGTCCCAGATGACCGACTGGATGGTCACCACGACCAGGATCGGCCGGAGCATGGGCGCGAGGACCGAGCGCCAGATCCGCCACTGCGAGGCGCCGTCCAGCTGGGCGGCCTCCAGCACCTCGGCCGGTACGGCGCGGATGCCCGCGTAGACCGTCACCATCACGAACGGGAAGGAGCACCAGACCACTTGGAGCAGGACCAGGAAGAAGGCGCTGAACCTGCCGTACGTCCAGGAGTACTCGCCGAGGCCGAGGACCCGGTTGACCGGGCCGAAGTCCGGGTCGAACAGGAACAGCCACACCGTGGAGCCGGTGATGGCGGGGGTCGCCCAGGCGCCGAGCGCGGCGAGCATCAGCGCCAGCCGCGGTACGGCCCGCACCCGCGTGAGCAGGACGGCGAGGGCGCAGCCGACGGCCAGGGTCGAGACGACGCAGGCCGCGGCGAAGACGACCGTGGCGAGCAGCACCTGCCAGAACTGGGGGTCGCCGAAGAGTTCGGCGTAGTTCCCGAGGCCCTGGAAGGTCGTCGGCTCGCCGCCGCTGACCTGGGCCTGGGTGTACTCGAAGAACGAGATCAGGCCGAGCTGGTAGACGGGGTAGACGAGCAGGCCGCCGACCACGACCAGGGCGGGGGCGAGATAGAGCCAGGGCGTCGCCCCGCCCCGGCGACGGGGGCGGGGGCGCGGGGGTGTGCCGTTCGCGGGGCCTCCGTCGCGGGGGTGCGGCGGACGTGTGCCCGTCCGCACCCGGCCGCGCTCCACGACCCCGGGTTCCTGGGGCGTCACGTGCGTCACCCCGCGGAGCCGAACGCGTCGTTCATCTTCTTCGCCGCGTCCGCCGAGGCGGCGGCGACGTCCTTCTTGCCGCTGATGACCTCCTGGAACATCGTCGGCAGGACCAGCGAGGAGTCGATCTGCGCCCAGGCCGGCGAGGCGGGCACGAACTTGGTCCCGGCGGCCAGGGTCTGCACGAAGGGCTTCACGTACGGCTTCTTGGCCGCGGCCTGCCCGCGCACGTCGGCGAACGTCGGCAGGAAGCCCATCGCCTCGAACATCGAGGACTGGGTCTTCTTGGAGGCCAGCTGCTGCATCAGCGCGACCGCGAGCGTGCGGCGCGAGGTGCTCTTGAGGACGCCGATGTTGTTGCCGCCCGCGAAGGCCGGCGCGACCGAGCCCTCGCTCGTCCCCGGCAGCGGCACGACCTTGTACTTGCCCTTCACCTTGCCGGCCTCCACGGCCGCGTAGCTGAAGTCGCCGCCGATCGCCATGCCCGCCTTGCCGGCCGCGAACGCGGTCACCGTGTCGTTGCCGCCCATGCCGGCGCACTTGGCGGCGGGGCAGTTGTCGTCGGAGAACAGCGAGGTGTACGCCTTGATGCCCTTCTGTGCCTCCGGGCTGTCGATGGCCGAGGCGTACGATCCGCCCTTGCCCGTGGCCAGTTCGCCGCCGTTGGCCCACACGAACGGCATCGCGCCGTAGGTGTAGGCACCGCCCACCGCGATCCCGTACAGCTCGGGGCGGGCGGCCCGGATCTTGCGGGCGGCGGTCGCGAGGTCGCCCATGGTCTTCGGCACGTCGAGGCCGAGCTCGTCGAAGACGTCGGTCCGGTAGTACAGGGCGCGCACGCCGACGTAGAAGGGCGAGCCGTAGACCTTTCCGTCGACGGTGACGGACTGGCGGGCGGTGGGGTCGGTGTCCTTGGCCTCGCTCCAGTCACCGAAGTCCCGGGTGACGTCGAGGAGTCCGCCGTCCTTCACATAGCCGGCCGTGTCGGTGTTGCCGAACTCCATCACGTCGGGCGCGGACTTGGGGTCGTTGAAGGCGGCCTTGACGCGCTGGGCGCGGGTCTCGACCGGGATGTACTCGACGGCGACCCGGGTGCCCTTGTTCTGCTTCTCGAAGGCGGCGACGACGGAGTCGACGACCTTCTCCTTCGGCTTGTTGCCGACCTCCTGGAAGAGCCACACCCGCAGGGTGCCGGTCTTCTCGTCCTTGTCGGAGGAGGAGTTGTCCGAGGTCTGCGGGGCGCAGGCCGAGACGATCAGGGTGGCGGCCGCGACAGTGGTGGCCCCGAGGAAACGAACGGACGGCTTCCTGGTGTTCATGCAGTGCTCCTCCGATGAGGTGTTGCATCATGCGCAATGACGGTTTCGCTGTGCACAACACCCGGAGGCTAGGTACTCCATGAACGCGCCCACAAGAGGTCTCAACCACCTTGTGACCGGCGGACGCACTCCGTGCAACGGCCGTTCAGCACAAAGGCCCCCAGGGTGCACAAAACGCACCTCGGGGGCCCTGGGGCCCGTCGGGCCGGGGAGGGCACGCCTACTTGTCGCCCTTGCCGCCCTTGCCCTTGTCGTCGCCGCCCGCGCCCATGGACTCGTAGATCTCCTTGCACATGGGGCACACGGGGTACTTCTTCGGGTCGCGGCCCGGCACCCAGACCTTGCCGCAGAGCGCCACGACGGGGGTCCCGTCGAGGGCGCTCGCCATGATCTTGTCCTTCTGGACGTAGTGGGCGAAGCGCTCGTGGTCGCCGTCGCCGTGGGAAGTCTGCGGCGTGGGCTCGACGAGGGTCCCCGTACCAGTCCCGCGCTCGGGCTCGAGAGTGCTCATACCGCCAAGAGTACTGAAGCTCACAGGCATCAGTTGAGCGAAGGGTCGTCCGGATACGTGGCCACCATGGCGAGCTCGCTGCGCTGGCGGCGCAGCACCTCGCGCCACAGCCGCTCCGGGGACGGCGAGGAGATGTCACCGGGCTCGGACTCGACGACGTACCAGGCGCCCTCCACCAGCTCGTCCTCCAGCTGGCCGGGGCCCCAGCCGGCGTACCCGGCGAAGATCCGCAGGCTGCCGACGGCCGGCGCGAGCAGCTCAGGCGGCGCCTCCAGGTCCACCAGCCCGATCGCCCCGTGGACCCGGCGCCAGCCCAGCGGGGCGCTCTCGCCGGCGGCGTCCCCGGGGATGACCGCCACGCCGAGCGCCGAGTCCAGGGAGACCGGGCCGCCCTGGAAGACGACGCCCGGCTCGCCGGCCAGCTCCGCCCAGCCCTCCAGGATGTCGCCCACGCCGACGGGGGTCGGACGGTTGAGGACGACGCCGAGGGAGCCCTCCTCGTCGTGGTCGAGGAGGAGCACCACCGCGCGGTCGAAGTTCGGGTCCGCCAGGGCGGGCGTGGCCACGAGCAGCCGCCCTGTGAGCGAGGACACCTCGGTCATGCCAGACATGATCCCGCATCTTTCCCCCGCGCGGGGGGCCAATGGGGTTCGGCGGTGCGCGCAGCTCAGGGCGGACGGAAGCGCCGCCCGGCGCACGGGCGGGGCGGTGACCGCTCGTGCCCGGTGCGGAACCGTTCGTGTTGTGACAGAGCTATGACGCTCCTGAGCCGTACTCGGGCTTACTGAAGGGGGGTCGGCGGCGATTACCCTTTGCCTTCTGGCCCCTGCCCGACTCATCGGAACGCGAGATTCATGACCGTCAACGACGATGTCCTGCTTGTCCACGGCGGAACCCCGCTGGAGGGTGAGATCCGTGTCCGCGGTGCGAAGAACCTCGTACCGAAGGCCATGGTGGCCGCCCTGCTGGGCAGCGCGCCGAGTCGACTGCGCAACGTACCGGACATCCGTGACGTGCGCGTCGTACGCGGCCTGCTGCAACTGCACGGTGTCACGGTCCGTCCGGGTGAGGAGCCCGGCGAGCTGGTGATGGACCCCTCGCACGTCGAGAGCGCGAACGTCGCCGACATCGATGCCCACGCCGGTTCCAGCCGCATCCCGATCCTCTTCTGCGGCCCGCTGCTGCACCGCCTCGGCCACGCCTTCATCCCCGGCCTCGGCGGCTGCGACATCGGCGGCCGGCCGATCGACTTCCACTTCGAGGTCCTGCGGCAGTTCGGCGCGACGATCGAGAAGCGGGCGGACGGGCAGTACCTGGAGGCCCCGCAGCGGCTGCGCGGCACGAAGATCCGGCTGCCGTACCCGTCGGTGGGCGCGACCGAGCAGGTGCTGCTGACGGCCGTCCTCGCGGAGGGCGTCACCGAGCTCTCGAACGCGGCCGTCGAGCCGGAGATCGAGGACCTGATCTGCGTCCTGCAGAAGATGGGCGCCATCATCGCGATGGACACCGACCGCACGATCCGCATCACGGGTGTGGACTCGCTCGGCGGCTACAACCACCAGGCCCTCCCGGACCGTCTGGAGGCCGCCTCGTGGGCGTCCGCGGCGCTCGCGACCGAGGGCGACATCTACGTCCGCGGCGCGCAGCAGCGCTCGATGATGACGTTCCTCAACACCTACCGGAAGGTGGGCGGCGCCTTCGAGATCGACGACGAGGGCATCCGTTTCTGGCACCCCGGCGGCCAGTTGAAGTCCATCGCCCTGGAGACGGACGTGCACCCGGGCTTCCAGACGGACTGGCAGCAGCCGCTGGTCGTGGCCCTCACGCAGGCGACGGGCCTGTCGATCATCCACGAGACGGTGTACGAGTCCCGTCTCGGCTTCACCTCCGCGCTGAACCAGATGGGCGCGCACATCCAGCTGTACCGCGAGTGCCTGGGCGGCTCGAACTGCCGTTTCGGCCAGCGCAACTTCCTGCACTCCGCGGTCGTCTCGGGCCCCACCAAGCTCCAGGGCGCGGACCTGGTCATCCCCGACCTGCGCGGCGGCTTCTCGTACCTGATCGCGGCGCTGGCGGCCCAGGGCACGTCCCGCGTCCACGGCATCGACCTCATCAACCGCGGCTACGAGAACTTCATGGAGAAGCTGGTCGAGCTGGGCGCGAAGGTCGAACTGCCGGGCAAAGCACTCGGCTGACCCCACCCCGCAACCCCGGCCACAGCAACACCGCTCCCGGCCGGGGGCCCGGGGGTCGCCCCCCGGACAGACACAGCATGGAGAAGCTGGTCGAGCTGGGCGCGAAGGTCGAACTGCCGGGCAAAGCACTCGGCTGACCCCACCCCGCAACCCCGGCCACAGCAACACCGCCCGCGGTCTGCGCGCAACGCCGATGGGGCGGCCGCCCGGTGTCCGGGCAGCCGCCCCATCGGCGTTGCTGCGGCGCCGTCGAAGGGGGCGCGGGAAACTGCGCGAGCAGCCGGGACGGGGCCGCGGTCGCCCAGGGCGCCACGCCACGACGGCGCTCGCGCGAATCCTTACTTGCCCTTGGCGGCTTCCTTGAGCTTGGAGCCCGCGGACACCTTCACGCTGTAGCCGGCCGGGATCTGGATCGGGTCGCCGGTCTGCGGGTTGCGCGCGGTGCGAGCGGCACGGTGGGTGCGCTCGAAGGTCAGGAAGCCAGGGATGGTGACCTTCTCGTCGCCCTTGGCGACGACCTCGCCGACGGTCTCGGCGAACGCGGCCAGCACGGCGTCGGCGTCCTTGCGGGTCACCTCGGCGCGGTCGGCCAGCGCGGCCACCAGCTCACTGCGGTTCATGTTCTTACTCCCGTGTTCATTTGCCTTGAGGCGTGCCACGCGGCGGAGCCGCATGTCGGGCACAGCGATGTCGATGCTGCCAGGTTCCTCCGTGAGGCCCCGGACCCGGGTCCGTGGCCAGACCCTCGCGCCCAGGGACGCATCCTGCCCCTACCTGCGGCGGGAAAGCCAATCCGGCACCCGGAGGAGTCGTGAGAACACCCTTGGGAGTCACACGAAGAGAGGGCCTCAGCCTGGCCGTCACGATAAACGGCGCTCACGGGCCCCTGGTTCCACGACGCGCCGTCACAAGGGCTTGCCGTGGCGATCCTCACAGCCCACACACACTTCCCGGCCGTGCGGTACGTCCGCTCGGCGTCCCGGGGTCGGCGGTACGGGGCGGGCGCCCGGGAACCCGTGGTCCCCGGGCCCGCGCACCCGGCCCGGCGGGCGCCTACCCGGCGGCGCTGACGGCCTTCGCGGCGTCGCGCACGGCCCCGGCGACGGCACCGGCGACCTTGTCGTTGAAGACGCTCGGGATGATGTAGTTCGGGTTCAGCTCGTCCTCGGTCACCACGTCCGCCAGCGCCTTCGCGGCCGCGAGCATCATGTCGGTGTTGACCGTGCGGGACTGCGCGTCCAGCAGGCCGCGGAAGACACCGGGGAAGACCAGCACGTTGTTGATCTGGTTGGGGAAGTCGGAGCGGCCCGTGGCCACAACTCCCGCCGTCTGACGGGCGATTGCCGGGTCGACCTCGGGGTCCGGGTTCGCGAGCGCGAAGACGACGGCGTCCTCGGCCATGGCCGCCACGTCCGTGCCGTCCAGTACGTTCGGGGCCGAGACGCCGATGAAGACGTCGGCGCCGCGCACGGCCTCCTTCAGGGTGCCGGTCAGGCCCTCGGGGTTGGTGTTGTCCGCGATCCAGCGCAGCGGGGAGTCGGCCGGGGCGTCGCGCAGGTCCTCGCGGCCGATGTGCACCACGCCGTGGATGTCGGCGACGACGGCGTTCTTCACGCCGGCCGCGAGCAGCAGCTTCAGGATGGCCGTACCGGCGGCGCCGGCGCCGGACATGACGACGCGGATGTTCTCGATCGCCTTGCCGGTCACCCGCAGCGCGTTGGTCAGGGCGGCCAGGACGACGATCGCCGTGCCGTGCTGGTCGTCGTGGAAGACCGGGATGTCCAGGGCCTCCCGCAGCCGCGCCTCGATCTCGAAGCAGCGCGGGGCGGAGATGTCCTCCAGGTTGATGCCGGCGAACCCGGGGGCGATGGCCTTGACGATCTCGACGATCGCGTCGGTGTCCTGGGTGTCCAGGCAGATCGGCCAGGCGTCGATGCCGGCGAACCGCTTGAAGAGGGCCGCCTTGCCCTCCATGACCGGCAGCGCGGCCTTCGGGCCGATGTTGCCGAGGCCGAGCACGGCCGAGCCGTCCGTCACGACCGCGACGGAGTTGCGCTTGATCGTCAGGCGCCGCGCGTCCTCGGGGTTCTCCGCGATCGCCATGCAGACGCGGGCCACGCCCGGGGTGTAGATCATGGAGAGGTCGTCGCGGTTGCGGATGGGGTGCTTCGACGCCATCTCGATCTTGCCGCCGAGGTGCATCAGGAACGTACGGTCGGAGACCTTGCCCAGGGTGACGCCCTCGATGCCGCGCAGTTCCTCGACGATCTCGTCGGCGTGCGCGGTCGACGAGGCCGCGATGGTGACGTCGATCCGGAGCTTCTCGTGGCCGGACGCGGTGACGTCGAGACCGGTCACCGAGCCACCGGAGGACTCCACGACGGTGGTGAGCTGCGAGACGGCGGTTCCGCTCGCGGGCACCTCCAGCCGGACCGTCATCGAGTAGGAGACGCTGGGCGCCGTTGCCATGGCCGACTTCCTCTGCTTTCACCGTGTGTCGCTTGGTATGCCGTCCGATCGTCGCACCTACCGCTCGGTAGGAGTTAGCCGGGCCTGCATTGCGAACGTATTGTTCGCCACGTCCGCGCATGAGAAGGGACCCACGTCACAGATGACGTGGGTCCCTTCACGTTCACGACACCGACCCGCCATGCTCGCCTCGCGGCAAGTGGTCGCTCGTAGCGACGAAGGTTGGGCCCGGGGGCTTGGATCGGGCCGGTGCCACACCCAATCTAACAAACCGATCCCGTGCGGCCATTCCCGTACGGCGGGTTCGTCCGGGTCAATCTCTGAGCAGGTCCGGCACCCCGGACGCGTCCGGGTCGTCCCGCTCCCCGGAGACGACCGTGAGCTGCTGGGTCGCCCGGGTCAGCGCCACGTACAGCACCCGCAGGCCGGCGGGCGACTCGTCGGCGATCTCCGCCGGGGAGACGACGATCGTCGCGTCGTACTCCAGGCCCTTGGCCTCCAGGCTGCCCAGCGCCACGACCCGGTCGCCGAGTCCGGCGACCCACTTCGCCGCCTCCTCGCGCCGCTGCATGGCGACCACCACGCCCACCGTGCCGTCGACCAGGTCCAGCAGCCGTGCGGCCTCGTCGCGGACGGTGCGCGCGAGGGAGTCGCGGACCACCCGGAAGCGCGGCCGGACCCCGGTCGAACGCACCGCCGAGGGGGCCGTGGCCCCGGGCATGGCGAGGGCCAGCACCTTCGCGGCGAGGTCGGCGATCTCGGCGGGGTTGCGGTAGTTCACCGTGAGTTCGAAGCGGCGCCGCGGGCGGCTGCCGAGGGCCTCGTCGCGGGCCTCGGCCGCCTCGTCCACGTCGGACCACGAGGACTGGGCGGGGTCGCCGACCACCGTCCAGGTCGCGTGGCGGCCCCGGCGGCCCACCATCCGCCACTGCATCGGCGTGAGGTCCTGGGCCTCGTCGACGATGACATGGGCGTACTCGGTGCGCTCGGCGGCCAGCCGCTCGGCGCGCTCGCGCTGCGACTCCTCGCGCACCGGCATCAGCTCCTCCAGGCCGGTGAGCTGGTCGAGCGGGTCCAGCTCGCGCCGTCTGCGGGGGCGGGCGGGGACGCCGAGGATCGCCTGGAGCTCGTCGAGCAGGGCGATGTCGTGCACCGAGCGGCCGTCCCGGCGCAGCGAGCGGGCCACCTTGCGGACCTCGCCGGGGTTGAGGACGCGGCGGGCCCAGCGGCCCAGCCTGCGCTCGTCGGCCATCGCGTCGAGGACGGTCGCGGGGCTCAGCTCCGGCCACCAGGCGTCGAGGAAGGCGAGGAAGGCGTCCTCGGAGACCACGTCCTCGTCGAAGGAGGAGCGCAGCTCGGCGGCGAGTTCCGGGTCGCTGTGCCGGCCCGCGCCGCCGGACTTCTCGTACAGGGCGTCCAGGAGCAGCTTGCGGGCGCGCGGGCGCAGCAGGTTCACCGGGGCCGTGCCGGCCAGGGCGGTGCGGCGCACGCGTTCCAGTTCGGCGCCCTCCAGCTCCAGGCGGCGGCCGAAGGCGACGACCCGGAGCCGGGTCGGGGAGCCCTGCGGTTCCAGTGCGCCGCGGGCAGCCTTGCGCAGCACCTTGAGCATCCGGGAGGAGCCCTTGGCGCGGGCGGTGGCCGGGGAGTCGTAAACGGTGGCCTCGGCGCCGTCGACGAGGGAGCCGATCGCGCGGACGGCGACCTGGCCCTCCTCGCCGAGGGAGGGGAGCACGCCCTCGGTGTACGCCACCAGCAGCGGGGTGGGCGAGACGATGAGGATGCCGCCGGAGTAGCGGCGCCGGTCCTGGTAGAGCAGGTAGGCGGCGCGGTGCAGGGCGACGGCCGTCTTGCCGGTGCCGGGGCCGCCCTCGACGTAGGTCACCGAGGCGGCGGGGGCGCGGATGACGAGGTCCTGCTCGGCCTGGATGGAGGCGACGATGTCGCGCATGGTGTGGCCGCGGGCCTGGCCGAGGGCGGCCATGAGGGCGCCGTCGCCGACGACGGCCAGCTCGCGGCCGTCGAGGAGGGCCCTGAGCTCGGGGCGCATCAGGTCGTCCTCGACGCCGAGCACCCTGCGGCCCTTGGAGCGGATGACGCGGCGGCGTACGACCCGGCCCGGGTCCACCGGGGTGGAGCGGTAGAACGGCGCCGCGGCAGGCGCCCGCCAGTCGATCACCAGCGGGGCGTAGTCCTGGTCGAGGACGCCGATGCGGCCGATGTGCAGGGTCTCGGCGATGTCGGCGGTGCCGTCCTCGCGGACGGTGCCCTCGGCGGGCTCGACGGCGGTGTACGCGCCGTCCGGGCCCTTCTTGCCGTCCCTGCCGAGCAGGAGGTCGATGCGTCCGAAGAGGAAGTCCTCGAACTCGCTGTTGAGGCGGTTGAGGTGGACGCCGGCCCGGAAGACCTGGGCGTCCCGCTCGGCGAGCGCGCCGGGCGTCCCCACCTGGCCGCGCTGGGCCGCGTCGTGCATCAGGAACTCGGCCTCGTGGATCTTCTCCTCAAGGCGCCGGTACACCCGGTCGAGGTGTTCCTGTTCGACGCCGATCTCGCGGTCCCGCGAGGAGTCGAGCGCGGCTTCCTGTGGAGCCTGAGCGGCCACCGGGCCCCCTTCTGACGTGCTGGGCAGCCGTCAACCGTACGCGAAGGGGGCCCGGAAAAGCTACGTGGACCTACACGTCGACCTCGACGAGCTTCTTCCCGTCGAAGGTCATGACCTCGATCCGGTCGATCTGGTCGGGGCTCATGGAGACGCCGCCGCTGATGTAGAGCGGGTTCCTGGCCTGTTCCGTCTTGCCGTCCGGGATGCCGTAGCCCCATTTGCCGACGGACCAGGACGCGGCGGTCTCCCGCTCGCCGTTCTTGCCGACGAAGATCAGGGAGCACTTGAGCGGGCCCTTGACGCCTTTCAGCTCCAGCCCCGTCTCGGTGCCCCAGAGCTTCTTCTCCAGGGCGACGGTCGCGGTGACCCCGGAGGCCGCGTCGCTGCCGGTCACCTTCTTCTCGATGCCGGTGAACAGGTCCTTGGCGGGGTTGGCCGCCTGCACCGTGCGGGTGCCGGTGCCGGTGCCCGTGCCGTCGTCGCCGCTGCCGTTGGTCGCCACGGCCACGAAGGGGCCGCCGACGATCAGCGCGGCCGCCGCCGCGACCATGTAGAAGCTGCGCCGGCGCTTCTGGGCGCGGCGCTCGGCCACCTCGTCGACGAGCTTGTCGACCAGGCGCGGGCTGGGCTTGGCGGAGAGCGAGTCGCCGAGGGCGGGGGTGCCGGTGCCGGGCAGGTCCGCGAGCGCGGCCAGCATCGGTTCCATTCCGGCCAGTTCGTCGAGCTGCTGGGCGCACCATTCGCAGGTGGCGAGATGGGACTCGAAAGCGGTTGCCTCGACGTCGTCGAGAATCCCGAGGGCGTAGGCGCCGACGGTCTCGTGTTCACTCGGGCCCGGTTCTCCCTGAATGGGGCTCATGGAGCCAGACATACCCGAACCGCCCATGCCGAATCCCTGGTTTCCCCCGTACACACTCATCACGCCGTCACCCCCCGCTCCTCCAGAGCCAGCTTCATCGACCGCAGGGCGTAGAAAACCCTTGAGCGCACAGTGCCGCTGGGTATGCCCAGCGTCTCGGCGGCCTCATTGACGGTACGCCCCTTGAAGTACGTCTCGACCAGGACCTCCCGGTGGGCGGGGGTCAGGTCGTCGAGCGCGTCCGAAAGCGTCATCAACCACAGCGCCTTGTCGATCTCGTCCTCCGCGGGGATGACCTCCAGCGGCGACGGGTCGACCTCCTGCGGCCGGGCCTGCCGGCTGCGGTGACCGTCGATGACGATGCGCCGGGCGACCGTCACCAGCCAGGGGCGTACCGATCCGGTGGCTCGATTGAGCTGTCCGGCGTTCTTCCAGGCACGGATGAGCGTCTCCTGCACGACGTCCTCTGCTCGTTGCCGATCACCGGCGACCAGCCGAAGGACATATGCGAGGAGGGGTCCGGCGTGCTCTCTGTACAGAGCGCGCATCAGCTCCTCATCAGGCTCCGAGGGCTGGGACATGCGATGTCGGGCCCTCGCTCCACGTTCATTGGCCACGACGGGATCCTTGCGCACGCCCACCTCCGATGTCCGGGGGTTCCCCCAGTCGGTCGCTCGACCACCCGTACGCAGGCCGCCTGTTGTGTGTTCAAAGTGAGGCGACAGTTTTCTGCGGAGTGACGTGACGAGCGGGACATGGCGCCACATTCCCACCGTGCGATCTTTACATTTCCACCACATCGGCAAGATCGACTTTTCGCTTCCCTACGGGAGCGTAGGTAAGCGAAATGTAAGGGACATCACGTCGACTCCCTTGTCACCAAAGCCGCATAACGGTCTGTCAGGCGCGGGCGAGGGCCGCGCGGCGGCGGTGCCGGGCCACCCTTTCGCGGTTTCCGCAGACCTCGCTGGAGCACCAGCGCCTTCTGCGGCCGCGGGACGTGTCGAGGTAGACGAGCGGGCAGTTGTCGCCCTCGCACTCCCTGAGCGCGGCCCGCGCGACCGGATCGGTGAGCAGTTCCAGGGCGTCCCGGGCGACGGCGGCGAGCAGCCCCGCGCACTCGGGCGGACGGTCCAACTCGCGTACGAGCGTCCCGTCTTCGCCGCGCACGGCACGCGGGGCGGGCGGCGCGGCCCGCGCGAGGCCGTTCACCCCGGCCAGCGCGGTGTCGTACGGGGGCCGCGGTTCGGGGCCGAGCCCTGTCCGCACCAACTGCCCGACCAGGCCGCGCAGTTCGCGGAAGCCGGCGAGCCAGGCGGCGTCCACCCGGGCCAGGGGGGTGCCGGGCGGGACGAGGCCGGCGCCGACGAGCCAGGCACGCAGCACCTCGGCGGAGTCGAGCCGTTCGGCGGGATGGGCGGTCGCGAGGAGATCCAGACAGCTGCGCCCTGCGCCGAACCGCAGTTCGTACGCGTCCGTGGCCGTAGCCAGTGCCATGTGCCTGTCACCGCCTGGGGTCAACCCGGCCACAGGGGCCGGTGCGTGCCGCGGGAGAGCCGGGGGAAACCGTGTTCCTCCACAGTGCCTGCCCCGCGACGGGGCCGGAACCCCTCGTACCGCCCGGCGGGTCCGGGGAGGGCGCGGACCGGACGGGGACGGCCGGCCCACGGCCACGGCACGGACCGGACGGGGACGGCCGGCCCACGGCCACGGGGCGGGGCCTGAACGGCCGACGGCCGACGGGGCTTTCGCGGCGCTCCCGGCCGCCCCGCGCTCCCGGCCGCCCGCCCTCAGGCGTCCGCGTACTTCGCGTCCGCCGCCGGGTCCAGGGCCAGCCGGTACCCCCGCTTCACCACCGTCTGGATCAGCTTCGGCGTCCCGAGGGCCGTCCGCAGCCGGGCCATCGCGGTCTCCACGGCGTGCTCGTCCCGGCCGGCCCCCGGCAGGGCGCGCAGCAGTTCGGCGCGCGCCACCACCCAGCCCGGCCGGCGCGAGAGCGCCCGCATCAGCGCCATCCCCGCGGGCGGCACCGGCCGCAGCACCCCGTCGACCAGGACCGCGTGCCCGCGGATCTCCACCCGGTGCCCGGCCAGCGGCAACGACCCGGCGCGCGCGGGCAGTTCCTGGCACAGCAGCTGGACCAGCGGCCCCAGCCGGAAGCGCTCGGGCTGGACCGTGCCGACGCCGTGGGCCTGGAGGGGCAGGGCGGTGACCGGGCCGACGCAGGCCGGCAGGACGTCGCGGGCGAAGGCGGCGAGCAGCTCCGCCAGCAGACCGCGCTCCTGCGCACGGGACAGCAGCGACACCGCGGCGGGCGCGCTGGTGAAGGTCACGGCGTCCAGGCCGCGGCTGACCGCGGCGTCCAGCAGCCGGTCGACCGGACCGATGTCCTCCGGCGGCAGCCACCGGTAGACGGGCACCCCGAGCACCTCCGCTCCCCCGGCCCGCAGCGCCTCCACGAAACCGGGCAGCGGCTCGCCGTGCAGCTGCACGGCGACCCGGCGTCCCTCGACGCCCTCCTCCAGCAGCCGGTCCAGCACCTCCGCCATGGACTCGCTGGCGGGCGACCACTCCTCGGTCAGGCCCGCGGCCCGGACCGCGCCCTTGACCTTGGGGCCGCGCGCCAGCAGTTCCACCCCGCGCAGCCCGGCGAGCAGGTCCTCGCCCAGGCCCCAGCCGTCGGCCGCCGCGATCCAGCCCCGGAAGCCGATCGCGGTGGTGGCGACCACGACGTCCGGGGTGTGCCGGATGATCTCCTCGGTGGCCGCGAGCAGTTCGCTGTCGTCCGCCAGCGGCACGATGCGCAGGGCGGGGGCGTGCACCACCGCGGCACCGCGCCGCCCGAGCAGCGCCCCGAGTTCGTCGGCGCGGCGCGCGGCGGTCACGCCCACGGTGAACCCGGCGAGGGGCCCGTGCCGGTGTTGCTGCTGTTCGTCGTACATCGCTCTCGTCCCGCACTCGAGTCGTGGTGCCTGCGTCAGATGGTCACACCCCTGGTGGGGCTGTGTCCGACGAGGTGGGGCCCGGATGCCGGACGAGCCTGCCAACGGTGCGTGACAGGCTCGGTTCGGCTTCGTGTCGGCGGTGTTACGTCACACCTCGGCATAGCTGAGCCGGGGCTTCGCCTCGGCGGCCGGTGTGGCAGGCGTCTTCGTGACGGCCGGGCGGCGAAGGTATACGGCCCAGGTGACGGCGAAGCAGAGGCCGTAGAAGACGAGGAAGGCGACGAAGGCGCCGGTGCCGGAGCCCACGGTGAGGAAGGACTGGCGGAAGGCGAGGTTGATGCCGAGCCCGCCGAGCGCGCCCACCGCGCCGATGAGTCCCATGGAGGCACCGGAGAGCCGGCGGCCGTGGGCCGCGGCGGCCTCCCCGGTCAGGCCCCTGGCGAGGGCCTTGGCGTGGAAGATGCCGGGGATCATCTTGAACGTCGAGCCGTTGCCGAGCCCGCTGAGCACGAACAGCGCGATGAACGCCGTGGTGAACAGCGGCAGCGACGCCCGCATCGAGGCCGCGACGACGACCGCGGTCGCGGCGGCCATGGCCACGTAGTTCCACAGCGTGATCCGCGCGCCGCCGAACCGGTCTGCGAGCGAACCGCCCACGGGCCTGATCAGCGAGCCGAGCAGCGGGCCGACGAAGGTGACGTAGGCGGCCTGGAGCGGTGTGCGGCCGAACTGGGTCTGCAGGACCAGCCCGAAGGCGAAGCTGTAGCCGATGAACGAGCCGAAGGTGCCGATGTAGAGGAAGGACATGATCCAGGTGTGGGGGTCCTTCGCCGCGTCCCTGGCGGCGCCGGTGTCGTTGCGGACGGACGCGATGCTGTCCATGCGCAGCCAGGCGAGGACGGCGGCGGCCACGATGAGCGGGATGTAGATCCCGAGCAGCAGCCGGGGGCCGCCGCCCGCGCCGATGACCGCGAGGCCGGCGAGCTGCACGACGGGGACGCCGATGTTGCCGCCGCCCGCGTTCAGACCGAGGGCCCAGCCCTTGCGGCGCAGCGGGAAGAAGGCGTTGATGTTGGTCATGCTGGAGGCGAAGTTGCCGCCGCCGACGCCCGCCAGCATCGCGCACGCCAGGAACGTGCCGAACGAGGTCCCCGGCTCCATCACGGCGAACGCGGCCACGGTCGGCACGAGCAGCAGGCTCGCCGAGACGACCGTCCACAGCCGGCCGCCGAAGACCGCGACGGCGAAGGTGTACGGCACCCGCACGACGGCGCCGACCAGCGTGGCCAGCGAGACGATGACGAACTTGTCGGCGGGGGTGAGCCCGTACTCCGGGCCCATGAACAGCACCATCACGGACCACAGGGTCCAGACCGAGAAGCCGATGTGCTCCGAGAGGACGGAGAAGAGGAGGTTGCGCCGGGCCGTGCGCTCGCCCGTCCCGCGCCAGAAGGTCTCGTCCTCGGGGTCCCAGTGCTCGATCCAGCGGCCTCCCCGGCGGGCGGCGGGGGCTGGGCTAGGGGCTGTCATGACGCCTCCACGGTCTTCGGGGCTCGGGCGCACTGCGCGTGGCTGGTCCCGAAGGTAGGGAGGGCGCGTTTCCGGTCTGTGGCGTCCGGTGACCGGAAGGGAACGATGCTCTCACCCGGCCGGAGGGCGGGATGAGAGGTCCGCGCCCGCGGTCAGCGCGGCCGCGGGGGCTGCCCGTAGGGGTTCTGCCGGGGGTACGGCGGCTGCCCGTACGGGGGTTGCGGCCGCTGCCGCGGCGCGGGGTACGGGGGCCGCGGCGCGGGGTACGGGGCCGGGTACCCCGGCTGGGGCCGGTGGTGGCCGTGGGGGCCGGGGCCGGGGGCTGTGCCGGGTACGCGCCGGGGGCGGCGGACGGGCGCCCGGGTCAGCGCCGGGCGCGGCGCCGCGGGCGCCCGGAGCGGGAACCGTCCGGCCACAGCTGCGGCCGGCGTCCGGCCGCCAGGTCCTCGGCCCAGCCGAAGGCCACGACGCAGGCGCAGATCAGGACCCAGGTGACGGCCAGGACGGGCCAGGGGCTCTCCAGGAGCCAGGAGTAGTCCCGCCACAGCACGTCGACGCCCCAGAGCCGGTCCCACAGGGTCGAGGCGACCAGGATGCAGACGTTGTGCCACAGATAGACGGTCACCGCGCGGGAGTTGAGCAGGGTGATCAGCCGGTCCCAGGGGCGCAGCGGGCGCGGCCGGCGCGTCCAGGTGGGGCTGACGTGGAGCAACAGCAGGACCGTGCCGAAGGACCACAGGGCCTGGGCCAGCGGCATGGCGTCGAGGTCGTTGCCCTGCCGGAAGTCGTTGTGCAGGGCGTACCAGAGGCCGGCCAGGGCGACCGCCGGGGCCAGCGAGGGCACGACGTAGCGCGGCAGCCTGCGCAGGAGGCCCTCCCGGTGGGCCATGCCGAGGATCCAGCAGGCGCCGAAGGTGCTGAAGTCGGTGAGCGCCGAGGGGATGCGCTCACCGGGCAGTTGGAGCCAGCCGAAGGCGAACGCCGCCGAGAGGCCGAGCGGCGCGAGGACGGTCGCCAGCGGCATCGCGCGCAGCGCCTTGAGCAGGAACGGCGAGAGCAGGACGTACCAGAGGTAGGCCCGGAGGTACCAGAGCGGTCCGGCGAGGTCGGCGGCCCAGTTCTCGCCGACGAAGCCGGGGATGCCGGGCAGGCCCTCGGCGTACGGCGGATCGCTGAGCGGGAACACCCAGAAGAGCAGGTGGAGCCACCAGAAGCCGGGCCGGCCGTCGGCGTCGGGGCGCCAGCCCTGGAGCACCATGCCCGTGACGCCGATGACGGCGAGGAGCCACAGCGGGGGCAGCAGCCGGCGCACCCTGCCCTTGATGACCTGGGTCGCCGGGCGCTTCAGGGAGCGTGCCATGAGGTTGCCGGCCAGGGCGAACATCACGCCCATGGACGGGAACACCAGCGGGAGCCAGGCCCAGCCCGTCAGGTGGTAGAGCACCACGCGGAACAGGGCGAGGGCGCGGAGCAGGTCGAAGTAGCGGTCGCGGACCGGCTTGCCGGCGGCGGTCTCCGCGGGGCCCGGCGCGGCGGGGTCCGCCGCCGGGAGGGGCGCGGTGTGCACGGCGGAGTCGGGGGAGGGAGGGTTCACCGGACCGGCCTTTCGTCCAGGGGCCGCGCCTGCCGGGCCGGTTCGGCCGGCGGGGCGGACACCCCGCCCTTGCGCCGCAGCTTCTGCCAGCGCAGCCGGCCGCCGGTGAGGGCGGTCATCCAGGACTGGAGCAGCACGACGTACATGAGCTGGCGGTAGAGGATCTGCTGGAGCGGGAGCGAGATCAGCGGGGTGAGCCGCTCGCGGTCCAGGACGAAGGAGTAGGCCGCGCACACGAACTGGATGGCGAGGACGCCGAACCAGGCGAGGACCGTCTTCTCGGTGGGCCCGAAGACCAGGCCGTAGACGAGGAAGACGTCGATCAGCGGGGCCAGCAGCGGGGCGAGCACCATGAACAGGGAGACCAGGGGCAGTCCGACCCGGCCGAAGCGGCCCGAGGGCCCCCGCTCCACCAGGGCGCGGCGGTGCTTCCAGATCGCCTGCATGGTGCCGTAGGACCAGCGGTAGCGCTGCGACCACAGCTGCTGGACGGACTCGGGGGCCTCGGTCCAGGCGCGGGCCTTCTCGGCATACACCACGCGCCAGCCGTCGCGGTGGACGGCCATGGTGATGTCGGTGTCCTCGGCGAGGGTGTCGTCGCTCATGCCGCCGACGCGCTCCAGGGCCGAGCGGCGGAACGCGCCGACCGCGCCCGGGATCGTCGGCATGCACTGCAGGACGTCGTACATGCGGCGGTCGAGGTTGAAGCCCATCACGTACTCGATGTGCTGCCAGGCGCCGATGAGGGTGTCCTTGTTGCCCACCTTGGCGTTGCCGGCGACCGCGCCGACGCGCGGGTCGGCGAAGGGCTGGACGAGTTCGCCGACCGTGGAGGGCTCGAAGACGGTGTCGCCGTCCATCATCACGATCAGGTCGTGACGGGCGTTGGCCAGGCCCCGGTTGAGCGCCGCGGGCTTGCCCGCGTTGAGCTGTCTGACCACCCGCACGCCGGGCAGCTCCATGCCCTCGACGAGCAGGGCGGTGCCGTCGGTCGAGCCGTCGTCGACGACGATGATCTCGACGGGGTGGTCGCTGCGCAGGAGCGAACGCACGGTGCCCTCGATGCACTTGGCCTCGTTGTACGCCGGTACCAGCACCGACACCGGCTCGGTGACCGGCGCGCCGGGGCCCCAGGTGAAGTCCCGTGCGCGGGTGCGGCGGGCGTGCAGGGCGGACAGCAGCAGCATCAGGCCGAAGCGGCCGATGACGAGGAAGCCGATCACCGCGAGGCCGGCGACCAGCACGGTGGTGATGTTGTCGGAGGCGTCGATCAGGAAGATCCACGCCTTGCCCTTCCACAGGTCGAGGCCGGTGACGGGGGTGTGCGCGCTCGGCGCGTCCAGTGCCCGGGTGAGGTTCTGGAACCGGTAGCCCTGGCCCTGGAGCCGGGGGATCAGCTTGTCCAGGGCCCGTACGGTCTGGCCGCGGTCGCCGCCGGAGTCGTGCAGGAGGACGACGGCGCCCTTGCCGCGTTCGGGGGTGGCGCTGCGGACGATCTCGTCCACGCCCGGCTTGTGCCAGTCGTCGGCGTCGAGGTCGGTGACGATCGTGAGGTAGCCGCGGTTGCCGATGTACTCGGTGACCGGCCAGGAGTTGTTGTCCATGGCCTTGGCCTGTGCGGAGTACGGCGGCCGGAACAGGGAGCTGCGGATGCCGGCGGCGCCCGCGAGCGCGAGCTGGTTCTGGGACAGCTCCCAGTCGATGCGCTTCTTCGACTGGTAGGAGAGGTCGGGGTGGTTGAAGGTGTGCAGCCCGATCTCGTGGCCCTCTTTGACCATGCGCCTGACGAGGTCGGGGTAGCGGGAGGCCATGGTGCCGGTGATGAAGAACACCGCGCGCGCGTTGTTCCTCTTCAGGGCGTCCAGCACCTTCGGCGTCCAGCGCGGGTCGGGGCCGTCGTCGAAGGTGAGGACGATCCGGCCGTCCGGCACCTTCAGGGTCGTGGGGCGGCCGCCGCGGGAGTCGATGACGGGGCCGCCCTCGCGGATCGCGCGCGGCACCCTGTCGGCGGGGGCGGCGGAGCGGACGCGGTAGTCGGCGAGGATCTCGCTGTGGGTGTAGCCCCGCAGCATCAGCATCGCCATCAGCGCAACCAGGACGAACAGGGGCAAAAGAATTCGCATGGGCACACGGCGGCGCCGGGAACCGTCACGGGCTCCGGTCGCGGGCCCGTGACGGCGGGAGCGGAATGCCATCAGACGGTGTTCTCCGAGGACGGATCGGCGGGCGCGGCGGCGGAGGGGCCGGGCTCCCGCGCGAGAGGACTGGGGTCACCGGGGCCGTTCGCGACGGTTCCGGTGCCGGGGTCGGTGGTGGTGGCGGAGGCGGTCGGCTCCGGTGCGGGGCCGCTCTGCGTGGCGGTCGGGCCGGGGCCGCCGGTGGCGGGGACCGTGGGCGGCGCGGCGGTCGGGGCCGGCCCGGCCCCCGGGGTCTTGGTGGCCTTCGGGCTGCTCGGCTTCGGTTCGGCGGAGGCGA